>JACQVX010000230.1 GCA_016209495.1 Planctomycetota bacterium
GCCTCGCACCCCGCGGCCAGGGGGGGGGCGCCGGCCGCCAGGAGGGCCAGGCCCACGGCCAGGGCCCGCACCCGCGGGGTGCGAGGCGCCCGGCCTGCCGCGGGCTGGCTTGTGCTGAGGCACATGGCGAGACGCATGGGGCCCCGCTAAACCTACCCTCCCGCGGCCAGCGGGGCAAGGCGGACGGCGCCCCGGGGTGCGCGGCGGTCCCCGCGCCCGTGGCGGGGCGGTTCCGCGCCCGCGCCCGCGGCCATGGCCTCGCAAAGCTCGGCCTGCGGCCCTCGTCGTCTATCGGCGACGGCTGCGGGCTACGCGGCCCGCCACCGGCGGGGCGCGCTCGGAGGCCATTCGGCCCGAGGCGGCGCCCCCTCCCTGGCCCCCTCGTCCGGGCCGTGATACCCTGCGCCCATGAGCCCGGAGGATCTCGCCGTCCAGGTCCGCGAACACGCGGACCGGCTGGAGAAGGAGCTTCCGGACATCTCCCGGGAGGACCTGGAGCTCATCCTCTGGGGCTTCCTGCGGGAACGCGCCGACCCCTTCGACTTCCTGCTCCAGCGCGTGGGCCCCGACGCCTGGGCGCTGTGAACCCGCTCATCGCCCCGGTCCTGGATGCACTGGAACGCCACCGCCTCGAAGTGGTGGTGGTGGGGAACAGCGCGGCGGCGCTCCTGGGGGTGCCCGTGACCACCCGGGATGTGGACTTCGCCTTCCGCAACACCCCCGCGAACCTCGACAAGCTCCGGGGCGTGGCCAGGGACCTGGGTGCGGCCCTCCAGCAGCCCTTCCTGCCCGCCTCCGAGGTCTATCGGATCCTCACCCACGAGCTCCAACTGGACTTCCTGGATCGCCTCTCCGGGATCGCGTCCTTCGAGGGCCTGCGGGCCCGGGCGGAGCGCGTCAAGGTCGGAAACCACACGCTCCTCGTCGCCCGCCTGGAAGACATCATCGCGAGCAAGCGAGCCGCTGATCGGGACCGGGATCGGGGGGTCCTGCCGCTGCTCGATAAGGCCCTGGAGGTCAGGAGGCGGCTGGGCCAGGGCCCCGGCGAGCGGGCAGGATAGCACCACGACACTATTCCCACACGTCCACGTTCCACGACCCACGAGTCACGTCCCACGCCCGCGGCCGCGCCCGCGCCCACGCCCGCGCCCACGCCCGCGCCCGCGCCCACGCCCACGCCCACGCCCGCGGCCGGAGGCGTGGGCAGAGTCGGGCGGGGGATTCAAGGGCGAGGTCCCACCGCGTAGAATGCCGCGCCGGAGGTGGCGCGGCCCATGGACGAGGTCGCCGGGAAGGTGGAGACCCTGGTGGTCCGCTCCTGCGGCCTGGACGAGGGGGTCTTCCGCCTCGACGCGCCGCTCCGGGGCTACGGGCTGGATTCGGTCCGGGCCGTGGACCTGGTGGTCTCCCTGGAGGAGGCCTTCGGTATCTCCATCTCGGACCTGGAGGCCGCGGGGATGGTCACGGGCCGCGACGTGGTGGACCTGGTGCGCCGGCGCCGGGCCGTCTTGCCTTGACGCTGGACCTCCGCTTCCAGACCCTCACGGACGTCCTGGACTTCGACTCCAAGGCCTCCGCCCCGGTGCGGGGCGTCACCTTCATCGACGACGACGGGACCGAGAGCGTGGTCCCGTATCTCCTCGTCAAGGAGGAGGCCGCCGCCCGGGCCGGGGCCCTCCAGCGCCGGGGCGTGGCCCGGGGCGAGCTGGTGATGCTGCTCCTCCCCACGACGCCGGACTTCCTCTACGTCTACTTCGGCCTGCTCCTGGGCGGGGCGGTGCCCGTCCCCCTGGCCCTCCCCTCGGGCCTGGGCTCCGGCGAGGACTTCACGCGGCGCACCGCGCGGCTGGCGACCTACCTGGGCGCGCGCCGCCTGGTCACCACGGTGCGCATGCGGGACACCCTGGTGGCCAGCGTCGGGGGCGCCGCCCTGGAGGGCCTGGACACCATACTGGCCCACGAGCTGCGCCAGGAGGCCCGCGCCGGCGGGACGGCATTCCAGGTCGTGGCCGTCGGACCGGGGGACCCGGCCCTGGTGCAGTGCACCTCGGGCTCCACGGGCCAGCCCAAGGGGGCGGTCCTCACCCACGGGAACCTGGTGTCCAACGTCTACCAGATCGGCTGGTCCCTGAAGGTCACCCCCGAGGACGTCTCGGTCTGCTGGCTCCCGCTCTACCACGACATGGGGCTCATCGGCTGCCTCCTGTTCTCCCTCTACTGGGGCCTGGACGCGGTCTTCATGTCCCCGTACCGGTTCATGAAGAACCCGGCCACCTGGCTGCGCGCGGTGGCGGACCACCGCGGGAGCATCTCCCCGGCGCCGAACTTCGCCTACGCCTACACGGCCGAGCGCGCCCGCGACCGGCACCTGGAGGGCCTGGACCTCTCCTGCTGGCGCTCCGCCCTATGCGGGGCGGAGCCCATCTCGGCCAGGGTCCTGGCGGCCTTCACGCGGCGTTTCCGCCCCTACGGCCTCCCGGAGAGCGCCTGCCAGCCCTGCTACGGCCTGGCCGAGGCCACCCTGGCGGTGAGCTTCCACGAGTCGGGGCGTCCCTACCGCACGGACCGGATCTCCCGCTCGGCCCTGGTGGGGCGGGCCGTGGCCGAGGTGGTCCCGCGGGACGAGCCGGACGCCCTGGAGGTGGTGAACCTGGGGCGGCCCATGCCCGAGACCCGCGTGCGCGTGGTCGGTGAGGAGGGCGCGCCGCTCCCCGAGGGGGGCGTGGGAGGCATCCAGGTGAGCGGCCCCACGGTGATGCGCGGCTATCACGCCCTCCCGGAGCTGACGCGGGAGGTCTTGCGGGACGGGTGGCTGGACACGGGGGACCTGGGGTACCTGCGGGACGGGGAGCTCCGGGTCACGGGGCGCTCCAAGGACATCATCGTCATCCGCGGCCGGAAATTCCTACCCACGGACTTCGAGTGGGCCGTGGAGGACCTGGACGGCGTGCGCAAGGGGAACGTGGTGGCCTTCGGCCACTGGGACCCCTCGGGGGCGGGGGAGGGGCTCTATCTGGTCTGCGAGACGGACCTGCCCGAGGGGCCCGCCCGGGAGGGACTGGGGCGGGAGGTGCGCCGCCGGGTCGCGGAGGTCACGGGCGTCACCCCCGCGGTGGTCGCCCTGGTGGGCCGCAACACCATCTGCCGCACCTCGAGCGGGAAGCTCCAGCGCGGCCTCACCCGGCGCCGCTTCCTCGAGCGCACGTCCTGAGTCGCCGACCCCGACCCGTCCCGGCCCTCGCCGAAGGGGCGCTCGCCCTGGCGGTCCTGGCGGCGGGCTGCCCGGCGAGGGCCCCCGAGGCCGACTTCGTCCTGGTGACGCCGGTGGAGCCCCAGACCCTGGACCCCGCCCTCGTCACCGGGGTGGCGGAGATGCGCCTGGCCGACGCGATCTTCGACGGGCTGGTGGAGGAGGTCCCGCGGGGCCTGGAGGTGGTGCCGGCCCTGGCGCGGTCCTGGGAGGTCTCCGGGGACGGACGGGAATGGACCTTCCACCTGCGGGAGGCCTCCTGGTCCGACGGGGGTCCGCTCGGGGCCGAGGACTTCGTCTGGTCCTGGGGCCGCGCGGCGGGCCCCGGGGGAGGGGACTACGCCTACCTCTTCCGGGTCCTCGCCGCGGTGGAGGCGCCGGACCCGCGGACCCTGGTGGTACGCCTCCGGCACCCCTGCGCCTATTTCCTGCGCCTGGCCGCCTTCACCCCCTTCCGGCCGGTGCCGAGGCGAGCCCTGGAGGCCCACGGGGAGACCTGGCTACGGCCGTCGAACGCGGTGTCGAGCGGGCCCTACCTCCTGGCGGAATGGGTCCTGAACCGCCACATCCTGCTCCGGGCGAACCCGCGGTGGTGGGGGGCGGCCCCGGGCAGGCCGGCCTCCCCCCGGGTCCTCTCCCTGACCGTGGAGAGCGCCGCCACGGGCTTCAACCTCTACGAGACCGGGGAGGCGGACCTGGTGACGGAGGTGCCGGCCTTCCTCATGGATGCCCTGCGGGGGCGGGAGGACCTGCACCTGGGAGACACCCTGGGGACCCTCTTCGCGAGGCTGAACGTGACGCGGCCTCCCCTCGACGACCCCCGGGTGCGGAGGGCACTGGGGCTGGCCCTGGACCGGGAGGCCATCTGCCGCCGGATCCTCCGGGGGGGCGAGCGGCCGGCCCTGTCCCTGGTCCCGCCGGGCATCCCGGGCTACGAGCCGCCGCAGGGGCCGGGGCGGGACGTGGACGAGGCCCGCCGGCTCCTGGGCGAGGCGGGCTATCCGGGGGGGAGGGGGCTCAGGCGGCTGGACTACGTCTACAACACGGGCGACGCGAACCGGGACCTGGCGGAGGTCCTCCAGGCCCAGTGGCGCGAGGCCCTGGGGGTGGAGGTGGCCCTCGTCCACATGGAGTGGAAGGTCTATCTGGACGCCATGGACCGGCTGGACTACGACCTGGCGCGCTCCTCGTGGATCGCCGACTACGTGGACCCGTCCACGTTCCTGGACCTCTTCCAGACCGGCGCGGGGAACAACCGGACAGGATGGTCCGACCCGGACTATGACGCCCTGGTGTCCCTCGCCGGGCGGACCCCCGAGGGCCCCGCGCGCAGGACGGCCCTCCGCCGCGCCGAGGCTCGTCTCCTGGAGTCCGCCCCCGTGCTGCCCATCCACCATTACTCCACCCGGAACCTCCATGGCCCGCGGGTGCGGGGCGTGGAGCCCAATGTCCGCAACCTCATCGCCCTGCGTGGGCTGGCGGTGGAGTGAGCGAGCAGGCGAGGCGCGGCGAACGGGTCGATGGACACGCTTGTGGTTCGACCGGGCGCGGCGAGGAAGAACCTGCGAGCCCGCCGGTGTATCATGGCCGCCCCATGGGAACGCGAACGGCGCGGCGAGTCCCCCGGCGGGGGATGGACCTGCTCCACGACCCGGCCTGGAACAAGGGGACCGCCTTCACCGAGGCGGAGAGGGAGGCCCTGGGCCTGGTGGGCCTCCTGCCGCCCCGGGTCCTCACCCAGGCCCAGCAGGAGGGGCGGGTCCTGGAGAACCTGCGGCGGAAGACCTCGGCCCTGGAGAAGTACGTCTTCCTGGCGGCCCTCCAGGACCGGAACGAGCGCCTCTACTACCGCACCATCATGGACTCGTTCGAGGAGCTGCTCCCCATCATCTACACCCCCACCGTGGGCGAGGCCTGCCAGAGGTACGCCCATATCTTCCAGCGGTCCCGCGGCCTCTACCTCAGCGCCGAGGACCGGGGCCGGGTGGCGGAGGTCCTGGGCCACTGGCCGTCCCGGGAGGTGGCGGTCATCGTCGTCACCGACGGGGAGCGCATCCTGGGCCTGGGCGACCTGGGGGCCAACGGGATGGGGATCCCGGTGGGGAAGCTGGCCCTCTACACCGCCTGCGCCGGGGTGGACCCCGCGGGGTGCCTGCCGGTGATGCTGGACGTGGGCACGGAGAACCAGGAGCTGATCGAGGACCCGCTCTACCTGGGCCTGCCGCGGCGGAGGCTCCGGGGCGCCGCCTACGACGAGCTGGTGGGGGAGTTCGTCGCGGCGGCGGAGTCGCTCTGGGGCTCGCCGCTCATCCAGTTCGAGGACTTCGGCGGGACGAACGCCCTGCGGCTCCTGGACCGATACCGGGACCGTACCTGCTGCTTCAACGACGACATCCAGGGGACCGCGGCCGTCACCCTGGCGGGCCTCGTCTCGGCGC
>JACQVX010000234.1 GCA_016209495.1 Planctomycetota bacterium
GGCCCAGCAGGGGGCGGGTCGGGCGGGAGAGGAAGAGCAGGGCGAAGGCCGTGGACGTGACCGGGTCGCCCGCTGCATCCCAGGCCCCATCCTTCTCCTGGTGGTCCAGGAGCCAGGCCGCCCCCTCCCCCCACCAGTCCCTGTCGCCTAGGCGCTCGACGGCCAGGAGCGTGGCCGCGCGCTCGAGGAGTTCCAGGTCCGCATGGCGCCAGCGCTCCGTACCGGGGCCGGGGTCTCCGGCCGAGCGGCGAGGGGGGGTCTCGACCAGGTGCGTGGCGAGCCACCCCGCCCCGTCGCGGAGGGCGCGGCCCACCTGTTCGCGCAGGGCGCTCCCGTAGTCGCGCCCCTTCTCCAGCCTCTCCTTGCAGAGGGCCAGGGAGGCCAGGGAGGCGGTCGTGGGCCCGACCGTGGGGACCGCTCGCGCGACGTAGCCCCACCCGCGTGCATGCATGCGCTCCCCCGCCGGGTCCGGCGCCTCCGGACGAGCCCCCGCCGCCGGTCCGACCGCGGGGGAGCCGGCGATGGGCAGGTCCGCCAGCGGGACCGGGAAGCGCCTCACCTCGTCCCCCTCCGCCTGCTGTCCGTCCAGCAGGCCCTCCAGGGCCCGCTGGAAGACCTCCGGCGGGACGTCCGCCCCCAATAGGGCCGCCTCATGGAGCGCCGCCAGGGCGTAGCAGGTGTGGATTGCGTCCTGAACGGGACCACCGGGGACCTCCGAGCCGGGATAGCGCCAGCCTGGCCCCTCCTGGTGCTCCACCAGCCAGCGGACGCAGAGGTCCATGTGGGAGCGGTCCCGGGGGTGGGCCAGGCGGTCGTAGGTCTTGCGGGCCACCACCTCGTAGGGTCTGCGGGTCCGTTCCAGGAGCCGGCGCGGGGGGGCATAGCGCCGGGTGATGGCCAGGACCATCGAGGCCACGGCGTAGGTCCGGTCCAGGGGGAAGGTGCGGAGTCGGGCCAGGGCCCCCACCACCGGGGCGGACTCGGGGTTCTGGCCGGTGGCCAGCAGGGCCCGAACGGCCAGGGCTGTCGGCCCACCCGGGTAGGCCTCGGCGTAGCGCCCGCCCCAGGCCCCGTCGGCACCCTGTCGCGCCAGGAGCCAGCCCGTCCCCGCGCGGATGGCCTCCTCCAGGACCTGCGGGTCCGGCTCCCCGGTGGTCTGGGCGCGCGCCCCGGGGGCGACCAGGAGCAGGAGGGCCACGAGGGCGCTCGGGAACGGGGCGAGGGCCCGACCGGGCCCGAGCCGACCCTCGGGGAGGCGGGTTTCCATCACGATGCAAGTATCGCCCACGATCCGTGGCCGTGCCAGCCGGGGCGCGGTATCCTCCCGCGGCGTGCCCCGGACCCTCATCACCGGCGCCACGGGCTTCCTGGGCTCTGCGGTCCTGCGCGCCCTCCTGGAGGCGGGCCACTCGGTCCGGGCCCTGGTCCGCCCCACGAGCCGGCGGGACAACCTGGCGGGGCTCCGCGTGGAACCGGCGGAGGGCGACCTCCTGGACCCGGCCTCCCTGGCGCGGGCCCTGGAGGGCTGCGAGGCCCTCTTCCACGTGGCGGCGGACTACCGTCTCTGGGCCCGGGACCCCTCGGAGATCCTCTCCGCCAACGTGGAGGGGACGCGCTCCATCCTGGCCGCAGCCCACGCGGCCGGCGTCCGGAGGGTGGTCTACACCAGTTCCGTGGCCGCGGTGGGGCTGCCCGAGGACGGCCGCCCGGGGACCGAGGCCGACCGGGCCGATCCGCTGCGGGCCGCGGGCCCCTACAAGCGCTCCAAGGTCCTCGCGGAGGAAGAGGCCAGGGTCGCATTCCGCGGGGGCCTGGACGTGGTCATCGTGAACCCGTCCACCCCCGTGGGGCCCCGGGACCTGAGGCCCACACCGACGGGCCGCATCGTCCTCGACTTCCTCCGGGGCAGGATGCCCGCCTACGTGGACACGGGCCTGAACATCATCGATGTGGACGACTGTGCCCGGGGCCACGTCCAGGCCTACGAGCGGGGCGTCGCCGGGGAGCGGTACATCCTCGGGGGCGAGAACCTGAGCCTGCGGGAGGTCCTGGGCCTGCTGGCCGCCCAGACCGGACGCGCGCCCCCGCGGCTTCGCATCCCCTGGTGGTTGGCCTGGGCGGCCGGGGCGGCCAGCACCGCGTGGGCCTCCGTCTCGGGGCGCGAGCCCGCGGTCCCCCTCGACGGGGTGCGCATGGCGCGGCGCCGGATGTTCTTCGACTCCTCGAGGGCGCGCGCGGAGCTGGGCCTCGAGACCCGCCCCGCCCGGGAGGCGCTCGGTCGCGCAGCCCGCTGGTTCCTCGACCACGGCTACGCCTAGGCTGGGGCCCCTGATGGAGATTGCGCGCCTGCTCTGGGGGACGGTGGTGCTCCGCCCCTACGTCTTCGCCTTCCTGGCCGCGTTCCTCTGCATCGGCTCGCGCCACATGGGCTGGACGCGGACGGTGTTCCTCCTGGGCTGGGGCTACGCCGTGGCCTTCGCCAGCGAGTGGTCCTCCGTGCGCACCGGGTTCCCCTATGGGCTCTACCACTACGTGGAGGCCCCGACGCGGGACCTGGAGCTCTGGGTGGCAGGGGTCCCGTTCATGGACTCCCTCTCGTACACCTTCCTGGCCTACTTCTCCTGGTCCACGGCCCTGTTCGCGGTCTGCCCGCGCATGGGCCGGGGCCTGGGCCTCGGACTGGCCGAGACGGGGCGGCTCCGGCGTTCCTCGCTCACCGTGGGCCTGGCCGTCCTCCTCATGGTCTCCCTGGACGTGGTCATCGACCCGGTGGCCCACCGGGGCGAGCGCTGGTTCCTGGGCAGGCTCTACTACTACCCGGAGCCCGGCCCCTGGTTCGGAGTGCCCCTGTCGAACTTCGCTGGGTGGGCCCTTGTCGGCTCGGTGATCCTGGGAGGGCTCGCGGCCTTCGACGGCTGGCGCGCGCGGCGAGGCGACCCGGGGGCCGGCCGCGGGCGGCCGCTCTGGGCCGCGCCCCTCTGGGGACCCGCGGTCTACACCTCGGTCCTGGGCTTCAACCTGACGGTGACCTTCGCCATCGGCGAGACCCTGCTGGGGCTAGCGGGTCTGGCCCTGGCGCTGCCCCTGGTCTCGGTCCTGGCCGTGTCCTTCGCCAAGCCCTCGAACCGCGCCACCCCGGAGGAGGAGGCGGCCCACCGCGCCGAGTTCGGGGCCAGGTGCAATGCCCCCGGATGAAGCGGACATGCCGGCCATCCCTGCCCGGGGGACATGCTCGCAAGGCATCGGTGGCATCGCCTGGCCCTCGAGGACCACGAGGCCGACGATGGCCGAGTCACCTCCCACGATGGATTAGTCACGCCCACGTCCACGGCCACCTGCACGTCCTACCGCGACGCTGTGGGTCTCCTTCGCTCAAGGGCATTGGGCCTAGGCGACAAGCCCCATCAGGGCCCACGCCAGACGCTCGCCGTCGTGGCGGACGACGGGCCCGGCCGGCGACCCCGCGACGGGCGCGTTCGACCCGAGGAAGTCCCCTGGAAGGACTCGGACCCCCGGGCAGCGGTCCGGGTCCACCCGGACCGGCCCGGCCCCGGACTCCAGGTAGCGGTCGAGCACGTCGTCGGGTATGGGTCCCTCGTGGGCGAAGACCACGTCCACGAAGTCCCCCCGCGTGTGGCGACGGATGGCATCCACATGGTCCGAGAGGGTGTAGCCGATCGTCTCGCCGGGTTGCGTCATGATGTTGCAGACGTAGGCCACCGTGCGGCCGCGGGCCCGGATGGCGTCCAGCATCCCCTCGACCAGGAGATTGGGGATGACGCTGGTGTAGAGGCTGCCGGGGCCCAGGACGAACAGGTCCGCCTCCCCTATGGCCTCGGCGATGTCCGGCGAGAGACGGCCGGGCCTGGGCTTCCACTCCACCTCGAGGATCTCCAGCGAGCTGCGCGAGATCTCCACCTCCCCGGTGGACTTCGTCCCGTCCCGGTGGTGGGCCACCAGGGCCACCCGGTCGCAGGTGCAAGGGATCACCCGTCCCCGCACCTCCAGGAGGCGACCGGCCTCTCGCACCGCTCGGGCGAAATCCCCCGTGAGCTTGGTGAGGGCCGTGATGAGCAGGTTCCCGAGGGTGTGCCCCTTGAGGTCCGACTCCTCGAACCGGTACTGGAACAGCTCCGCGCGCAGCGGGTCGGCCTCGGACAGCGCCACCAGGCAGTTCCGGATGTCCCCCGGGGGGAGCACCAGGAGCTCCTTGCGCAGCCGTCCCGAGGAGCCGCCGTCGTCCCCCACGGTGACCACGGCGGTGATGCGCTCGGTGTGGCGGCGCAGACCCCGGAGAAGTGTGGCCATCCCGGTGCCGCCCCCGAAGGCCACGACCGCGGGGCCGGGGGAGGTCACGAGACTGCCGCAAGCCTCCTCACCGGCGCTGGGCCTCCTGGATCAGGTCCTTTACCTCCCGCACCCCCTGGGCCTCGCGAAGATAGCGGCAGAAATTCTCGTCCCGGCCGATGCCGGCGATGGCCTTCAGGGCATCGAGGTGCTGATCCTTGAGCGTCCCGGGCGAAAGGAGCAGAAAGAAGAGGTGGACGGGCTCCCCGTCCACCGAGCCATAGGGGATCCCCTCCACGGAGCGGCCGAAGACCCCTACGAACTGGTCCACGCGGGGGCAGGCCTTGTCGTGGGGCACCGCCAGTCCGTTGCCGATGCCCGTCGATCCGCGGGACTCCCGGCGCAGGACCCCCTCCACCACCTCCTCCACCCCATCCTTGCGGACCCTGCCATGCCGGGTCAGGGCCTGGACCAGGTCCCGGATGGCCCCGTCCTTGGTCGTGGCCGTCATGGACAGCAAGGCCTCATCCACCACCACATCGAGCCCCATCGAATCGGTGCCCTCCTGGCCGCCCTCCGCGGCCCCCTCGCCCACCTTCGCCCCCCGCCCCCGGGATCTAGACCTGACGGCCATGCCGACCCTACCCCGCCGTCTCGATATCCATGCGCTCCACCACCTCGTCGTACGTCTCCTCCGCCTCCTCGCCGCTGGCGGCGTCGGTGCGCACGGAGCCGGGCTCCGGTTCCGCCTTACGGAGCCGGTGGCTCTTGAGCTTCTCCTTGACCTTCGTGAGCTGTCGCTCCACCTTGTCCAGGACGAGGTCCATGGCGGCATACATGTCGTCGTGTCCCGCCTGGGCCACCAGGTTCTGCCCGCGCTTCGTGGAGACGATGAGCTCCACGGTGGACTTCCCCGCCTCCACGGACATGACCACGTCGATCTTGCGAATCCGGTTGAGATACCGTTCGAGGCGCTCGACCTTCTCCTCGACGAAGTCCCGCATGGCGCTCGAGACCTCGACGTGCCTTCCGGAAATGGTGATGTTCACGAGACCTCCCTCTCTCTCTCTACGACCAGGTCGCCGTGACGACGCCCAGCCATCCCCCAGACTTTCGCAATCAACCCGCCATCAGCACCCCTCCCCCCGCCGAGGGGGGGACATCGGGGGGGAACTGTCTTCGGTTCCCCCCCGCCGAGGGGGGGACATCGGGGGGGGACTGTCTTCGGTTCCCCCCCGAGCCATCAGTGACCGACCCGGAGCCGCTCGCCCATGTGGTTGTCGATGGACTTGTTCTCGAAGATCTTCTGCGCCGTCTTCTCCAGGTCGTATTCGACCCGGCGATAGATCAGCGTGTCATCGTCGACGATGAGGTAGCAGGACCGGGTATCC
Organism: Planctomycetota bacterium; assembly: GCA_016209495.1. Taxonomy (GTDB): domain Bacteria; phylum Planctomycetota; class JACQVX01; order JACQVX01; family JACQVX01; genus JACQVX01. The sequence goes on from JACQVX010000234.1 coordinate 5,679, forward strand.
CCGTCCCGCGGCTGTCCCACCGACCCCACGTTGACGATGCAGCGCTGCCCCTCCTTGAGCTTGTATTTGCCCTTGTCCAGGTCCGACGGGGCCAGGAATCGGGCGTCCTCCGTGATGACCCCGGGCTGGTGCGTATGTCCCACGAAGCAAACTGTGCTCACCTCCTCGAAGGCGCGCTTCAGCTTGGGGGATAGCTCGTGGAGCATCTCGTCCACGTCCTGTCGCAGGAGGTACTCTTCCGTGGGGTTCTGGGGGGCCGCATGGACGAAGAGGAAGCCCTCGTGGTTCATCCGCAGCGCCAGGGCCTTCATGAAATTCCAGCGGGACTTCTTGTCGCCCCCGGAGAAGAGGCCCGGCTCGAGCTGGGTCCGGGTCCATTCGATGGCGCCCCGGGCGGCCGGATTGAAGCCGATGGGCTCGTTGAAGAGGGCCCAGTCGTGATTCCCCATGAGGGAGAAGCGGCAGCACTTGCGGATGATGTCCACCACCGGGATGGGGTCGGGACCGTAGCCCACCAGGTCGCCGAGGCAGAGGATGTCCTCGATCCCCTCCTGCTCGATGTCCTTGAGGACCGCCTCCAGGGCCTCGATGTTCGAGTGGATATCGCTGATGAGCGCCGACATCATGGCGTTTCGGCCTCCGTGGCGGGGACGTCGGCGGATCGTCCCGACTCGCTCGCAACCTCCGGTCGCTCACTCATTGCGGCCCCTCGTAGTGGACGGCCATCAGGCAGAGACCCCTCGCCGGAAGGTTGGCCCCCGACCGCGACCGCAGGCCCGAGGCCAGGATCCCTGGCAACTCCCCCGGGGCCCGCAGTCCGAGCCCTACCTGGACCAGGGTGCCGGCCATGGCCCGCACCATGTGGTAGAGGAAGGCATCGCCCACCGCGTCGATGTGGACGTAGGGGCCCCGGCGAACCACGTCCAGGCGGTGAATGGTCCGGACGGTGGATCGGGTGCCCCCCGCGAGGGCCGCCTCCTTCTGGAAACAGCGGAAGTCGTGGGTCCCGAGGAGGTGGCCTGCCGCCTCGCGCATCCGGGCCGTATCCAGGACCCGCTTCACCCAATGGACGCGGTCCCGGTCCAGGGCGCCGGGGTGCGGGGTGTTCCGCAGGGTATATCGGTACCACTTGCCTCGGGCCCCGAAGCGGGCGTGGAAGGCCGGGGAAACCTCGCTCAGCTCCCGCACCACCACGTCCAGGGGGAGCAGGGCATTGACTCCCTTCTGGAGGGCGCGCGGGGTCCGCGGCCAGGACGCCTCGAAGTGGGCCACCTGACCCAGGGCGTGGACCCCGGCGTCGGTGCGGCTCGCGCCCTGCACCCGGACCGGCCGGCCCACGACCCGCGCCAGGGCCGTCTCCACCGCGCCTTGCACCGTGGGACGCCCCTCGGGGTCCGGCTGTCGCTGCCACCCGTGGTAGTCCGTCCCGTCGTACTCGATGGTCATTCGGTACCTGCGCAACAGGGGCCCGCGCGTTCGTTCCGGGTCACAAACGCTCCGCGATCTGCACGGCGTTCGTTGCGGCCCCCTTCCGGAGCTGGTCGGCCACGACCCACATGGATAGGCCGTTCTCGAAGGCCAGGTCCGCCCGGATACGCCCCACGTGGACTTCGTCCCGGCCCGTGGCCTCCAGGGGCATCGGGTAGGGGTGACCCCCCCGCCGGCGGTCGGGATCGTCCACCACCCGCACCCCGGGGGCCGCCGCGAGGATCTCCCGGGCCTCGTCGGGGGTGATGGGCTGTTCGGTCTCCAAGGTGACCGCCTCGGAGTGGCTGCGAAAGACCGGGACACGAACGCAGGTGGCGCTGACGCGGAGGGCGGAGTCGCCCAGGATCTTCCGCGTCTCGTGGACCATCTTCATCTCCTCCCGGGTGTATCCGCTGCGCTCGAAGCTGTCAACGTGGGGGAGGCAGTTGAAAGCGATGGGGAAGGGGAATACCC
>JACQVX010000232.1 GCA_016209495.1 Planctomycetota bacterium
GCCCACGACTACGCCCACGACTACGTCCACGACTACGCCCACGACTACGTCAACGACCACGCCCAGACGACCAAGTCCACGACCACGTCCACGACTACGCCCACGACCACGACTACGCCCACGACTACGCCCACGACTACGTCCACGACCACGTCCACGACTACGCCTACGGCCACGGCCACGCCCACGTCCACGTCCACGTCCACGTCCACGGCCTTGCCCGCGAGCACGGCCCCGCTCGCGGCCACGCCGGTGGGCTCCTCCCGTGGAGGTGGTGGCCTGGGCTGCACCGCGGCGCCCGGCGTGCCGGACGCGCCGGCGGTCGCCGGCTCGCTCCTCCCCCTCGTGGCGCTCGGGGCCCTGACGTTCCGCCCCCGGGCCTAGCTACGCCACCGTCACCGAGCGGTCCAGGTAGACGTCCTGGATCGCGTGGAGGAGCCGCACCCCGTCGGCCATGGGCTTCTGGAAGGCCTTGCGGCCGCTGATGAGTCCCATGCCCCCCGCGCGCTTGTTGATCACGGCGGTCTTCACCGCCTGGGCCAGGTCGTCCTTCCCCGAGGCGCCGCCCGAGTTGATGAGGCCCACGCGCCCGGCGTAGCCGTTCAGCACCTGCCACCGGGTCATGTCGATGGGGTGGGTCGTGGAGAGCTTGCCGTAGACGTCCTTGTGGGTCTTGCCGAACTTCAGGGCGTTGAAGCCGCCGTCGCACTCCGGGAGCTTCTGCTTGACGATGTCCGCCTGCAGCGTGACGCCCAGGTGGTTGGCCTGGCCCGTGAGGTCGGCGGCCGTGTGGTAGTCCGCCTCCGGGGTCTTGAAGGCGCTGTTCCGGAGGTAGCACCAGAGGATGCAGACCATCCCCAGGCGGTGGGCCTCGTCGAAGGCGGCGCCCACCTCCTGGATCTGCCGGCCGGATTCCTCGGAGCCGAAGTAGATGGTCGCCCCCACCGCCGCGGCTCCCAGGTCGGCGGCCTGGCGGACCCGGGCGAAGAGGATCTGGTCGAACTTGCTGGGATAGGTCAGGAGCTCGTTGTGGTTGAGCTTCACGATGAAGGGGATCCGCGGGGCGTAGCGGCGGGCCACGGACCCCAGGACCCCCAGGGTGCTCGCCACGGCGTTCGCGCCCCCCTCCAGGGCCAGCCTCACCAGGTTCTCCGGGTCGAAGTAGTCCGGGTTCGGCGCGAAGGAGGCCGCCGCCGAGTGCTCGATGCCCTGGTCCACCGGGAGTATGGAGACGTAGCCGGTGCCTCCCAGCCGCCCGTGGGAGAGGATGGCCTGGAGGTTCCGCAGCACCGGGACCGTCCGGTCGCTGGCCCCCCAGATCCGGTCCAGGGAGTCGGGGCCGGGCAGGTGCAGCCTGGAGGCGGAGATCCCCTGGCAGCGGTGGCCCAGCAGGTCCTCGGCCTCCGCCCCCAGCAGTTCCTCGATGCAGGTGCGCGTGGCCGACATCGCGTCGGCGGCGGTGCTCATTCCCGGTTCCCTCCCCTTCCCGCTCGGACGCTGGCGTTCAACCGCTCCCGGACGACGGCCAGCGCGTCGTCGATGGAGATCCGTTCCTGGGCCATGGTGTCCCGGTCCCGGATGGTCACGGTGCGGTCTTCCAGGGTCTGGCCGTCCACCGTGAGGCACCACGGCGTCCCCGCCTCGTCGTGGCGACGGTAGCGGCGGCCGATGGCGTGCTGCTCGTCGCAGCGCGCCGCCACGCCCGCGTCCAGGAACCGCCCCACCACCTCCCGCGCCACCTCGGGCATCCGGTCCTTCTTCACCAGCGGGAGGACCGCCGCCTTGATGGGGGCGAGCCGCGGGTGCAACCCCAGCACCACCCGGGTCGCCTCCTCGCCCTTCGCGTCCGGGACCTGCTCCTCCCGGTAGGCGTCCAGGAGGAAGACCAGGACCCCGCGCGTGGCCCCCGCCGCTGGCTCCACCACGTAGGGCGTGATGTGGGCGTTCCGGGCCTGGTCGAACCAGGTGAGCCGCTCGCCGGAATACTCCGAGTGCTTGCGGAGATCGTAGTCCGTGCGGCTGGCGATACCCTCCAGCTCGTCCCAGCCCCAGGGATAGCGGTACTCGGCGTCGTAGCAGGCGTCCGCGTAGTGGGCGAGTTCGTTGGCCTCGTGGGGGCGCAGCCGGAAAGCCTCCGGGTCCCGGGCGTAGCGGCGCCACCACGCCAGGCGCTCGCGGCACCAGTAGTCCAGCCAGGCGCGCTGGGTCCCGGGCTCGCAGAACCACTCCAGCTCCATCTGCTCGAACTCGCAGGACCGGAAGATGAAGTGCTCCGTGGTGATCTCGTTGCGAAAGGACTTGCCCATCTGGGCGATACCGAAGGGCAGCTTGAGGGACATGGACTGCTGGACGTTCTGGAACTGGACGAACATGGCCTGGGCCGTCTCCGGGCGCAGGTAGACGGTGGACGGCTTGAGGGCCGCCTCCAGCCGCTCGCGGATCTCCCCCGCGGCCCAGGGGCGGCCTTCCAGCTCCCGCGCCACCTCGCCCAGCGGGTCCACGGGCCCCAGGGTGGTGCGGAACATCAGGTTGAAGCGCCGCTCCGCGGAGAGGAAGGGGCTCCCGCAGACCGGACAGACGTAGCCGCGGTCGCCGGCCACGGCCCCGGCGAGGTTGCGCCCGTCGCGCGCGAGGGCCACCCCGAACTCCCGGCGGATGGCCTCCTCGGCGAGCTTCGCGCGTCCCTTGTCCTCCAGGGCGATGGGCGCCGGCGCCCCCGGGTCCGCCCGCGGCGCCTTGTCGGCCCGGAACCTCTCCTTGCACACCCGGCAGTCCACCAGCGGGTCGCTGAACCCCGCCAGGTGGCCCGAGGCCTCCCAGACCCGCGGGTGCATGATGAGCGCGGCGTCCAGCCCCACCACGTCCTCGCGCTCGTGGAC
>JACQVX010000237.1 GCA_016209495.1 Planctomycetota bacterium
GCGCTCCATTGCCATTGCTCCTCCTCGCTCCTAGCCTCGCGCCGCCTCGCTCGGCCTCGGTGTTTCACGCAGTGATGGTCTTACGACTCCTAGAAGGTGTCCATCTGGGTCACGCGCAGGACCTCCTCGATGGTGGTCCGCCCCTCGAGGACCTTCCGCGCCCCGTCCATGCGCAGGGTCCGCATCCCCGCGGAGACGGCCGCGTGCTTGATGCGCGAGGCCCCCGCCTTCTCCGTGACCAGGGCCCGGATGGTCTCGTCCATCTGGAGGATCTCGTAGATGGCCGTCCGGCCCAGGTAGCCGGTGTCGAAGCAGGTCTTGCACCCCATCCCGATGCAGAAGTGGGAGCCCTCGGGGATCCGGTCCGGGGTGAGGCCCACCTCCGTCAGCTCGTTCTCCGTGGGCTCGTACTCGTCCTTGCACTCGTTGCAGATCAGCCGCACCAGGCGCTGGGCCACCACGCAGACCACGCTGGAGGCCACCAGATAGGGCTCGACCCCGATGTCCACCAACCGCGTCATGGCCGCGGGGGCGTCGTTGGTGTGGATGGTGGAGAAGACCAGGTGGCCCGTGAGGGCGCTCTGGATGGCGATGCGCGAGGTCTCCTCGTCGCGCACCTCGCCCACCATCATCACGTCCGGGTCCTGCCGCAACAGCTCCCGCAGGCCCGCGGCGAAGGTGAGCCCGGCCTTGACGTTCACCTGGATCTGGCTCACCCCGGGGAGGTGGTATTCGATGGGGTCCTCGATGGTGAGGACGTTCTTCTCGTGGGAGTTGATCCGGGTGATGCAGGCGTAGAGCGTGGTGGTCTTCCCGCTCCCCGTGGGGCCGGTGACGAAGACGATCCCGTTGGGGAGGTGGATGACGTCCTGGAGCCTCTCCATGTCCTGGGCGGACAGGCCGATCTCCTCCAGGGTGTAGACCTTCGAGGTCTTGTCCAGGATGCGCAGCACCAGGCGCTCCCCGGAGGAGGTGGGGACGCTGGAGATGCGCAGGTCCACCTCGCCGTCGCCCACCCGGATGGTGGTGCGGCCGCCCTGGGGGCGGCGGCGCTCGGCGATGTCCATCTTCCCCATGACCTTGACGCGGGAGATGACGGCCTCCTGCACCTTCTTCGGGATGACCTTCATGTCGTAGAGGATGCCGTCGATGCGGTAGCGGACCTGGACCTTGTCCTCGTAGGGCTGGAAGTGGATGTCGCTGGCCCGCCCCTTCAGGGCCTCGAAGAGGATCATGTTGACCAGCTTGATGACCGGGGCCTTGTTGGCGATGTCGAGGACGTCCTCGACGCCCTCGATCTCCTTCTCGACCCCCAGGATGTCGTCGTCCTCCAGGCCGCTCAGCATCTCGTCCACGCCGTCGGCGGAGACCCGGTAGGAGCGATTGAGAAGGCCGGTGATCTCCGTGCGCGGGGCCAGGACCGTCTCCACCTCCGCGTCCAGCATGTTCGCGAGGTCGTCCACGGCGGGGAGGTCCAGGGGGTCGCAGGAGGCCACGCGGAAGGTCCCGTTCTCCTGACCCACGGCCACCAGGTTGTGGGCACGGGCGAACTGCGCCGGGACCCGGCGCACGAAGGCGTCCGGGACCGAGAGCCCGGTCAGGGAGGGGAGCAGCTCCAGGCCCAGCCGGTCCCGGTAGAGCTCCAGGAGGGCCTCCTCGGAGACCCCACCCCTGGCGCGCAGCACCCGGTCCAGGGGTTCGCCGCCCTCCTCGGCGGCCTGTACGCACTCCTGGAATCGGGCCTCGTCGATGACCCTGCGCGCCAGCAGCTCCCGAAAGATCTCGTGCGCCATGGAGGCCGCACCCGCGGCCAGGGCGATCCTAGCAGAGCCCGCCGGGGCGGGCAAGGCGGGTCGCGACGGGGCGCAGGCCGGGCTCATTCTCCGAAGGGGTTGGGCTCCGGCCCGAAGATGTCGGCCATGCGCCGACGGATGGGCCGGGGGTCCACTCCCAGGCCATAGGGCTCGCGCAGCTCGCGGCCGCTCACGGCCACGGCCTTCTCGCGCCAGTAGCGGGTCACCTCCCCGGCGTTCTCGAAGCCCTCGTCCTTGAGGATGTGGGGGCGGATGAAGACGTAGACGTGGAACTGCTGCCTCTGCTTGGCCGTGGAGCCGAAAAGGTAGCCCAGGATCGGGATGTCCCCCAGGATGGGGACGCGGTTCTGCGACTCCTCCGTACGGTCCCCCAGGACGCCGCCCACTACCAGGTAGCGGTTGTCCGGGATGGTGACCTCGCCCTCGTACTTCCGGGAGCGCTTGGGGCGAGCGCCCAGCCGCGTGGGGTCCGGCGGGGCGGTGAAGTCCTCGATGGTGAGCGTGATCTCCAGCCGGAGGTAGTCGCCCGCGCTGATGTGGGGGGTGATGGTCAGGGTGGTCTCGGCGGTCTGGGTCCCACCCACAGAGGAGAAGTTGATGTTCGACCCGGCGGTCCCCGGGTCCTGGCGGATGATGGGGTTCTCGTCCTTGGTGCTGAATGTGGCCTTGACGTTGTCGTTGGTCAGGGCGTAGGGCTCGGCCAGGACGTTGGTGATGTTGCTCGTCTTCAGCATGTTGATGATGAGCGGGACCTTGTCGAAGTTCTTCCCTTTGTAGGCCAGGGCCGTGAGGCCCTGGGGGGCCCCGCCCACGGCCCGGATCCCGATGGGGGCCCCCTGGGTGGGGTCGGACTGGTTGAAGAGCTGGGCGAGGCCCGCGAAGATGTTGCTCGACTTCAGGATCCCGCCCCCGCGGAAGCTGCGGGCCTGGGGGTCCTCCAGGGCACCCACGTCCACGGAGATGGACAGGGCGTCCCCCTCGCTCACCTGGAAGATCTGGCTCTCGATGAGGACCTGGGGCCGCCGCACGTCGAGCTGGTTGACCAGGTCCCGGATGTAGGCGAAGTCCCGCGGCTCGGCCTGGATCAAGAGCGAGTTGGTCTGCTCCTCGGCGACGATGCGGGTCTCCAGGGTGGGGGCCGCGGGGTTGGCCCCCTCAGGCCCCGCCCCGGGGACCTGGGCCTTGCGCCCCGAAAGCAGCTCGTTGAGCTTGGAGGCCAGGTCCTTGGCGCTGGTGTTCTTCAGGGTCATGACGTGGAAGTTGCCCAGAGGGACATCCACGTAGGTGTCCAGGTCGGCGATGAGGACCAGGAGCTGGTCGATGTTCTCCCGCAGGGCGAAGATGACGATCTGGTTGGTCCTGGGGTCCGCGACGATCTTGGGCTGGACCGGCTGACCGCCCATGGCGGCCTGGACCTGGGCCGGGGTCTGGATGGCCTGGATGAGCTGGCCCGAGACGTTGGCGATATCGTTCGCGCTGGCGTATTTCAGCTTGATCACCTCGAACTCCTGGAGCTTGCTCGGGGGGATGTCCAGGGCCTCGATGATCTTCCGGTAGTATTCCACATTGGGGGCCAGGTCCTTGATGATGAGGACGTCCGCCCCGCGCACGTAGAGGATGTCTCCCACCCGGCCCCGGGCCCGGGTGATGATCTGGCGCAACGAGGCGAAGATCCCGTTGGGGTCCGCGTACTGGACCGGGAAGCACGCGGTGATCAGCTCATTGCGGAGCGGGAGGGTCTCGCCCACCTTGTAGACCGGGGTGGGGGAACCGATCTCCCGCTGCTGGAGGTTGCGCTCCAGGTAGGCCTTGATGACCTCCACCTCGGTCCCGTCCTCCTCCCGGGTGACCACCTCGTGCATGAGCTCTATCTCATTGACCTGGAGGAAGGCCCGGATGATCGAGTAGTTGACCGTGGCCTCCACGAGGAAGCGGATGCGCTGCCCCTTGAGCCCCGGGTCGGGGATCACGGCCTTGCCGATCTGGTGGCTGATCTGCTGGAGGAGGGCGTCGATGTCCACCTCCTGGTTCTTGGAGATGGCGATCGTGACCATGCGGTCGTATTCTCGCGCCCGGAGGTCCTCCAGGTCCGCCGCGCCCTCGGCCGGGGCCTCCCCCGGGGCCTCCGCCTCCTGGGCCCCCAGGGGGGCCGCCTGGGCCAGGACCGCCACCGCCACCGCCACCGCCACCGCCACCCACCAGCTCGGACCTCTCCGCATGGGACGTTCTCCACGGGGGCGCCGCCGGGCACGACTCGCCGCTGGGTGTGGGACGAGCCCGCCGCCGGGGGGTTCAGCCGGGGCCTCGAATTTCGTTGATGGACCGGGCCGTGGGGCTACCATCCGCGTCCCATGCGCCTGGTCATCCTCGCCCGCAGCCCCAGGCTGGAGGGGGTGGTGCGGCTGCGTGAGGCCGCCCGGGAGGCGGGCCACGCGGTCCAGGTGGTGGAGCCCCATCGCTCGACGGTCTTCCTGGCCGTCGGTCCCGCGGGCCGGCCTCGTCCCCGGGTTTCCTTCCGGGGCAAGCCCCTTCGCACTCCCGACGCGGCGCTGGTCCGGCCGCGGACCCCGCCGGGGGCCTGGGAGGTCTCCGTCGCGCGGGCCTTCGAGGCCTCCGGGGTCCCCGTGGTGGCGCCGAGCGACGCCCTGGCCCGTCTCTGTGACCCGCTCGGCTGGCGGCTGGAGCTGGCCCGCGCCGGGATCGCCCAGCGGCCCTGGGCCTGGGGTCGGGGCCGCGAGGGGGCCCTGGCGGCGGCCCGGGCCCTGGGCGGGCCACCCCTGGAGCTTTCCCTCGCGGGGGAGGCCTGGACCCCCGCCGAGGGGCCCGCCGTCCTGGAGGGTCTCCTGGCCGCCGTCGGGGCGACGACCCCGGCCGTGGCGGTCCGCGGCACCTTCGCGGGGTCCGGGGGCGACTCACCCCCGGAGGTGTCGGTGACGGTCGTGGGCGGCCGGGTCCTCGCCCCGGAGGGACTGCCGCCGGCGTGGTCGGCCGTGGCCCTCCGGACCGCGCGGGTCCTGGGGCTACTGGTGGCCGCGGTGGGCCTGCGCGACGCGCCCGGGGGGCCCCTGGTGGAGTCGGTGGGGGCCTGCCCCCATCTCGGGGTCCTACCGGCGCCCGGGACCGCGGGGCCGGACCTGGCGCGCACGGTGATCGACTACGTTGCCGATCGGGCCCTGGAACGCGTACCCTCGTGAAGAGGAAGGCCGGCCTGCGGGTCCTGGGCGTCCTCGGGGTCGTGGCGGTCCTGGCGCTGCTCCAGGGGCTGCCCCGGATCGGGGCGTGGCTCATCCTCCACCCCTATCGACGTGCCAACCGCGAGACGCCGAGCGAGCGGGGCTGGCCCCAGGAGGACCTGCGCCTGAAGGGCGAGGATGGCCTGGACCTGGCCGCCTGGCTCGTCCCCGCCGAGGGACCCAGCCGGGGCACGGTGGTCTACGTGCACGGCCACAACGACAACCGGTGGAGGGGCCTCCGCTACGTGGAGGTCCTCCGGCCCCTGGGCCTGGACGTGCTCCTCTACGAGCAGCGGGCCCACGGCGAGTCGGGGGGGGAGTTGTGCACCTACGGCTGGCGGGAACGCCACGACCTGGTGCGGGTCCTGGACTGGGTCGAGGCCCGCGCCCCGGGCCGCCCGGTGGGCGTCCTCGGGGTCTCCCTGGGGGGCTCGGTGGCCGTCCAGGGCGTGGCCCTGGACCCCAGGGTGGACGCCCTGATCTCGGCCTGCCCCTACGCGGACCTGCGGCGGGTCGTGGGCGACTACGCGCGCCGCTGGTTCGGGCCGCTGGCCACACCTTCCCGGGTCGAGCGGGCCCTGGCCCTGGCGGGGGAGAGGGGAGGCTTCCCGCCGGCCGAGGTGGACACCGTGGCGTCCGCCCGCGGGGTGCGCGCCCCGACCCTGGTCATCCACGGCAGCGCCGACGACCAGGTCCTCTTCGCGTACGGCCGCGAGGTCTACGAGGCCTGCGGCGCCCCGGTGAAGGAGTTCCTGCGGGTCGAGGGGGCGGGCCACGGGGACGAGGACCTCTGGCGAGAACCGGCCTACAGGGCGGCGATCCCCACCTGGTTCGAACGGCACCTGGTGACCGCCCCGGGCGAGCGTTGAGGATGGGGGCCGCGACGAACCGGACCCCCTCCGCCGCCAGGGCGCCGGGTCGCGGCACCACGGCGGCCCGGGTCCGCGCCGTGGCCGTCATCCCCGCGCGGTTGGGTTCCACCCGGCTGCCGCGCAAGCCCCTGCTGGCCGAGACGGGGAGGCCCCTGATCCAGCACGTCCACGAGGCCGTGGCGGCGTCCGGTCTCTTCGCTCGGGTGGTCGTGGCCACGGATTCGCCCGAGGTCCTGGAGGCGGTGCGCCGCTTCGGCGGCGAGGCGGTCCTCACCGACGCCGCCCACCCCTCCGGGACGGACCGGGTGGCCGAGGCGGCGCGGTCGATGGACTGCGACCTGGTGGTCAACGTCCAGGGGGACGAGCCCGGCATTGCCACGGGGACCCTGGAGGCCCTCCTGACGCGCATGGAGGCCGAGCCTCCCCAGGTCCCGATGGGGACCTGCGCCGTCCCCCTGGGGGCGAGCGACCCCCGCGCCGATTCGCCCCACGTGGTGAAGGTGGTGGTGGACGAGGCGGGATATGCCCTCTACTTCAGCCGGGCCCGCATCCCGCACGCGGCCGCCCACGGGGTCCCGGCGCGGCTCAGGAGGCACGTGGGGGTCTACGCCTACCGGCCGGCCTTCCTCCAGGACTACGCCGCCATGGCGCCCACGGGCCTCGAGCTCTCGGAGAGGCTGGAACAGCTCCGGGCCCTGGGGCGAGGCCACCGCATCGCTGTGGCGGACGTGGCGGAGGACTCGGCCGGCATCGACACCCCGGAAGAGTACGCCGGCTTCGTGGCGCGGTGGCGGTCGGGCCCGGGGGGGCAGCGGGCATGACGAAGCACATCTTCATCACCGGCGGCGTGGTCTCCTCCCTGGGCAAGGGGCTCACCAGCGCGTCGGTGGCCATGCTCCTGGAGGCCCGGGGGCTCCAGGTGCGGCTCCAGAAGTTCGACCCCTACATCAACGTGGACCCGGGGACCATGAGCCCCTACCAGCACGGGGAGGTCTTCGTCACCGACGACGGGGCGGAGACGGACCTGGACCTGGGCCACTACGAGCGGTTCACCGACCGCCCCTGCACGCGCAGCTCGAACTACACGACGGGCCGGATCTACAGCGAGGTCATCGCGCGGGAGCGCCGCGGCGACTACCTGGGGAAGACCGTCCAGGTGGTCCCCCACATCACCGACGCGATCAAGGAGGCGACCCGGGGCCTGGCGGAGCCGGGGGTAGACGTAGTCATCACCGAGATCGGCGGCACCGTGGGGGACATCGAGGGGCTGCCCTTCCTGGAGGCCATACGCCAGGTGCGCTTCGACGTGGGGGCCCACAACGTCCTCTACATCCACCTGGCCCTGCTGCCCTACCTCGCCGCCACCGGGGAGATGAAGACCAAGCCCGCCCAGCACTCGGTGAGCAAGCTGCGGGAGATCGGCGTCCAGCCCGACGTCCTCATCTGCCGCACCGAGCACCCCATGAGCGAGGACCAGTTCGAGAAGATCGCCCTCTTCTGCAACGTGGTCCGGGAGGCGGTCTACGAGGAGCGGAACGTCGAGCACTCCATCTACGAGGTCCCCATGGCCCTCCACGTCCAGGGCCTGGACAGCCTCATCTGCGACCACCTTCACCTGGGCGGCCACCCGGCCCGGCTGGAGCACTGGAGGCAGATGCTGGACGTGATCGTGAGGCCCCGCCGCGAGGTCGAGGTGGCCGTGGTGGGCAAGTACATCGAGCTCACCGACGCCTACAAGTCCGTCTTCGAGTCCCTGGCCCACGCGGGGATCGCCAACGACTGCCGCGTGCGGACGCGCAGGCTACGCTCCGAGGAGCTGGAGGGCGAGCGCTCCGACTCCGTCCTGGAGGGGGTACACGGCGTCCTCGTCCCCGGCGGCTTCGGCTACCGCGGCATCGAGGGCAAGGTCGCCGCGGCCCGCTGGGCCCGGACCCGGGGCGTCCCCTACCTGGGCCTCTGCCTGGGCATGCAGGTCGCGACCATCGAATTCGCCCGGAACGTCCTGGGACTCCGGGGGGCCCACTCGACGGAGTTCGACAGCGCCACCCCGCACCCGGTCATCAGCCTGCTGGACGAGCAGCAGGGGGTCCGCGAGAAGGGCGGGACCATGCGCCTGGGGGCCTATCCCTGCCACCTGCTGGAGGGGACGCGGGCCCACGCCGCCTACGGCACGGCGGAGGTGAGGGAGCGGCACCGGCACCGCTACGAGCTGAACAACCGCTACCGCGAGGCCCTGGGGACCGCGGGGATGCGCTTCAGCGGGACCTCCCCAGACGGCAAGCTGGTAGAGGTCGTGGAGCTGGTGGACCACCCCTGGTTCGTGGCCTGCCAGTTCCACCCCGAGTTCCGTTCCCGCCCGACGGCGGCCCACCCCCTCTTCAGGGAGTTCGTCGCCGCGGCCCTGGCCCACGGGGCGCGGTGAGGGGGCGCGCCGGGGCTGCCATGCAGCGGAAGGTGGACGAGTCGTGGAAGCAACAGGCCCGGACCGAGAAGGCGGCCCTCTCGGATCGCATCGAGCAGGAGGGGACGGGCCGGCGCCGGGCGTCCATGCCCCCCGCCTCCCTGGCGACCATCCTGGGGGAGATGCAGCTCCGCGCCCTGGTGGCCCTGGGCGAGGTGGAGGTGGAGAAGGGGAAGCGTCCGGAGCCCAACCTGGAAATGGCCCAGTACGCCATCGACTGCCTGGCGGTCCTCCAGGAGAAGACCGAGGGCCAGCGGACGGCCGAAGAGACCCGGCTCCTGGACGGGCTGCTCTACGACCTCCGGATGCGCTTCGTCGAGAGGTCGCGCGGCGCGGCGCCCGGGGGGGGCTGAGGGACGAGGGGCGCGACTTGGGCCTGAACCTCAGCCGCCTGGTGCGGGAGATCCGGGAGCTGCCCACCCTCCCCCAGGTGGCGGTCCAGATCTTCAACTCCCTGGAGGACCCCCGGTCCAGCGCCCGTGACATCGAGCGGATCATGAGCAACGACCCCTCCCTGGCCGGGAAGGTCCTGCGCATGGTCAACAGCGCCTACTTCGGCTTCCCGCACCGCATCAGCGACCTGGGCCACGCCATCGTCATCCTGGGCTTCGCCGAGGTGAAGGCCCTGGCCCTATCCATGTCCATCATCGACCTCTTCGGTAAGACGGAGGGCGGGGCCGAGGCCTTCGACAAGACGCGCTTCTGGCGGCACTCGGTGGCGGTGGCCAACGTGGCCCGGGACGAGGCGCGGCGGCGCGGGGCGGACGCGGGGGTGGCCTTCGTGACGGGGCTCCTCCACGACATCGGCAAGCTGGTCATGGACCAGTACGCGCCCCAGGACCTGGGGAGGATCTGCGAACGCTCGGAGGCGGACGGCTGCACCTACTGGCAGGCGGAGCGCGCCCTGGCCGTGGTCCCGGACCACGCCGAGGTGGCCGGCCTGCTCGTGGAGAACTGGCGCCTGGCGGACGAGGTGGTGGAGGCGGTCCGCTACCACCACGAGCCCGCGTCGGCCCCGGCCTCCGTCTATGTGGCGCTGGTGAGGCTCGGGAACCACGTGGCGGGCGACCTGGACCTCCTGGCCAGCGGCGACCACGCCGGCCACCCCCTGGACGAGGACACGCGCGCCCTCCTCCGGCTGGAGGAGGACCAGATCCCGGGGATCGCCGGACGTCTCAAGCAGCGGATCGAGGCCATCGACGTCTTCGTGGACCTGACGCGGTAGTCTCGCCCCCCCCGCCCCCCCGCGCCTACGCCCTTTCCACCGGCCGCTTTTCGCTTGACTTCGCACAAAGTAGAAAGTAGCACTTCTAAGGTGTCGAATACCGGGGGCATCCGCATCGGCGAGCTGGCGCGCCGCGCCGGGGTTCCGGTGAGCACCGTCCAGCACTACCTGCGCGAGGGGCTCCTCCCGCCCCCGGTGGAGCGGGGCCGGAACACGGCCCGCTACAGCGAGGACTCCGTCGAGCGGGTCCGGCTCATCAAGGAGCTGCAGCGGGGGGCCTACCTGCCCCTGCGGGTCCTCCGGCAGGTCACCGAGCGCACCGGAGACCCGGGGGAACTGCGGCGCTACCTGCGCATGCCGGCCCTCCGGCAACGCCTGGCGGCCAACGGCCTGGAGCCCGTCCCGGAGGCGAGCTTCCTGGAGGACCGCCTCTTCCGCCCCGCGGAGCTGGCGCGCCTCGCGCGGGGCGGCCTCGTGTCCCCGCTGGTCCGGCGAGGGCGGCGCTACTACCGGGCCGACGACGCCGAGCTGCTCCGCACCCTGGGCCGGATGCGTCGCTCGGGCCTGACGCGCGAGCGCGGTTTCCACCTCGGCCAGCTCGACCTCTACTGGGAGACCCTGGAGCGTCTGGCCCGCCAGGAGGTGGCCACGGCCCTGGAGGCCCTGGTGGGCCGGATGCCGGCGGAGGAGCTGGAGCGGGTGGCCGAGGAGGTCCTGGACCTGGCCAACGAGCTGGTGTCCATCCTGCACCGGAAGGCGGTGGCGCGGGTCCTCGCGGAGCTGGGCCGTGGCGGCCCGACCCGGGCGAGTCCCAGGGGGCGGTCGCGGTGACGGCCACCGTCGGGGAGCTCCTGCGCGCCCAGGCCGGGCGGAGGGGAGCCCAGGCCGCCATCACCGCCGTCGCCGGCGGCGGCCTCTCCTACCAGGAGCTGGACCGGGCCGCGGACCGCCTGGCCTCTCGGCTCCTCGGGCTGGGGGTGGCGCGCGGCGAGCCGGTGGGCCTGGCCTTCGGCCAGGGGGAGGCGCCGGACTACGCCACGGCCTACTTCGGCGTGCAGCGGGCCGGCGGCGTGGTCCTCCCGCTCAACCCGCGCTCCCCCGAGCCGGAGGCGGCCTCCCTGCTCGCGGACGCCGGTGCGCGCCGCGTCCTCCTGGGGGCGGGGGCCGGCGAGGGGGTGCGGCGCGCCGCGCTCGCTCGCGCGCTGGTCTGGCCCCTGGAGGCGGCCGCCGGGACCACGCCGCTCCCGCGCCTCGGCGGCGAGGACCCGGCGGAGCTGCTCTACACCTCGGGGACCACCGGCCGCCCCAAGGGGGTGCTGGTGCCCCATCGCAACGCCGTCGGCCAGCTCAACCCCGTCTACGAGGTCTTCCTGGGCGGACGCCTCTTCCTCAACCCGCTCCCCCCCCACACCTACGCGGGCAACGCCTACCTGGTCTTCTGCGTCAAGGCCGGGCTCACGGACCTCTGGATGGAACGTTTCGAGCCCGCGGCCTACCTGGACCTCCTGGGGCGGCCCTCGGTGACGGTCACCTACGGGGTCGCCCCCATGTGGCTCAGGGTCCTGAAGGAGGTCCCGGACCTGGAGCGTCGCGACCTCTCCCACGTGGTCTCGGTGAGCTTCGGGGCGGCCCCCATGCCCGCCTGGGCCGTCGCGCGCCTGGGGAGGCTCTTCCCCCGGGCCTTCCTCTACAACGTCTACGGACTCACCGAGGGGGGCTCGGCGGTCTGCACCCTGGCCCCGGGGGACCACCTGCGCCGGCCCGGATCGGTGGGACGCCCCGTGGGCCAGACCGAGGTCCGGGTGGTGGACCCCGAAGGGGGGGCCTGCCCGCCAAGCCGGGCGGGCGAGGTCCACCTCCGGCTCTCCGGGGTGCCGCCCCGGAGCTACCTCCACGACCCGGTGGCCACGGGCCAGGTCTGGGACCCGGAGGGGTGGGTGCGCACCGGCGACATCGGATACCTGGACGAGGAGGGCTATCTCTACCTGGTGGATCGGTCCAAGGACCTGGTCATCCAGGGGGGGAACAACGTGGCCTCGGTGGAGGTGGAGGAGGCCCTGCTGGCCCACCCGGAGGTCCTGGAGGCGGCGGTCATCGGCATCCCTCACGAGACCCTGGGGGAGGAGGTCACGGCCGTGGTCGTCCCCAGGGACCGCCGCTCGCCCCCCGCGGCGGCGGAGCTGCGCGAGTTCCTCGCCGGACGGCTCGCCACCTACAAGGTCCCCCGCCGCATCGACCTGGCGGAGGGGCTCCCCCGGAACGCCCTGGGCAAGGTCCTGAAGCGGCAGCTCCGGGAGGAGCGAGGCGCGTGACCGCGAGCGCGCCCCGGCCCGAGGTAGTCCCGCCGGAGACGCCCATCCCCATGGACTTCGACCTGGGGGAGGAGACGCGGGAGGTCCTGGGGCTCGCCGAGCGGTTCGGCGAGGGCCTGCGCCGTGGCGCCCGCGAGGCCGAGGCGCGAGACGGCCTCGCCCCCGAGACCGTGTCGGCCTACTCGGGGCTGGGGCTGGAACGGCTGCACTGGGGCGAGGCGGCCGGGGGAGCGGGGCTGGGCCTCCGGCTCAAGACCCTGGTCCTCGAGCGCCTGGGCCACGCGGACGCGGCGGCGGCCCTGGCCCTGGATCGGCGCGCCTGGGTCCTCACGCCCCTCGTGACCCTGGGGGGCGGGCCGAGGGCGGACCTCGAGGCGGCCTCGCCCGCCCTGCACCTGGACCCGGGGGAGTGCCTGGGCCTGCGGGACGGCCGCCTGGGCGGGTCCATACCCTACCTCCCGGCCGCCCGCGCCGACCTGCTCCTCGTCCTCCGGGGGCGGGTCCTCCACGCCCTGCGCTCGGGGCTGGACCTGGAGGCCGTGGCACCCGGGGCCCTGCACGCCGCCGGGGCGAGCCGCCTCGCCCTGGACGCCCCGGTGGCCTGGTCCCGCGAGCTGGAGCCCGCCGTGGCCTGGTGGGTCGGCGCCTCCTGGCGATTCCCCCTGGCGGCTCTCCTGGCCGGGCTCGCCCGGGCCTCGTACGAGTACGCCAGGGCCTACTGCCTGGAGCGCGTCGTCTTCGGCCGCCCGGTGGCGCACCACCAGGCCGTGGCCTTCATCTTCGCCGACATGGCCATGGCCGTGGAGACGGCGGGGCTATGCCTGGAGGAGGCGGCGGTGCGCGCCGAGGCCCTGGGCCCCGGGGCCCCGTCGGCCGCGGCGCTGGACCGGGCCTGGCTCCAGGCCTCGGAGGCCGCCCTCTACTGCACCAACCACGGCGTCCAGCTCGTGGGGGGGGCGGGCTACATGCGGGACCACCCGGTGGAGAAGTGGATGCGCGAGGCCCGCGCCCTGAGCCTGCTCGCGGGCGGGCCCGACGCGGCCCTGGAGGCCCTCGCCGGGGCGGCCCTGACGCGCGCCTCCGCCATGGGCGAGGGGGCCGCCTAGCATGGGCTCGCTGGGGCTCTACCCCTTCCAGGTCCCGGAGAAGGTGGAACGGCTCCTCGCCACCACGCGCATCCTGGGCCGCCAGTACCTGCGCCCCCTGGGCCTGGAGGCCGACCGCCAGGGCCACGCCCACCCACCGGACCACCCCCTCTACGCCATGCTCGCCCAGGCGGGCTACATGGAGCGCCGCCTGGCCCAGGAGGCCCCCGAAGAGGAGGATGGGGACGCGGGCCGGGAGCGCTGGGGCGCCCGCTCGGCCATCGCGGCCCTGGAGGAGGCCTCGTACTGGGACCGGGGCATGGCCGTCTCCCTGCCCGGACCGGGGCTGGGCGGGCCGCCGGTGGCCCAGCTCGGGACCCCCGAGCAGCGGGGGCGCTTCCTCTCCATCTTCCGGGACCGCTCGCGGCCGCGCTGGGGGGCCTTCGGGATGACCGAGGCGGGGGCGGGTTCCGACGTGGCGCGCATCGCCACCCGCTGCGAGCGCCGGGGCGACCGCTGGGTCCTGCGCGGCGAGAAGACCTTCTGCTCCAACTCCCCCCGGGCGGACTGGATCGTGGTCTACGCCACCGTGGACCCGGCCCTGGGCCGCGCGGGGCACCGGGCCTTCGTGGTCCCCCGGGAGACCCCGGGACTCGGCCCCTTCAAGGTGGAGCGAAAGATGGGTCTCGTGGCCTACGAGACCGCGTCCTTCCCCCTCGCGGACTGCGAGGTCCCCGCCGAGAACCTGCTCGGCGGCGAGGCGGCCTACTCCGGCAACGCGGGCTTCGTATCCGCCATGAAGACCTTCGACCTCTCGCGGGCGGCCATCGCCGCGATGGCCCTGGGCATCGGCCGCTCGGCCCTGGACCACGCCTCGGCCTTCGCGGCCGAGGCCTTCGACCTCGCGCGTCCCCTGAACCGCCACCGGCGTGTGGCCGAGCGCCTCGCCACCATGGGGCGGAGGCTGGACGCCGGGCGGCTGCTCTGCTGGAAGGCCGCCTGGCTGGTGGACCGCCGGATGCCGAACTCCCTGGAGGCCTCCATGGCCAAGGCCTGGTGCGCCCAGGCGGCCCTGGAGACCACGAGCCTCGCCATGGAGGTCCTGGGGGAGGCCGGGGTAGTCCGGGACGAACGGGTGGAGAAGCTCTTCCGGGACGTGAAGGCCATGGACCTGGTGGAGGGGACGGGGCAGATCCAGCGGCTGGTCATCGCGCGGCGCACCCTGGACTATCCCCGGGACGAGGGGGTGGGGCGGTGAGTCCCGCGTGCCCGGCCGGGGCCGTGGACCTCCACTTCCGCGAGCGCGGCCGGGGCTTCCCCCTGCTCCTCGGCCACGGCCTGCTCCTGGACGGCGGGATGTGGGACGAGGTAGCCGAGCGTCTGTCGGGCCGCTTCCGGGTCGTCCAGGTGGACCTCCGTGGCCACGGCCGATCCCTCGGCCCCCCGGGGGGGGTCACCCTCGAGGACATGGCCGCCGACGTGGCGCGTCTGGCGGACGCCCTGGACCTGGAGACCTACGCCTGGGCGGGTCTCTCCATGGGGGGCATGGTGGGGATGCGGCTGGCCCTCCGCGCCGACGGCCGCCTGCGCGCCCTGGCGCTCCTGGACACATCCGCCGAGGAGGAGCCCCAGCGTGCGCTCTTCGAGGCCTGGGCCGAGTCCCAGCGGGGCCGCCCCATGGGGGAGCCGGAGGTCCGCGCCTTCCTGGAGATGGCATGCGGGACTTCGTTCCTGGCGACCGCCCCGCCCGCCCTGGCCAGGCTGGGCACCCAGATGGCCCGCAACGACCCGGAGGGCGTCTATCAGGCCACCCGCGCGGTGCTCTCCCGCAGGTCGGTCCTGGGCGCCCTCGGCTCGCTGCGTCTGCCGGTCCTCGTCCTCGTGGGGGCGGAGGACCGGCTCACCCCGCCGTCCCGCTCCGAGGCCATCCGGGACGCCATCCCCGGGGCCGAGCTGGAGGTGGTCCCCGGGGCGGCCCACCTGAGCGCCGTGGAGGCCCCGGGGGCGGTGGCGAAGGCCCTGGAGGGCCTCCTCCTCCGCGCGGGGCTGCGCTAGTCCGTGGCCACGCTACCCACCGAAGGCCGCGCCCTGTGCCTCGACCCCGCCCGCGGGGAGGTGGGACTCCGGCGCTTCCCGGTGCACCCGCCCCGGCCGGGCGAGGTGCTCCTCCGGGTCCTCAGGGCCAACGTCTGCGGCTCGGACCTGCACATGGTGCGGGGCGATGCCTTCCGGGCCATGGCCCCCCCGCACCCCATCGTCCTGGGCCACGAGGCGGTCGGCCGGGTCCTTGCCCTGGGGGAGGGCGTGGAACGCGACGCCCGGGGCGAGGGGCTCGCCCCCGGCGACCGGGTCAGCTTCGCCTACTGGCGCGGCTGCGGGGCCTGCCCCGTCTGCGCCCGCGGCCAGGGGCACGCCTGCCTGGGGGCGCTCCTCTCCCTGGTGCGGGATTGCGAGCGGCGGCCCCACTTCCACGGGGCCTTCGCCGACTGCTACATGGTGCGGCGCGGCCAGGCGGTGGTGAAGGTCCCCGACGGCCTCGGGGACGCCCTGGCGGCCGGGGCCAATTGCGCCCTGGCGCAGGTCATCGCGGGCCTGCGCCGCGCCCGGGTCGGCCTGGGGGACCAGGTGGTGATCCAGGGGGCGGGGGGGCTGGGGCTCTGGGCCACCGCCGTGGCGCGCGCCATGGGGGCCGCGCGCGTCATCGTGATCGACGCCGTGCCGCGACGGCTGGAACTGGCGCGGGCCTTCGGGGCGGACCGGACCGTATCCCTGGAGGAGCACCCGGACCCGAGGGAGCGCACCCGGCAGGTCCTCGCCGAGACCGGGGGAGGGGCCCAGGTCTGCGTGGAGGTAGTGGGCCGCGCCCAGGTCCTGCGCGAGGGGGTGCGGATGCTCCAGCGCGGGGGCCGCTACCTGGTCATGGGCTCCATCGTCCCTGGGGACACCTTCGAGGCGGACCCCTCCCTCTGGGTCGGGGGGAACCTGAGCATCCTGGGGGTCTCCCTCTATGACCTGGACAGCCTCCTGGAGGCGGTGCGCTTCGCCGATGCGGCCCAGGGGAGGCTCCCCCTGGAGACGATGGTGGGGGAGGTCTTCCCCCTGGAGTCCTGGAGGGAGGCCTTCGAGGCCGCCGACGCCCTCGCCAGCGGCCGTGCCTCGGCGGGCCGCGTGGCCTTCCGCATCGCGGAGGAGGAGGAGGCCCTGGCATGAACTCCGACACGGTGCAGAGCGAGACCCGGGGGCCGGTGACCATCCTCACCCTGAACCGCCCGGAGGCGCGCAACGCCATGAGCGCGGACCTGCTGGCGGCCCTCCGCGCGGCGGCGGCCGAGGTCTCGGCGAGGAGGGAGGTGCGCGCCGTGGTCATCACCGGCGCCGGGGGTTGCTTCTCGTCCGGGGCCGACTTCGGCACCCTGGCGGGTCTGGTCCAGGAGGCGGGGGTGCAGGGCCCCATGGGGGTCCACGCGGCCATCCGCGCCCTCTACGAGGCCCTGCTGTCCGTGGAGTCCATCCCGGTGCCCACCATCGCCGCGGTAAACGGGGCGGCCGTGGGGGCGGGGCTGGGCCTGGCGTTGCTCTGCGACCTTCGCATCGTGGCCGAGGACGCCAGGGTGGGCGTCAACTTCACGCGGCTGGGCATCCACCCGGGCCTGGGTCTCTCCCACCTCCTCACCGCCGCCGTGGGCTACGAGCGCGCCGCCGAGCTCGTCTTCACCGGCGAGCTGGTGCGGGGGGCAGAGGCCGCGGCCATGGGCCTGGCCCGCGAGGCCGTGAGCGCCGCGGAGGTCCTGCCCCGCGCCCTGGAGCTGGCGGCCCGCGTGGCCCGCGCGGCGCCGCTGGCCGTGCGCCAGGCCCGCCGCAGCCTGCGGCTGGCCGCCGGCCGCGACGCCGCATGGGTGCGCGAGCTGGAGTCCTTTGCCCAGGCCCTCCTGGGCCAGACGGCGGACGCCCGCGAGGGGGTCCAGGCCATGCTCGAACGACGCGAGCCCGAGTTCCAGGGCCGCTGAGAGGAAAGGGACGAAGTCATGGAGGCCGGACTCTTCTACCTCTTCGAGACCCTGGGGGAGATGCCCGAGGGCGAGTTCTACCGGCAGGCCCTCGAGGAGGTGTCCCTGGGCGAGGAGATGGGGTTCTCCGCCGTCTGCCCCGCCGAGCACCACTTCTCGGAGCACTACGGGGTCATGCCGCGGGTGGAGCTGTTCCTGGCGTGGGCGGCGGCCCGGACGCGGCGGGCGCTCCTCTGGCCCATGGTCATCGTGGCGCCCCTGCGCAACCCCATCCAGCTCGCAGAGGACTGCGCCCTCCTGGACCAGTTCTCCCAGGGACGCATGGTCTGTTCCCTGGGCTCGGGATACCGCAAGTACGAGTTCGGGGCCTTCGGCCAGGCCATGGAGGAGAGCACGGAACGCCTGCGCGAGGTGGCCGAGGTGGCAGTGCGCCTCTGGACGGAGGAGCGTGTCACCCACCAGGGTCGCTACTACCGCGTCCAGGACGCCACCCTCCGGCCGCGCCCGGTGCAGCGACCGCACCCGCCGGTCTATGTCACCACGACCCGCGACGACCAGATCGAGTGGGCCGCGCGCCACGGCTACGGCGTCGTCCCCGCGGCGGGCTTCAACCCCTCCACCCTGCGCCACGATTTCGAGCTCGCCCGTCGGGCCGCCGCCGAGGCGCGGCTACAGGTCCCGGCGCGACGGCCGTTCTTCAAGTGGATCTACGTGGGCGACGACCACCGGGAGGCGGTGGAGGAGGGCTCCCGCTACATCCTCCGCACCCTGATGGCCTTCGCCCAGGGAGGCGGACGCCTCTTCTCGCTGCTCCTGGGCAAGGCCACCCGCGCCTGGGACGGCGACGTGGGTCGGCCCGAATGGCTCACGGACCGGGTGGAAGAGGTCCTGGCCGCGGGGGTGACCTACCCCCAGATGGTGAAGAGCGGCTGGGTGCCCTACGTGTGCGGCGACGCGGTCCACGTCACCGAGGTCCTGAGGGAATGCGCCGCCGCCGGGGCCAATTTCTTCATCGGCGGCTTCAAGTGCGGCTCCATGCCCCAGGAGAGGGTGCGCCGCTCCATGCAGCTCTTCGCCGAGCGGGTCCTGCCGAACCTCTAGGCGGCACCCGTGGGGGGCGAGGTCCCGGACGTCCACGAGATCCTCCCCGGCGAGGCCTGGCGGCTGGTCTCGCCCATGCCGGCCCCCCTCGAGGCGGTGAACCTCTACCTCTTCCGGACCGAGGACGGATACCTCCTGGTGGACACGGGCATCCGCTCCCGGCGTAGCCTGGCGGTCCTGCGGGAGGGCCTGCGCGCGGTGGGGGCGGCCCTGGAGGACCTGCGGCACCTGGTCCTGACCCACGCCCACGTGGATCACCTGGGCCTGGCCCGCCGCGTGGTGGAGGCCGCCGGGGGACGAGTCCGGGTCTACGCCCACCCCCACACACGCCTCCTGGCCGGGATCCCCTTCCAGCCCCTGGAACCCGCCGAGCACCCGGCCCTGGCCTTCTTCCGCTCCCTGGGCGTCCCGGAGGGCTCCGCGCTCCAGCTCCTGTCCATGGAGAACTACATGCTGCAGGCGATGCAGGACCCGCTCCCGGTGGATCGCGCCGTGGAGGACGCCCAGGTCCTGGACTTCCCCCCCTTCCGCTTCCGGGTAAGGGAGACGCCGGGCCACTGCCCGGGCCACATCGCACTGGTGGAGGAGGCGCGGGGCTGGGCCTTCTGGGGCGACCACCTGCACCGGGATCGGCTCCCGGTCTGCCCGCTCCCCCTCTACCCGCCCCGCCCGCTCGAACTGGGGGCGCTCCTCGTGGAGAACCCGCGCGACCTCCACCTGCGCTCCCTGCCCACGGGACCGTCCACGGGGGGCCTGGGGCTCCACCTCCCCGGCCACGGTCCACCCTTCCAGGGGCTACGCCCCGTCCTCGCCTCCTATCGCAGCCGGTGGGAGGGGCGCTGCCGTGCCGTGGTGGAGGCCTGCCTCGACGAGCCCCGCGACCCCTACACCCTCGGCTCCATCCTCTACGGCGAGCACAACGAGGTCATGACCCTCCTCACGGTCTCGGAGACGCTCTACACTGTCATCGACCAGGTCCGGGAGGGTGCCCTGGAGGTGGCGACGCCGGGCGAGGCGGGCGTGCTCCGCCTGCTGGCCCGGGGACCCGCTCGCGTGGGGGCCGCGTGGCTCCGCCTCCCCGACCCCGACCCCGACCCAGGGGAGGAGGCCCGATGCTCGCGAGCGAATGCGAGACCCTTGCCCAGCTCTTCCGATTGAGGGTGGCGCGCACCCCCGACCGGGAGGCCTACCGGGAGAAGCGCCAGGGCCGCTGGGTCCCGACGACCTGGAGGGCCCTGGGCGAGCGGGTCGAGCGAGTGGCCGCGGGGCTCTCGGAGCGGGGGCTCTCCCGGGGGGACACGGTGGCCATCCTGGGCCCCTGTCGGCCCGAGTGGACCCACGTGGACGCGGCGGCCCTGGCCCTGGGGGCGCGCACGGTCGGGGTCTACGAGAACCTCCTGGACGACCAGGTGCGCTATCTCCTGGAGGACTCGGCCGCGCGGGTCCTGGTGGTCCAGGGGGCGGCCCCCATGGAGCGGCTGCTCCCCCTCGTGGGCCGCCTGCCGCGGCTGGAACGCATGGTGGTCTGGGACCACGAGCCGAGGGGGGACGGGCGTCTCGAATCCCTGGAGGCCCTGGCGCGCCGGGGCGAGGAGGCCCTGGGGCGGGAGCCCGGGCGGGTCGAGCGCCTCGCGGCCGCGGTGCGGCCCGAGGACGTGGCCACGGTGGTCTACACCAGCGGGACCACGGGCCAGCCCAAGGGCGTCCCCCTGGGCCACGGCCTGCTCGTGGGCTGGCTCCGGGCCACCCAGGACCTGCTCCTGGAGTGCATCGGGCAGGAGGACATCACCATGAGCTTCCTCCCCCTGGCCCACGTGGCGGAGCACGTCGCGGGCCTCTACGGGAGGATCAACCTGGGGCTGGCCACGGCCTACGCGACGAGTTACGAGACGCTCCTGGACGAGGTGCAGGAGGTCCGCCCCACCTTCTTCGGCGCCGTGCCCCGGATCTTCGAGAAGATGTACGGCCGGATCCGCGAGCGGGTGGCCCAGGCGAGCCGTCGCCGGCAGGCCATCTTCCGCCGGGCCGAGGCCCTGGCGCGGCGCCGCGCCCGCGCCGAGCTGGGGGGCGAGCCCCTCTCCCTCGGGGACCGGCTCCTCTTACCCCTGGCGGACCGGCTGGTCTACCGGCGGATCCGGGCGGTCTTCGGCGGGCGGGTGAAGACCTTCATCACCGGTTCGGCCCCCATCGAGCTGGAGATCCTCGAGTTCTTCCAGGGGGTGGGGATGAAGGTCTGCGAGGTCTACGGCCTCTCCGAGTCCTGCGCCATCGCCTTCGCCAACACCTCCTCGGGGACGCGCCTGGGGACCGTGGGTCGGGCCATCCCCGGCCTCCAGTATCGCCTCGCGCCGGATGGGGAGATCCTGATCCGGGGGACCGGCGTCTTCGGCGGCTACCTGAACCTCCCCGAGGCGAGCGCCGAGGCCTTCGACGCGGAGGGCTACTTCCACACCGGCGACGTGGGGGAGGTGGACGCCGATGGCTACCTCCGCATCACCGACCGCAAGAAGAACCTGATCAAGACCGCCGGGGGGAAGTACGTGGTCCCGGCGCGCATCGAGGCCCTGGTGAAGGAGGAGCCCCTGGTGAGCCAGGTCTACGTCCACGGGGACCGCAGGCCCTACGCCGTCGCCCTCATCACCCTCGACGAGCGCGAGACCTCCCGCGTGGCCGCCGACCTGGGCGTGGAGCCCTCGGCCCTCCCCACCCACCCGGAGGTCCTCCGCCGGATCGACTCCGTGATCGAGCGGGCCAACGCCCGCCTCGCCCGCTTCGAGCAGGTGAAGCGCCACGCCGTCCTCCCCCGGGACTTCTCCTTGGAGGGCGGTACCCTCACGGTCACGATGAAGATCAAGCGCCGCGCGGTGGCCGAGAAATTCGCCGAGTGCATCGAGCGGCTCTACGCGGATTCGCCTTGATCTCCCCCTGATCTCCCTTGACCGCCCCCCCGCCGCCCGCATAATGCCCCCTCGCTCACGTTCGTGAATGGGAGGGGCCTCCCCGAGGGGGCCCGGGGGAGTCGCGAATGTCCAGGCCGAGCACCGGCGCGGGCCGTCCGGGTCCGTGCCGCCACCGCCGTTTCCTGTCCCTCGTCGGTCTGCACCTCGTCCTCGCCGCCCCGCTGGCAGCCTGCCGGGACCCCGGCGGCGCGCCGCAGGCGAGGCTCTTCCCCGCGGCCTCCGCGGCCACGCCCCCCGCGAGCACGGCCCTGGCCGGCGGCCCGACCGCCGCGGCGGCGGGCCCCGTGGTCGCCATCCGGCAGCCCCGGGACGGCGATCGCCTCGACCTGGGACAGGCGGTCCGCCTGGAGGGCGTGGCCGTGGACGCCGCGGGCATGCCCCTTCCCGCCTCGGCCCTGCAGTGGACCTCGTCCCTGGACGGCCCCCTGGGGAGGGGCCCCGTCGCGACGGTGGCGGCCCTGAGCCCGGGCCTGCACGACGTGGGCCTCGCGGCCACCGACTCCCAGGGCCGCACGGGGCGCTCCGCCGTGCGGGTCCTGGTGGCGGGGGCGGGCGGGCGCACCGGGACGGACCTGGCGGCCTACCTGCTCGGCCTCCCGCGCTCGATCCTGGGCCAGCCCTACGGCTTCCCACCGGACTTCCACTCCATGGTGGCGGCGAACCCCACGGACCTGAACGCCACCACCGGGGCCGGGGGAATGGCGGCGGGTTTCTCGTCGGCGGGGACCCTCACGGTCCTTCGCTGGCCGAACCCGTCCTGCTACGACCAGGTGAACTACCTGGCGGTCCCGGGCCGCCCACCGGGCTTCGGGGCCCTGGAGAACATGGGCGTCTTCGCAGGGGTGGTGCTCCCCCTGGGGACCGGCCGGACGGTGTCCTGGCTGCGCGATCCCACCTGGACGACGACGCAGCGCTACCTGGACGACGAGGCGGACGTGGTGGTGACCTCCCACGAGTCGGCGGCCCTGGGGCTCCGGGTGACCCAGACGGGCTTCGTCCGGCCGGATCGGGACGTCCTGGTGCTCGGCTACGAGGTGGCGCGTCTCCCGGGCGGCCCCGACGCCGTCTCCCTGGTCCTCTTCGAGAACCTGGCCCCCTGCACCACCCGGTTCCCGTACCTCCCCCTGGCGGACTGGGCCCTGGACCTGGCCAACGACTTCGCCGCGGCCTACTCGGAGCGGGACGACGCCGTGGTCCATTTCCGGCCCGACCGCGCCGACCCCCTGCGCCTGGCGGGATTCGCCCTCTCGGGCGGCTCCCGCCGCCGTGCCGACGTGGAGGCCTGGCTGGACGCGGCCGACGGGAGCTTCGGCACGGGCGCCTACCTGGCCCTGGGGGGCGAGGACCACTCGGACGGGGTGCAGGTGGGCCCGGACTCGGCCGGCGTCGCGCGGGCCGGGGCCGCCTCGGCCGTAGACGCCTACGCGGACGCCTCCGATGGCCTGCTCTCCGGGAACCCCTTCGCCGCCGTGCGGGCCACGGCGGCCTTCTCGCGCCGGCTGGACCTCTCGGCGGGCGGGGCCTCGACGACCTGGTACCTGGCCGCGGGGCCCAGCCTGGACGGGCCCGCGGGGGCGCGGACCCTCCTCGCCTGGGCCCGCTCCACCCCCTACGCCGCCCACCGGAGCGCCGCCCTCGCCGACTGGCGCGCCTGGATGGCGCGGGCGCGCCTCCCGTCGGCGCTCGGTGGCCCGGAGGTCCTGCGCCTGGCCCGCCGCGGGCTCGTGGCCACCCGCACGGCCACCGACCGCTCCGGGGGGGCCATCGTGGCCTCCATCGCCACCCAGCTCCCCTACGGCCTGGACTGGCCGCGGGACGGGGCCTTCATCAACCGGGCCCTGGACGAGGCGGGGTACCCCGAGGTGGTGACGCGGCACAACGAGTTCTACGCCCGCGTACAGCGCAAGGGCCTCTTCCTCCCCGGCACCTACGAGATGAACTACTACGCCGACGGGACGCCCGGGGGCCCCATCCTCTTCGAGATCGACAACGCCGCCCTGGCGGTATGGACCCTGGCCGACCACCTGGACTTCATCGCCGACCCGGTGGAGCGCGCACGCCACCAGGCCGTGGTCTACCCGGCCATCCGCCGCGGGGCTGGATTCCTGGCCTCCTGGCGCGACCCCATCTCGAGGTTGCAGCTCCCGGCCAACGAGGACGACCACCCGGAGCTGACCCAGGGCATCCAGGGGGCGGAGACCATCTGCCTCGCCCTGGAGGCGGCCCTGCGGGCGGGGGCGGCGGCGGGGGAGGACCCCCGCGTCCTGGACGCCTGGCGCCACCGGCGGGACGAGCTGCGCGACGCGCTCCTCGCGCGGTTCTGGGACCCGGCCCTGGGCCGGCTGGCGGACCGGGGGGGCTCCAGCAGCCACGGCCTCACGGACAGCGGGACGGGGGCCTGGGCCCTCTGGCCCTGTCCCGTCCTCCTCCCGGGCGACCCGCGGCGCGCCGCGGAGGCGGACTACCTCTGGCGGGACCTGGGGCTCACCTTCTCGGGGGCACGCGGCCGCAGCGCCTACGACCTGAAGGGGGCGGTGGCCCTGGCGGAGGCCTGGGCGGCCGACCCGGTGCGCCGCGCGGGCCTGGCGGACCTGGTGCGCCGCGCGGCCCTGGAGATGCCCACCCCCGGGACGGGCCACCTGGGCGAGATGTACGAGATTCAGGCCCTGGGCCCGGGCCGGCTCCTCTTCCGCCAGGTGAACGACATGCCCCACATCTGGGAGCACGCCCTCTTCTACCTGGCGGCGCGGCGGCTCTACTGAGACCGATCGGGGCCCGGGCCGCCTACCGCTGCTCGGGCTGGGTCACCGGCCTCGGGGCGTGCGCGGGCTTGAAGTGGGTGAACCAACCCCCGAGGTAGGCGGGCCTCGCGGCCTCGCGCCGATGGATGGACTGCAGGACCGAGTGGGAGACGGCGTTGATGACGCTGAAGATGATGAGGACTACTACCGCCTTCCCCAGGGGCGTGTTGAAGTTGAGGGCGTCCTTCGTCATGGTGTAGGTCAGGTCGTAGATGCTCGTGTCTTCGGCGATGGCGATGCCGGGGAACTGGAGGATCACCCCCATCACTAGCAGGGCCACCAGGAACTCCACCCACATCCGCACCACCCCCACGACCAGGCCCGAGAGGATCCCATGGCGCAGGGCCTGCCACGGGATCATGCCCAGGGCCCGCTCGTCCGCCCGCATGGTCTTGAAGATGCGCTCCAGGGAGTCTCGCGTGGTGGCGATCACCGTGGGCGTGATCATGAGGCAAAAGACCAGGGGGATGCCCCAGAACTGGTAGCCCGCATCGAAGGTGACCGTGAGGGAATAGTAGGCGAACAGCCCCACGATGATGCAGGGGAGCCGGGTCATGTGGTCGGCGACGAAGCTGATGACCGCCGTGGCCCAGCCCTGCTCCTTGAACCCCGCCACCACCAGGCCCGCCGCGCCGCCGAGGGCGATGGTGAGGAGGACGGCCGAGAGGGTGGTGTAGAGGCCCCAGGCGACGTAGTGGCCGATGCCGGCCTCGCGGCTGGTCATGGCCTCCACGGCATAGGTCCAGGTCGTCCTCACGTCCTCCAGGTCCAGGAAGGCGGTCACCACCTGATAGGCCACGCTGCCGTAGGTGAAGGTCAACAGGCCGATGGCCAGGAAGACGAGCAGCCAGAACAGCACATTGATGAGGGGCGTCTCGCCAGACGAGATCTTCACCGGAGGACTCCCTTCCCCTGTCGTGGGAGCGACCATGATACGGAAGGCCCCACGGGGGTCCAGGAGATTCGGCGGCCCACGCCCCCGGGCGTCCCGGTCAGGCCGGCGGCCCCTGGGGGTCCGGGTCCGGGATGGGCCAGGTCTCGCCCCACAGCCGCTGGGCGCCGTCCACCGCCAGGGTCGCCCCGGTGATGAACGAGGCCGCGTCGGAGCACAGGAAGATGAGCGCCCAGGCCACCTCCTCGGGTGTCCCGAGCCGCTTCATGGGGGTGGCGCGGCGCACGAACTCGATCCCCGCCTCCGGATACTGGGCCAGCCCCTCGGTGCGGATGCTCCCCGGGGCGACCGCGTTCACCCGGATACGGTGGCGCACCCATTCCACGGCCAGGGTGCGGGTCATGTTCTCCACCCCGGCGCGGGCCGACCCGGTGTGGACCATCCCGGGGAAGCCCCGCTCCACGTTGGCGGTCACGTTCACGATGGCCCCGCCCCCGTCGGGGATCATGGAGCGGGTGGCCACCTCCCGGGTCATGTTCCAGGTCCCCAGGAGGTTGTTCCGCACCACCGCCTCGAAGCCCCGCGGGGAGAGGGCCTCGGCGCTGGAGGGGAACTGGCCCCCCGCGTTGTTGACCAGGACCCGGATGGGTCCGAGGGTCTCCCGCACGCGAAGGACGGCCTCCTCGCAGGAGGGCGGTTCCCGGGTGTCGCAGCGGAGCGCCAGGGCGCGGCCGCCCTCCGGGTCCAGGGTCCGCGCCGCGCGCTCCACCACCTCCAGCCGCCGCCCCAGGAGGGCCACCCTCGCCCCCAGGGTCACCAGGCCCCTGGCCGTGGCGAGACCGATGCCCGTGCCCCCGCCGGTGACCACGCAGGTCCGGCCCTCGAAGAGGCCCGGGGCGAAGGGGGTCGGCGTCTCCACGGTGCGCAGGCCCTACCCCTCGGAGGGGTATCCGAAGAGGCGCCGGGCGAGGACGATCCGCTGCACCTCGCCAGTGCCTTCGAAGATGTCGAAGACCTTCACGTCCCGGTAGCACCGCTCCACCCGCGGGTCCACCACCCCCGCCAGGCCGCACACGTCCAGGGCGGCGGAGGTGGCGGCCAGGGCCGCCGCCGGGGCGTGGACCTTGGCCATCGAGGCCTCTACGGTGTTGCGCTCGTGGTGGTCCATGCGCCAGGCGGCGCGCCAGCAGAGGAGCCGGGCCGCGTCCAGCCTCCGGCGGGCCGTCGCCAGCCGATCCAGGACCCCGAGCTCCCTCGCGGCGTACGGCGCGGCGCCGAACGCCTCCCTCGCCAGGTCCCGCGCCCGTTCCCAGGCCGAACGGCCGATGCCCACGGCCATGGCCGCCACCATGGGGCGGGTGAGGTCGAAGGTCGCCATGGCCGTCTTGAAGCCGGCCTTGGCCTCCTCGCCCCGCTCGCCGCCCAGGAGGTTCTCCACGGGGACACGGCAATCCTCGAGGAACAGACCCGCGGTCTCGGAGGCGGTGAGGCCCATCTTCTTCTCGATGCGCCCGACCCCGAAGCCCGGCGTCCCGCGTTCTACCACGAAGGCGCGGTGGCCCGCGCGCCCCAGGGAGGCGTCCACGGTCGCGAAGACCACCACCCACGAGGCCCGCGCCCCGTTGGTGATGAACATCTTGTCCCCGTGCAGGACGTAGTGGTCCCCATCCCGCCGCGCCGCGGTGCGGATGCGCGCCACGTCGCTCCCGGCCGCCGACTCGGTGGTGGCGTAGGCCCCCCAGGCAGGCCGCTCGGGGTCGCGGAAGGGCTCCTCGAGGAAGCGCCGTCTCTGGTCCTCGTTCCCCAGGAGCTGGATGGGCGGCCCCCCGAGCCCCGGCCCCGGGAGCGCCAGCAGGGCGCCCTGGTCCCAGAAGGCCAGCTCCTCCGCCGCCAGGATGGCCGAGCGCGCCATCCGGCTCGGGGCCTGCCCCGGCGCCGCCTCTCCTCCCCCCCTGCGTCCCTGGGCCAGGCCCAGACTCAGGCCCATCCGGTTCCAGGAGACGAAGAGGGGGTGGTCCACCGGGAGGGGCTCGCCGGTGGCCTCCGCCTCCAGGCCGGCCGGGCGCAGGAGGTCGCGCCCGACCTGCCGCATGATGAGCAGTACGTTGCGGAATCCCGCGTCCAGGGTGGTGTCGATCATGACGCGTCCCCCACCGCCTCCGGCGCGTCCAGGACCGACAGGGCGGCGTCCCTCTCGGAGAGCACGGCGCCGCCCCAGAGGGAGGCCAGCGAGCGCACGTCCCTCATGCGTTTCTCCACCCGATGGTCCTGCAGGTAGCCGTGCCCCCCCAGGGCCTGCACCGAGCGCTCCACCACCCGCAGGGCCACCTCCGTGACGTAGGCATGGGCCCCGGCCACCTCCGCGGCGTGGCCACGCGAGGCCGCCGCCTCCAGGAGGAGCCGGGCCGCCTCCAGGTCGGTGGCCGCGTCGGCGAGCTGGAAGGCCAGCCCCTGGTGGTGCGCGATGGGCCGTCCGAAGGCCACCCGCTCCTGGGTGTAGCGCGCCGCGGCCGCGTGGGCGTCCCTCGCCGCGCCGAGGAGGAGCGCGCCGGCGTAGAGCCGGCACTCGGCCAGGACCTGCCTCGCCAGGTCTGCGCCCCCCAGGGACTCCGCGGGGGCGTCCTCCAGGACCACCTCCACCCCCCCGCAGGCCCTGAGCCCGCAGGGGCGCGCCGCCACCGGCGCCCACCGCGGCGCGTCCACCCGGTAGACCCCCCGGTCGTCCGCCAGGACCAGCCAGTGGAGCCCGCCCCGGGGGAGCCAGCCCACCCTTCCCCGCGCCCGGCCGCCCTCGACGCGGATCCCCTCCGCCACGGCCACGGCGCCTTCCCGGGCCTCCGCGATGAGCGCGCGCCCCGCCGGGGTCGAGGCCAGCGCGACGCACCCCGGCCCCAGGGGGTCCAGGCCCAGGGGTGCCGCCGGGTCCGCCGCGGCCAGCTCGGAGCGCACCGCCACCTGCACGGGGGCCGCCAGGGCCGCGCCCCCCAGCGCCTCGGGGAGCCCCAGGGTCCCGAGGCCCAGCTCGCGGTACTCGTGCACCAGGGCCTCCGGGTAGCGGCGCGCCTCCTCGTGGGGGCGCTCCGCTGGCCGCAGGCGTTCCTCCCCGAACCGCGCCGCCGTGGACAGGAGGCCCTCCTCTTCCTCGGTCACCTGGAAGTCGATCATGAGGGCCCCTGCCTCCCGCCGCGGGACCGGCAGGGTCCCGCGGCGGCACCGAGTATAGGATGGACCCACCATGGTCAAAACTATAATATTCAGCCCTTTACTCCCTGGGAGGCCCCCATGCGCATGACCCCGCCGCGGACCCTGGCGGTCCTGTCCCTCCTGGCATCCGGACTCGTCCTGGGCGGCGAGGACCCGCACAAGGAGCCCCTGGTCCTCGCCCCCGACACCGTGGAGGCCCTGGGGCCGCTCCTGGGACGCGGCGAGCTCGTGCTGGTAGCGTCGCGGGACGACGGGAGCCCCGACGAGGCCGTGGCCATGGCGCGCATGCGGGCCCCCTTGGGACGCGTCTGGGAGACCCTCCTGGACTACCCCTCCTACCCGCGCTGGGTCCCCAAGGTGGTGCGCTCCGACGTGGTGCGCCGCGCCGAGGGGGCCCCGGAGGTGCTGGACGTCAAGTTCGAGATCGAGGTCCCCGGCTGGAACTACCGCTACACCATCCGATACGCCGTGGACGAGGCAGGCCGCACCGTCCTGGGGAGCTGGCACTCCGGCGACCTGGAGGGGGGACGCTGGAACTGGCGGCTCTATGCCTCGGGGGAGGAGACGGTGGTGACCTATGCGACCCATACGGACGTGGGACGGGCCAGCCGCCTGGTCCGGGAGCTGGACGATGAGTACCACTCCCTCTCCTACGGCCTGGACCTCTCCTCGGCGGTCCTCATGGTGAAGGCACTCCAGCGGGAGGCCGAGCGGCGCGAGGCCGCCGCCGCGGCCGGCGAGGGGCGGTAGCCGTGGCGCCCCCCCCGGACCGTCGGCGTTCCGCCATGATTGACGCACCATCCCGGGGCTGCTAGACTCCGACCGCCGCTGACATGTCTGCCGCCGGACGCGTGACCATCGACGAGTTCAGCCGCTTCGAGATCCGTACCGCGCGGGTCGTCGATTGCCGTGTCCATCCGGACGCGGACCGTCTCCTCATCCTGGACTGCGACCTGGGGGAGGGCGAGCGCAGGCAGATCGTCGCCGGGATCCGTCGCTCCTATGCGCCGGAGGCGCTGGTCGGCCGGACCATCGTCATCGTGGCGAACCTGGAGCCGGCGGTGCTGCGCGGGGTGGAGAGCCAGGGGATGCTCCTCGCGGCGAGTCCTCCGGACCGGGCGACCGTGGCAGTCCTGACGGTGGACGGGGACGTCCCCGCCGGGTGGAAGGTCACCTGAGGGCGCGATGTCGCAGGTCGCAAGGGCCACCTACCGCGTCTCCTCCATCGACGGGGCCATCTACATCCGCGTGGAGGGTATGGCCTCCATGGCGACGGCCTCGACGTTGAAGTCCTTCGCCGACCGCATGGTCCGGGAGGGGCACCGCCGCTTCATCGTGGACCTGGGGCCCTGCACCGGGATGGACTCCACGTTCATGGGGACTCTCATGAGCCTCGTCCAGCAGCTGGAGGGAACGGATGGGCCTGGAGTCCTCATCGCCAATGCCTCCGCCGACTGCCTGGCCCTCCTGGAGAACATCGGGCTCACGCGGTTCGTGCGCCTCGCGGAGCGCCTGAGCGTCCCGGCCGACCTGGAGCTCCAGACCCTGGAACCCGGCGACCTGAGCGGGCCCCAGCGTCTCCGCTTCATCAAGGAGGTGCACGAGAACCTGGTCCGCATCGACCGGCGGAACCAGGAGCGCTTCGGGGCCTTCATCCGGGCCCTGGACCGGGAGTTCTCGGCCTCCCGGTAGTCTGTCTCCGGACGAGGCGCAGCCTCCTCGCCCCCGCCGCGTTTCGCTGCGCGCCGCGCGCCCCCCGGGCCTCGCCCCCCGGCGCCTCGCCGGGCGCCTCCCAGGCACCCGCATTGCTCGGTCCGTCTCAAGCGTGCAGGTGGTCGTGTCGATAGGAAGGGAGAGTGGTCGTGCTCCATGCCACGCCGGCCTCCGTCCGGCCCGGGTTCTCTCCGCCGTCCCACGAGGATCGAATCGCATGAAGTCCTGCGGACTCCGCCTGGCGACGCTCGCCATCCTCCTCTCGGGTTGCCAGGCCCCTCCGGGGGAGGAACAGGCCTCCGGGACCCGGGCGCCCCTCTTCGACCCCATGACCCGGCCCTCGGAGGACCGGGGCCCCCTCGACCTCGCGCCCCCGGCCTATCGCTTCGGGCCGCGCGACCAGGTCGAGGTCCGGGTGCGGGACCACGACGAGTTCGGCGGCGAGTTCGAGGTGGAGCGGGACGGGGCCCTCCTCATCCCGGTCATCGACCGGCGGCTGCACGTGAGCGGGATGACCGAGCCTCAGGTGGAGGAGGCCGTCTCCCGCGCCGTGGCCGCCTACGTGGTAGG
This sequence comes from Planctomycetota bacterium, assembly GCA_016209495.1. Classification (GTDB taxonomy): domain Bacteria; phylum Planctomycetota; class JACQVX01; order JACQVX01; family JACQVX01; genus JACQVX01. The sequence goes on from JACQVX010000237.1 coordinate 30,251, forward strand.
CGAGCCCGCGGTGCGGGTGCGGCTGCGGGGGGCCCGGAGCAAGTTCTTCTACGCCTTCGGGGCGGTGGCGGCCCAGGGTAGACACCCGATGTCCGACGAGGTCCTGGACCTGCGGGACGCCATCCTCGCCGTGGGCAACTTCGCCCCCTCCGCCGCCGTGCGCCGCGTGCACCTCATCCGGCCGGACCCGGAGGAGCCCACCTACGTCGTGGTGGACGGTCGCGAGCTGCTCCTGGGCCTTACGGGCCTCAATGTGGCCCTGGAACCCGGGGACATCATCTACGTCCCGACCACCTACTACAGCCTGGTGAACGAGGTCCTCGGGACGGTCCTGGGCCAGCTCAACCGGGGCATCGGGGCCGACGCGACCTATCAGTACATCGAGGCCCGGCTCGCCCAGGGACCCGCGGCCGCTGGGGTGGGGAGGTAACGGCGTGGCGACCTCCCCCGTCCAGGTCGGACTCCGCGACTACCTGCAGATCGTCTTCCATCGCAAGTGGGTGATCCTGGGCATGACGGGGCTCTTCGTCGGGGGCTTCGGGGCCTATGCCTACACGGCCACGGAGATCTACGAGGCCTCCAACACGGTTCGCATCATCAGCGAGTTCCAGCAGAACCCCAACCTCGCGGACCTCACGAACACCACCCACTTCCAGGCGCGGCTCGACGGGATCGTCCGCGAGCTGAAGACCACCGAGGGGATGCGTCGCGTCGTGGCGGCCGTGGACGGTCTGGCCGAGCGCGTCCCGGACCTGAACGAGGTACAGGAGCTGCGACTGCCCCTCCTCCGGGAGCGGCTCCGGAAGCTGGAGCGGCAGCTCGAGGAGTCCACGGACCCGATCCTGCGGGAGCCCATCCGCCTCCGGGCGGACCGCACGCGTGCCCAGGTGGCGAGGACGGAGCGCCTCATCCGGGAGAACACCCGGATGGAGCAGCTCCTCCTCGAACTCCGGGACCAGGTCCGCGCGAATCCCGGCGACGTGGCGACCCTGCTGAAGGAGGAGGAGCTGGAAGGCAGCCTGACGGGCCAGCGCATGGTCCTGGGGATCGCCCTGGGACGGCTCCGCGGCGAGGTCCGGGTCGCCATGGTGGGCGGGAACAACCTCCGGGTCCAGTTCCAGCACTCGGTGCCGGAGGTGACCCGGGACGTGGTGGACGTGGTCATCGACGAGATCGAGGCGCGGGACTTCGACTCCCAGGTGGACGAGGTGCGCCGGGCGCGGCAGGTCCTGGACGAGAGGGTGGCGAACGTCGAGGGGGAGGTCCTGGACATGCGGGCCCGCCTCGAGGCCCTCTATGAGCTCGGGGTCCTGGAGATCCGGCCGGGCGACCCCAGGGCCAACCTGGACGAGGTGCGCGCCCTCCCGGAGCCCACGGGCCAGACGCTGAACGAATACGCGAACTACCAGCGACAGCTCGAGGAGGTGGTCATCCGGATCCAGGAGGAGGAGGACTCCCTGGGGGCGGTGGAGCAGGAGATCGGCGCGGAGGCGCCCTTCACCACCACCCGGACCACCGAGCGAGTGGTCTCCGCGGAACAGCAGCAGCTCCAGGGCGAGCTGGCGCGGGCGCGACTGGAGTTCACCCGCGAACGCGCGCGGAACACGGACCTGCACCCCGCCGTCGAGGCGCTGCGGCGGCGCATCGCCGAGCTGGAACAGGTCCTGCAGGAGGTCACCACGAACTCCGAGTCGGTGCGGGAGGACCGGGCTCGGAACCCCGCCTACGAGCGCCTCGTGGAGGGGCGCACGAAGGGCCGTCTCGAGCTGAAGAAGCTCAAGGCGCGCAGGGACGAGCTCCAGCGGCTCTCCCAGCAGTATTTCGGAAAGCTGAAGGACATCCCCCGCCGCCAGCTCGAGGCCTGGCAGCTCCAGATCGACTACGGCAACCGGCTCCAGACCCTCCAGACCTACCGCACCCGGCTGGAGGACGCCATCGTCACCGAGGAGCTGGAGATCAAGAAGCGGGGGACCTATTTCGTGAAGCCGGACCCGACCGCCGTCCCCTCCGCCCCGGTAGCCCCGAACCGCCCCTTGCTCATCCTCCTGGGCCTCATGCTGGGCTCCTTCACGAGCGGCGGCGCGGTGTTCTTCATCGAGTACGCGGACCACTCCATCCGGAGCATCTCGGACGTGAAGCGCCACCTGGACCTGCCGGTCCTGGGGGCCATCTCGGAGATGGCCCTTCAGGAGGAGGAGGTGGAGAAGACGGTCCTGGGGTGGCTGGGCTGGCTCGGCCGGCGGCTCCGGTGGTGGCTGGTGGCGGCCGTCGCCGTCCCGGTGGCCGCCTGGCTGACCGTGGCCGTGGTCCGGGAGGTCTCCTGGCGCTATCGGGTCTGGCAGGCGGGCAGGGAGGGCGTGCGGGCCACCGGCGTGGAACTGGAGGGCGCACCGCCCGCGGCAGCGCCGGACGCACGAACGCCGGAGGCGTCGCCGGACGAGGCCGAGTCCGATGGCATCTTCGAACCGCGCACCCGGTCGTCGACGGGGGGCGGCCGATGACGAAGCCCCTGGACGACCTCTACCGCAAGGTCCTGCGCCGCGAGAGCGGCCTCCGGGAGGTCGCGCCGGGCGTCGCGGTCCGCACGCCCCCGCCGCCGAGCGCGGCGGTGGCGGAGGCCCTGGCGACCCTCACCCCCCCGGGGACGCGCACCGCCTCGCGCATGGTGGACGAAGAGTTCTTCTCGAGGGTAGTCCGGGTGCCTCGCTTCGACATCGACCGCCACGTCCTGGTGCTCTCCGGGACGCAGCTCGCGGAGGAGTACCGCCAGATGCGCACCCACCTCCAGGCCCTGGCGGCGGAGCACGGGGTGCGTGTCTTCGGGCTCACCTCCTGTCACCACGCGGAGGGCAAGACGAGCACGGCCATCAACACGGCCCGGTTCCTGGCGAAGTCCCAGGACTCGCGGGTGGTCCTGCTGGACTGCGACCTGCGGCGACCCGGGGTGAAGGGTTTCCTGGGCCACGAGCCCGAGGCGGGCATGGACACGATCCTCGCGGGCGAGACGGAACTGGCCTCCTCGATGGTGTATTCCGAGGAGGACAACCTGCACGTGGTCTTCGCCACCCGCGGGATCTCCAGCGCGGCGGAGGCGCTGGAGTCGAGCCGCTTCGAGGCGGTCATCGCGACGCTCCGGCCGCGGTTCGACTTCGTGGTGATCGACACCCCGCCGCTGCTCTCCACGACGGACCCGGCGGTCATCGGGAAGCGGACCGACGGAATGGCCCTCGTGGTCCAGGCCGGCGCCACCCAGCGCGAGTCCGTGCACCACGCCCGCTCGCTCCTGGAGCAGGTGGGGGTGCAGGTCCTGGGGATCGTCCTCGCCAAGGTGAGGGACTACCTCCCCAGGAGCAAGTACCTCTACCGCTATCACTACTATCATGACTACTACAACTACTATAAGTACTACCGCGAGCCCGAAGAGCCCGCCGGGCGCGGCTGAGCCGGCCCTCGGGGCGCTCTCCGTCTCGGTGGTCATCCCGGCCCGGGACGAGGTGCGGTCCATCGGGGCCGTGGTGGCGGGGGTGGAGCGCGTCCTCCGCCAGCGGGTCGCATCCCTCGAGGTCCTCGTCGTGGACGACGGCTCCGCGGACGGCACCGCCGAGGCGGCCCGGGTCGCCGGTGCGCGGGTCGTCACCCACCCCTACTCCATAGGCAACGGCGCGGCGGTGAAGACCGGGATCCGGCGGGCCCGAGGCGAGGTCGTGGTGCTCATGGACGCCGACGGTCAGCACGACCCCGAGGACCTCCCGCGGATCCTGGGGCCCATGGCCCGCCACGACATGGTGGTGGGCGCGCGGGGGCGCGGCTCCGAGGGGGCCTGGCACCGCAACCTGGCCAACCGGGTCTACAACGGATTCGCGAGCTACATCACGCGACGCAAGGTGCAGGACCTGACGAGCGGATACCGGGCCGTGCGGCGCCGGGTGGCCCTGGAGTTCCTCTACCTCCTCCCGAACGAGTTCTCCTACCCGACCACCCTGACCCTCTCCTGCTTCCGGTCGGGTTACGCGGTGCGCTACGTCCCCATCGCCGCCCGGCGGCGCGTGGGGAGGAGCAAGATCCGGATCGCGAGGGACGGGTTCCTCTTCCTCCTCATCCTCTTCAAGGTGGGCACCCTCTACAGCCCGCTACGCACCTTCCTCCCCTTCAGCTTCGCCTCCCTGGCGGCGGGCCTCCTCTACGGGAGCTGGATGATCGGCGTCCACCACCACTTCTCCAACGGGGTCCTCATCCTGCTGGTGACGGGGCTCATGACCTTCCTCATGAGCCTCATCGCCCAGCAGGTGTCGCTGCTCCGGCTGGAGATCGCCGAGGCCCGCGCCGCGGCCCACCGCGGCGAGGGCGAGGACGCCTCGTGACCCCGCGGGGAGCGACGTCCGCGCCGGGCGAGATGGCCCAGGAGGGGGTGTGTCTGGTGATCCCCCCCTCGGGCTTCCTCCTGGACGAGCGGGTCTTCGTCTCCCTGGGGGTGCTCCGGGTGGCGGCGGTCCTGGAGGAGCGGGGGGTCCCCGTGGACGTGGTGGACCTCTCGGGCGTGGAGAACCCCGGCGAGGCCCTGGCCTCCTACGCCGCGCGCTCGGCGCGGCGCTGGTATGGCTTCACGGCCACCACGCCCCAGCTCCCGGCGGCGGTCGACCTGGCCGCCACGGTCCGACAGGCGCGGCCCGGCGCGCGGCTCGTCCTGGGGGGGCCCCACGCCACCCTGGTCCACTCGGCGTGGAGGCGGGAGCGCCGCTCGGACGTGGTGGGGAGGGCCCACGAGGCCCTCCGGCGCCTGCAGGAGGCCTTCGACGTCGTGGTGGCGGGGGACGGGGAGCTGGCGGTCTTCCGGACCCTCGGGGCGGAGGCGCCGCGTCTCGTGGACGCGGACGACCCCCGGGGGGGGCTCTTCATGTCGGAGGCGGCCTACGGCGAGAGCCCGTTCCCGGCCAGGCACCTGGTGGACCTGGACTCCTACCGCTACTCCATCGAGGGCCACCGCGCCACGAGCCTCATCTCGCAGCTCGGGTGCCCCTTCGGCTGCGGCTTCTGCGGCGGCCGCCTCACCAACGCCTTCCGGAGGGTCCGCACCCGGAGCGTGGAGGGCGTGGTGGCGGAGCTGGAGGAGCTCCACCGGGACCACGGCTACACGGGTTTCATGTTCTATGACGACGAGCTGAACGTGAGCCCCCAGATGGTGGCGCTCATGCGGGCCATCACGGCGCTCCAGCGGAGGCTCGGGGTCGAGTTCCGCCTGCGGGGCTTCGTCAAGGCGGAGCTCTTCACCGACGCCCAGGCGGAGGCCATGCACGAGGCGGGCTTCCGCTGGGTCCTGGCGGGGTTCGAGGCCGGTTCGCCGCGCATCCTGGAGAACATCGGGAAGCGCGCCACGCGCGAGGACAACACCCGGGCGGTGGCCATCGCGCGGCGCCACGGCCTGAAGGTGAAGGCCCTCATGTCCGTGGGCCACCCGGGAGAGACCGCCGGGACCGTGGGGGACCTGCGGGATTGGCTGCTGGAGGTGCGCCCCGACGACTTCGACTGCACCATCATCACGACCTACCCCGGCACCCCCTACTACGACGAGGCGAGGCCGCACCCCGCGCTCCGGGGGGTCTGGACCTACACCCAGCCGCGCACGGGGGATCGCCTGCACGCGGTGGCCGTCGACTACTCGCGGGTCGCCGACTACTACAAGGGCCGGCCGGGCGGTGGCTATCGGGCCTACGTCTACACCGACGAGCTGGGCGCCGAGGACCTGGTGCGCCTGCGGGACCGGGTGGAGGAGGAGGTCCGCGAGCGGCTCGCCATCCCCTACAACCCCTCGGGGGCCGCCCGCCGCTACGAGCACAGCATGGGGCAGCTCGGCCCCGTCCTCCCCCCCTTCATCCTGCGCACGAGCCCCGGGAGGGCCGCCGGGAGGGTCGATGCGCGAGCCTCCTGAGGAGCCGCACCGCCCGCACCTCTCCGTGGTGGTCCCCCTCTACGACGAGGGGGAGACGCTCCCGGAGCTGCTCGATCGCCTCCAGGCCGCCTGCCGCCAGGAGACCGAGGACTACGAGGTGATCCTCTGCGACGATGGGTCCAGGGACGGGACGGCGGCCGTGGCGCTGGCCGCCCGTTCGCGCGACCCCCGGATCAAGCTCCTCCGGCTCTCGAGGAACTTCGGGCACCACCACGCCGCCCAGGCCGGGATGGAGCACGCCCGCGGGGAGTGGCTCTACTGCCTGGACGGAGATCTGCAAGACCCGCCGGAGCTGCTCTCCGACCTCTTCCGCAAGGCCCGTCAGGGCTACGACGTGGTGAGCGCCCGGAAGCGCCAGAGGCCCGAACGCGGCCTGCGGGGGCTGGGCTTCCGCGTCTTCCACGCCCTCCTCGGACGGCTGGCCACGGAGTTCCCGCTGGAGCCGAACCTGGGCTTCTTCTCCCTCATGCGCCGCCCCGTCTACGAGGAGCTCCGGGCCCTGAGGGAGAGGCACAAGTTCCTGGCGGGGATGCGCCAGTGGGTGGGCTTCCGCCAGGCGGTGGTGGACTTCCACCGGGCGGCCCGCCGCTCGGGCGAGTCCCGGCAGAGCCTGCGGCGGCTGGCGGCCCTGGCCCTGGACGCCCTCTTCGGCTTCTCCTCGGTCCCCGTCAAGGCCATCTGGTCCCTGGGCCTGGCGGGCCTGGCCGTGTCGCTGCTCGGGGCGCTCCACACGACCTACAGCTACCTCTTCATCCCCTACGCCCCCATCGGGTGGTCCTCCCTGATGGCGGCCGTCCTCTTCATGGGGAGCGTTCAGCTCTGCTCGGTGAGCCTCCTGGGCGAATACATCTGGCGCATCTACGGCGAGGTGCGGCGGCGCCCCTACCACATCGTCGCGGAGCGGCACGGCTTCGAAGGCGAGGAGAAGGCGCGCGAGGAGCCGCTCGCCGAGCGGTCGCCGGCGAGGGTGTGATGCCGCCCGGGCCCGCACGCGCCCTCGTGCCCCTGGCGCTGGCCGCCTTCGTGCTCGTGCTGCACGGGCCGCTCCTGGTGGGCCCCGGCGTCCCGTACCAGGCGGACTTCTCCGCGACCTACGTCCCCATCCAGACCTACTTCGCCCGGACGCTGGCCGCCGGGGAGTTTCCCCTCTGGAACCCGCACCTCCTGGGCGGGCACCCCTTCTTCGCCAACTGGCAGGCGGGGCTCTTCTATCCCGTGAACTACCTCTTCGTCTGGGCCGACCCGGCGCGGGCCCTGGTGGCCAAGGGGGTGTTCCACGCCCTGCTCGGGGTCCTGGGGATGTACGCCCTGGGCCGCGGCTGGGGGCTCTCGCGCGCGGCGGCGGCCCTGGCGGCGGTGGCCTACGGGGGGAGCGGGGCCGTGGCGCTCACCGTGGGGGGGCCTCCCCTCACCGCGGCCCAGGCCTGGTCGCCCTGGGTCCTGGCGGCGGCCCGCGCGGCGCTGGACGGGGGAGGCCGCCGCGCCGGGGCGGCCCTGGCGGGTCTGCTGGGTCTGGCGCTCCTCGGGGGCTACGACAACCTGGCCTACCTCTTCCTCCTGCTGGCGGCCTTCGCCCTCGTCGAGGCCCTGGCCGTCCGCCGGCGCGCCGGGGCCATCCTGGGCGGACTGGCCGCGGCGGCGGCCGCCGGGGCCCTCGTGGCGGCGGTGCAGCTCGTCCCCCTGGCGGAGCTGGCCTCCCACGGGACGCGGACCGGGGGCGTGAGCTATGCCGAGGCCTCGGCCGGGGGCCTCGCCCCGGTGGGCCTGAGCGCCCTGTGGGTGCCCCAGCTCTTCGGGCGCGTGGGGGACGCGACCCTGTGGGGGCCCGGGGCGCCGCACCGGGGGGCCTACCTGTCGGCCTACCTCTACTTCGGGCTCGTGGCCCTGGGCCTCGCGGTCCATGGCGCCTGGGCGGGGGCCTGGGGCCGCAGGGAGCGGGTCCTGGCCGGGACCTTCGTCGTGGCGCTCCTGGCGACCATGGGCCCTCACACGCCTGTGCACCGGCTCCTCTACGAGTGCGTCCCGGGCTTCGCCTACCTGCGCTACCCCCTCAAGGCCTCGCTCCTGGTGGTGCTCTCGGGCTCCCTGCTGGCGGGGGTGGGGCTGGAGGCGCTCCGCCGCCGGCCTCCCGATCGCCGCTGGGCCCCCGCCGCCGCGGCCCTGGCCGCATCGGCCGCGCTGGTCCACGCCGCCGCGCGCCTGGGCGGGCCCTCCCTGGCCGAGGAAGGGGCGCAACGGCTGGCGGGGCGCTACGTGGCGCTGGGGCACACGGCCGAGGCCGCGTGGCGCTACGTGGAGGAGGCGGCGCGGGTGGCGGCGGAGGGGGTCGCGCTCGCCGCGGGCCTGGCGGCGGCCGCCCTCGTCGTCCTGGCGCTCGCCGCCCTGCGCCGTGTCCCCGGGGGCTCTGCGGCGGCGGCCCTGGTCGCCCTCGCCGCCCTCGACGGGTGGCTCTTCGTCGCGCGGGTGCCGGCGGTGAAGACGGTGGAACCGGGCTTCTACGCCGCCGACACACCGGTGCACCGGCTGCTCGAGGGGGAGGCGGGGCCCTTCCGCGTGTTCTCGCCGGAGGGGCACGACCTCTTCGAGCTCACCACCGAGTCCAATGCCCTGGTGGCCGCGACGCGGACTCGCCGCCACGAACCGGACGCGGGGCGATTCGCCGCGTACCTGGCGAGGCTCCCGCAGAACCATGCGGTCCTCTATGGCCTGGAGGACGCCCTGGGGGACGAACCCCTGCGCCTGGCGTCCTGGGACTCCCTCTGCAGCCTCCGGCGGGACTCCGGGGCGGCCATCGGCCGGCCGGCCACGGGCGGGGGGAGCCTGGACCGCGCGACGCTGGGTTCCGCCGTCTTCGACCTCCTGAACATCCGCTACCTCATCACGGGCGAGGAGGTGCGGCACCCTCGCTGGGAGCAGGTCCTGGACACCCCGGTGCGGGTCTACCGGAACCGCACCGTCCTGCCGCGCGCCTACGGGGTCCGGGCCGTATGCGAGGGGCTCCCCCGGGCCCGCCCCGGGGAGGTGGGCCGGGTGGAGGTCCTGGGGCGCGGGGCCTCCGAGGTGCGCCTGGCCGCCCGCATGGAGGCGCCGGGCCACGTGGTCCTCGCCGAGGCCTGGTACCCGGGCTGGACCGCCACCGTGGACGCCCGGGAGGTCCCGGTGAGGCGGAGCTTCGGGGCGCTGCGGTCCGTGGAGGTGGGCGCGGGGGCTCACGAGGTCGTCTTCCGGTTCCGCCCGCGGAGCCTCCGGGTCGGCCTGGCGGGGAGCGTGGTGGGACTCCTGGCCCTCGGCGTCGCCACGGCGGCGCGCCCCCGTGCCGGGGCGCGGGCCAGCACCAGGTCCGCCGTCGCGGCCCGGGAGGCGGTGCCATGCTAGGGCGCCCCCTCTCGATCCTCATGGTCTCGCCGAACCTGTGGTTCGAGGGACGCAGCGGCGTGGGGATGCCGGTCTTCTGGTGGGAGACAGCGGGCTACGCGCGGGCGGGCCACCGGGTCACGCTCTGCCTCTACGACGAGCGCCGCGAGGACGCGTCTCGGGAGGGGGGCATGGACCTGGTCCGCTTCCGCGTGCCAGGCACGAAGTGGGGGAGCCGGGCCGGCCGCGTCTTCGACGGCGTGCGGGGCCTGGAGTACCTGGCGCCGGCCGCCTGCCGCGCGGCCTGGCTGGCCGCCTATACCGGGAGCGCCCTCCGGCGGGCCGCGGGCCTGGCACGGCCGGGGCGCTACGACCTGGTCCATGCCCACTCCCACTGGAGCGTCCCCGCCGGGTGGCTGCTCGCGAGGCGGGCGCGGGTGCCCCTGGTGGTGCGCTACTACGGCGCGGAGGACCTGGGGGTGCACGCCCGGGAGCCCCTCCTGGCGTGGAAGTACCCGGACCGGTTCCCGGCCTTCCGGCTCCCGGCGGCCCGCATCGTCATGACCGATGACGGCTCCTGGGACCCGGCCATCGCGCGGGCCTTCGGTGCGAGCGAGGCGCGGGTGGTATGTCTCAGGAACGGCGTGGATCACGCCCTGGGCGACGCGACCGAGGACCGCGCGGCCTGTCGGCGCGCCCTGGGGCTTCCGGAGGGCCTGCCCGTCGTCCTGAGCCTCTCCCGGCTGGCCCCGGAGAAGCGCGTCGAGGTCCCGCTGCGTGCCCTCGCGGCCGTCCGGGGCGCCTGGCTCGTGATCGCGGGGGAGGGGGGCGAGCGGCGCCGCCTCGAGGCCCTGGCGCGCGCACTGGGCCTGGCGGGACGGGTGCGCTTCCTGGGCGCCTTGCACCGGGAGGGTGTGAAGCGGGCCCTGGGCGCCTCGGACGTCCTGGTGAGCGCCTATCGCACGGCGAACTACTCGAACCACCTCTGGGAGGCCATGGCCGCGGGCCTCCCGGCCGTGGTGGCGGACCAGGGCCAGGGGGCTCGTTACGTCCAGGACGGCACCACCGGCGTCCTGGTCCCGGACGGGGGCGGGGAGGACGCCCTGCGCCGGGGCTTCGAGGGGGCCCTCGCCGGCCTCCTGGCGGACCCCGTCCGGCGAGCGGCCATGGGCCGCGCGGCGCGCGCGTGGGCCCTCCGGGAGCTGCCGAGCTGGGAGGCCCGCGTGCGGCAGGGGGAGGCGATCTTCCGGGAGGTGCTAGAGGAATGGAGGGCCGCTTGAGCGCCGGGGTCCTGGACGTCGCGGAACGCGCAGGGTGCGCCGCGGGACGAGGCGCCGGGGGGAGGCCCCTGACGGTGCTCGTGGAGGCGGCGGTCCTGAACCGCGCCCACGCCACGGGCGTCCAGCGGAAGTTCCGCGCCCTCTTCCGGGCACTGGCCCGCCAGGAGCCCCGGGTACGCCTGGTGCTCTGCTACCCGGCGTTACGCCGTGCCGAGGACTGCTTCGTGCCCCTCCCGGAGCCCAACATCCGCGCCTGGCGCCTCCCGGTCCCGCCGGGCCTGCGCCACGACCGGTTCCTCCGGCTCTGGCTCGACGTGGTCGTCCCGGCGGCGGCGGTCTGGGCGGGGGCGGACCTGGTGCACGCGACGACCTACCTGGCGCCCCGCACGGGCCGTCCGGTCGTGGTCACCCTGAATCATTACTGGCCTGCCGAGTTCGCCGCGCCCGAGAGCGCCCTGGGTGCGCGTCTCCAGGACTCGCTCGCCCGCGCGAGGGCGGTGGTCGCGGCCTCGGAGCGTTCCCGGGAGAACATCGAGCGGCACTTCCCCTGGCTGGCCGGGCGGCTCGTGGCGGTCCCGGATGGCCTCCCCGAGAGGCGCGAGGTGGCCCCCCCGTCGGCGGTGCTGGGCGTGCGCGAACGCCTCGGACTGGAGGGGAACTACGCCCTGTCGGTGGGGACGGTGATCCCGCGGAAGAACGTGGACGGGCTGGTGCGCGCCCTGGGCCTGGCGCGCGCCCTGCGGCCGGGGCTCGTGCTCGTGGTGGTGGGCCGCGAGGACGACCCCTCCGCGCGGCGGGTCGCCGAGGGGCTGGGGCTCCGGGACGCGGTGCGCTTCGTGGGTCCCGTGGACGACGCGACGCTCTCCGCGCTCTACGGTGGGGCGGCCCTCCTGGCCCAGCCGGCCTGGGAGGAGGGCTTCGGGCTCCCGGTGCTGGAGGCCGCCGCCCTGGGCGTCCCCGTGGTGGCGAGCGAGCGGACCTGCGCGCGGGAGGTCCTGGGGGAGGAGGCGTGGACCGTGGAGCCGGGGGACGATGCGAGTCTGGCCCGGATCCTCGTGGAGGTCTCGGACGGAGGCCCGCGGGTGGCGGCCCGGGTGGATCGTGCTCGCGGTCGCGCGGCCTCGTGGACCTGGGAGGGACCGGCCCGGAGGCTGGCCGCCCTTTACCGGCGCGTGGCCACTCCGGGGGTGGCCGCGTGAGCGGTCCCGCCCTCCTGTTCTTCCGCGCCGGGGGACCGCACCCGTGGTGCGCGGCGCGCTGGAGGTGGCTCGCCGGTCAGGGCCTCCTCGCCGGGGTGACCCGGAGGTCGCGCGCGCGGGACCCGCGGTGGGTCCTGGGGGAGGTCCTGGGGCGGCTGGACCGCGAGCACCCCGGCGTCCGGGTGGCCCTGGTCGGAGACGCCCCCGCGCTGGAGGCGGCCGCCGGGATGCCGCCTATCGGACACGCGCTTCGCTGCGAGCGGCCGTGGCGCGTGGCGGACTGGGCTCGCGCCGCCCTGGAGGCCACCGGCGGGGAGACCCCCGCCGCCCTGTGGGTCGTCTACCCGGACGCCCTGGGGATGGGGTTCCTCCCCGCGGAGGTCGCCGCCCTCCAGGTCGCGGCGGGCGATCGGGCGATCCTCTCCGCTCGGGGGCGGCGCGTGCCGCTGGACGGGTGGTCCGTCGCCTCGTTCGCCTGGCGGCGAACGGTGGTGAAGCTCTGGCTCGTGGAGCTGGCGGCGAGCCTCCTCTTCCTCGCCGCCCTTCCGGCGCTTGTGCTGCCGGCCCTGGCCACGGCCGCGCGCCGCCGCCTGGGGGCCCAACCGTGAGCGTCGCGACCGCGGTCCCGCGCGAGGTCCGGGCGTGGTGGGACGCGAACCCCATGACCTACGGCCCGGTGCACGGAGGCTCCCACGGGGCGGTGCCAGGCTCGGAGGCCTTCTTCCGCGAGGCCGATCGGGCCTTCCTCCGGCAGGCGCGGTTCGCGAGCGGTGGCGGGGTCCTCCTGGGTGACCTGGTGGACTACGCCCGCTGGGCCGGCCGCGACGTCCTGGAGGTGGGCTGCGGGATAGGTGCGGTGGCCCAGCGCTTCGTGGAGGCCGGCGCCCGCCTCACGGCGGTGGACCTGACGGCCACGGCGGTGGCCCAGACGTGCCGGCGTCTGCTCGGGACGGGGCGGCGCGCGCGGGTCTACCAGGCCGACGCAGAGCGCCTCCCGTTCGCGACGGGACGTTTCGATGCCGTGTTCTCCTGGGGAGTCCTGCACCACACGCCCGGCATCGCGAGGGCCGTGGCGGAGGTCCACCGGGTGCTCCGGCCCGGCGGCGAGGCGATGGTGATGCTCTATCACCGCCACTCCCTGCGTTTCTGGCTGGACAAGTGGCTCTGGGAGGGGGTCGTCCACGGGGAGAACCGCTTCCTGGACCGGGACGCCCTCACGAGCCGCTACTCCGACGGCTGGGAGGAGGCAGGCAACCCACACACCCGGACCTTCAGCCGCCGGGAGGCGCGGCGTCTCTTCGAGGCCTTCGAGGCGGTGCGCGTGGAGGTCTGCGGGAACCTGCAGGTATCGTATCGCCGCTACCTGCCCGGGCTCTGGCGCCTGGTCCCCGAGTGGCTCGAACGCTACTGGGCCACCAGGGTGGGGTGGTTCCTGTGGGTGCGTGCCCGGAAGGGTGGCGTCCCGTCGTGAGCCGCGCCGCCACCGTGCCGCTCCCCTGGTCGCGCCCGGGCTGGCCGCTCCCGGGACGTGCCGCCGGGTCGCCCGCGCCGGGCGTGTCGAGAGAGGCCGGCCCCGCGGGGACCGTGCTGGGAGCGGTCCAGGAATACGCGGACCGGCACGCCTGGACCACCCTGGTGGTCGCCTCCCTCTTCTTCTATGCCCTGATCTTCCCCTACCGGTCCATCCACCTGGGGCAGCCCCTCATGGTGGTGATGGGGCTCGCCTTCGCCCTGGTCAGCGCGAAGTTCGCCATGGACCAGTTCTTCCTCCTCCTCGTCCTCTTCAACGCCTACGCCACGTTCCAGAAGGTCCTCCCGGGGGATTTCGGCTACTTCCTGACCGCCTTCAACCTCACGAACGTGATGTTCGCCTTCACCATCCTGGGACTGCTCTTCCGGGCGCGGGAAGGCAACCGGGCCCTCATCCGGGTCCGACCCATCGACCTCCCGCTGGTGGCCTTCGCCTTCATCAGCAGCCTTTCCCTGATCCTGGGGGAGCTGCGGAGCGGCGGCGACGTCTATTCGGGGCATGTGGTCTTCGCCCTCAAGCGCTGGCTGGAGCCCCTGTTCATCTACCTGGTGGCGGTGAACGCGATCCAGGACCGGCGAGACAACCTCTTCCTGACCGCCGGAGTGGCCTTCGTCGCGGCGCTCATCGGCATCCGGGGCGTGAAGGAGTGGTACCTGGACAAGGGCGGCCTCTACGGGGCCCACTACGGGAACATCGACCGCGCCCGGATCTCGGTGCAGTGCGACAACCCGAACCAGCTCGGGGCCTATCTCTGCAACTACTCCTTCTACCTGGCGGCCATAGGCCTCATGGCCCGTCGGTGGTGGACCCGGGTCCTGGGCCTCGTGGGCTTCGTCGCCTGCGGGCGGGCCATGCTCCTCACCTTCTCCCGGGGCACCACCCTGGCCTTCGCCTGCGCGGGTGTGATGCTGGTCCTCCTGTGGAACCGGAAGGCCTTCCTCCTGGTCCTGGTCCCGCTGCTCGTCTACTTCTCGTTCTTCCCCCAGCAGATCCCAGGGATCCTGGTGGGGCGCTTCTCCAGCACCTTCACGCGGGTCGACCCGGAGGGGGTCCGGAACCCGAGGGACGTCGTCGTCGCGGGGGCCAAGCTGGACGAGTCGAGCGTGGGTCGGCTGGCCATCTGGCAGTACGGCATCGAGATCATCAAGGAGAACCCCCTCTTCGGCGTGGGCTTCGGGCGCTTCCGGCTGGAGATCCTGAAGCTCTCGGGCGGGACCTTCGATTCCCACAACACCTACCTTACCATCGCCGCGGAGATGGGCCTGCCCGCCCTGGCGCTGTTCCTCTCCATGCTCTGGCTCTACTCCCGCGAGGCCTACCACGTCTGGCGCGCGAGCGTGGTCCCCTTCGAGCGGATGGTGGCGGTGGGCTACCTGGCGGGGATCGTGGGGATGGCGGTCTCGAACGTCTTCGGATTCCGGCTCAACTCGAACGAGGTCACGTTCCACTACTGGATCATGACGGCGGTCATCGTCCGGATGGCCGAGTTCGTGAGGTCGGCCCGGCCGGCGGAGGAGGCTTGATGCGCGCGGTCATCCTCGCGGGTGGGCTCGGGACGAGGCTGCTCCCCTACACCACGGTGCTGCCGAAGCCCCTCATGCCGGTAGGCAACCGGCCGGTCCTCCGGATCGTGCTGGAACAGCTCGCACGCTCGGGGGTGGAGGAGGTCACCCTGGCCGTGGGCTACCTGGCGGAGCTCATCGAGGCCTACTTCGGCGACGGTCGGCGCGTGGGCCTCCGGATCCGCTACCTGAGGGAGGAGGAGCCCCTGGGGACCGTGGGGGCCCTGGCCCTGCTCGAGGACTTCCACGAGGACCTCCTGGTGACCAACGGGGACATCCTGACGACCCTGGACTTCCGGGCCTTCTTCGAGGCCCACCGCTCCCACGGGGCCCCGGCCTCGGTGGCCATCACGCGGCGGGAGGTGGCCATCGACTTCGGGGTGATCCGGTCCGACGAGTCGGGTCGGGTGACCGCCTATGAGGAGAAGCCCCGCCTCTCCTACCAGGTGTCCACCGGGGTCTACGCCTTCTCGCCCCGCGTCCTGCGCTTCATCCCCCGGGGCCGGCGCTTCGACGTCCCGGACCTGATGCACGCCCTGGTGCGGGCCGGAGAGCGGGTCCATGCCCACAGCGCCGAACACGTCTGGCTGGACATCGGGCGCAAGCAGGACTACGAGGCGGCGGAGGCCATGCTGGCGGAGCACGGCGAGGCCTTCGGCGGGGAGCGGCGCCCCCCGGAGGGCTCGGCCCTGGAAGGGCGGCCGCGATGAGCAGCCGAGCGAAGCGCCGCGAGGGAGGACATGCAAGGGTCCTGGTCACCGGGGCGGAGGGCTTCCTGGGGCGGCGTCTGGTGCCGCGGCTGGCCCAGCTCTGGGACGTCGTCGCCGTGGGGCACGGCTCGCCGGGCCTGGAGCTCGGGTGCGGGCATGGGGTGCGGGGCCTGCCCCCCGTGGACGCGGTGGTCCACCTGGCGGCGGCGGTGGGCTGGGGACCGAGGGGTGGAGACGCGCTCCGGATGCGGAGGGTGAACGCCCGGGGGACCGGCCGGCTCATGCGCTGGGCCGCGGGGGCCGGTGTGCGCCGCGTGGTCTACGCCTCCAGCTACGTCTACGGGCCGCCCCGGTACCTGCCCGTGGACGAGGCCCACCCCCTCGCGCCGGCCAACCCGTACGCGGCGAGCAAGCTCCGGGGCGAGGAGTGGGTCCGGCGTTCGGCGAGGGCGGGGGGGCTCGACGCGGTGATCCTCAGGCTCTTCAACGTCTACGGTCCCGGCCAGGGGGGAGACCTCCTCGTCCCCACCATCCTCCGGCAGCTCCCCTCGGGCGTGGTCGTCCTCCGGGACCCTCGGCCGCGCAGGGACCTGCTCCACGTGGAGGACGCCGTGGAGGCCTTCTTGGCCGCCCTCCTGGGGCCCCCCGGGGTCCACACCATCAACATCGGCTCCGGCCGCTCCCACTCGGTGGCGGAGGTCGTCGACCGGGTGGAGGCGGCGGCCGGGGTCCGCCTGGCCCGCGTGTTCACGGGACCGGACGATGACCCGGTGCGGGAGACCCGCGCCGACGTCCGGCGCGCCCTCGAGGTCCTGGGCTGGCGGCCCCGGGTGGACCTGGCGGAGGGGATCGGCCGGTGCGTGGCCGCGATCGCCCGGCAGGCGGTGACGGCGTGAGGCTCGAGGCGAGACGGACCGCGCACGCTCGGGCCCGGTTGCCGGCGTCCTGGACGGTGAGCGCCGTGCTCCCCGCCCACAACGCCGCCGGCCAGATCGAGGAGTCCGTCCACGCGCTCCTCGGGGCCCTCTCCGGCGCGGTGCATGGCCACGAGGTCCTCATCGCCGAGGACGGTTCCACCGACGGGACGCGCGAGCTGGCCGAACGGCTGGCGGGGGTCCTCCCCGGGGTCCGGCACCTTCATGCCCGGAAGCGACGGGGCCGCGGGGGCGCCCTCGTGGACGCGTTCCGCGCCAGCCGGGGCGACGTCTTCCTATACATGGACGTGGACCGGGAGATCTCGCCCACCTACGTCCCGGCCCTCATGGCCAGCATCGACGCCGGGGCGGACGTGGCGGTGGTGTCCAAGCGCTGCGCGGGGGCGAGGACGGAGGCGCCGGCGCTCCGGCGTCTCATGAGCGCGACCTACAACGGCTTGGTGCGTCTCCTCCTGGGCTCGCGCTGCCATTGCCACCAGGGGGGCATGAAGGCCTTCCGCCGCGGGGTCCTGGAGCGGGTGCTCCCCATGGTCGAGGACCGCCACTGGTTCTGGGACACGGAGGTCCTGGTCCTGGCCCAGCGGTTCGGCTTCCGGGTGGTCGAGGTCCCGGTCCGACTGCGCTACGGCTTCGGCTCCACGAGCGTGCGGCCCCTGCGGGACAGCCTGGGGATGCTCGTCCGCCTGATCCGGATGCGGGGGAGGCTGCGGGGGCTGGTCCGGGGCGGCGTCCTGGCCGGTCCGGGGGTCGAGCGGTGAGTCCCCGTCCCATGGACCTGGGCCCCTGCCGGGGCCGGCGCCTCCTGGTGCTGGGGGGGGCGGGCTTCCTGGGGTCCCACGTGGTGGACCTGGCGGTGGCCCACGGGGCCGTGGTGACGGTCATCGACGGCCTGGTCGCCGACACGGGCGGCTCCCTGGAGAACCTGGCCGCCGTGCGGGACCGGGTCGAGGTGTTGAGCGTCCCCGTGGAGGAGGTCTCCGACCTCGAGCGGCGCCTGGCGGACGCGGACCTGGTGGTGGACGCCATGGGATATACCCGGCACCGGGAGGGGGCTCGCCGCCCGCGCCACGACCTCGAGCTGAACCTCCTCTCGCACCTGGCCCTCGTGGAGGCCCTGCGGCGGGTCCCGTCCCGCCGGGTGATCTACCTGGGCTCCCGGGGCCAGTACGGGGACGAGCGGGGCCAGGGTATCGACGAGGGCTCGCCCCTCCGGCCCGCGGACACCCAGGGCATCGCCAAGGGGGCCGCGGAGCACTACCTCCGGGTCTACGCGGGGACCGGGAGGATGGACGTGGCGAGCCTCCGGCTCACCCACTGCTTCGGCGAGCGCCAGCTCCGGGGCGGGACCGACCTGGGGCTGGTGGGCTCCATGGTGGCGGCGCTCCTGGCGGGCCGGGAGGTCGAGGTCTGGGGGTCTAGCGACCGGCGGCTGAACCTGGCCTACGGCCCTGACGTGGCCCGCGCCGTCCTCGCCCTGGGACTGGCCCAGCCGCAGGGCTTCGAGGCCTACAACCTGGGCGGTTTCGACCTCTCCCTCGGGGAACTGCTCTCGCGGCTCATGCCGCTGACCGGGGGGGCGGGCTACCGGGTCGTGCCCGTCCCGGGCCGGTCGAGCGTCTTCCTGGGCGGGCCCTACCGCGACAGGAGGCTCCGGCGGCGCATCGGACCCTGGAAGCTGACGCCCCTGGACGCGGCCCTGCATCGCACCGTGGCGTGGTTCCGCCAGCCGGCGGGCCTGGAGTGGGCCCGGTGATCCGGCGGCACGACGCGGCGAGGCAATTCGAGGCCCTGCGAGGGGAGGTCCTCGCGGCCTGCGGGCGCGTCCTCGCCTCCGGACGCTACGTCCTCGGGGAAGAGGTCGAGGCCTTCGAGCTCGAGTTCGCCCGATACCTGGGCGTGCCCCACGTCGTGGGCGTGGCCAGCGGGACCGACGCGCTCACCCTCTCGCTGCGAGCCCTGGGGGTGGGTCCCGGGGACGAGGTGGTGACCACGCCCTACACGGCCATCCCCACCGTGAGCGCCATCCTGGCCGCCGGGGCGAGGCCGGTGTTCGCGGACATCGAGGCGGACACCTACCTGGTGGACCCGGAGGCGGTGACCCGGGCCGTGGGCCGGCGCACCCGGGCCGTCGTGGTGGTGCACCTCTTCGGGAACGTGGTGGACGTCCCGGCCCTGCGCTCGGCCCTCGGGGGGAGGGTCCCCGTGGTGGAGGACGCCTGCCAGGCCCACGGGAGCCGGCTCAGGGGTCGGAGGGCCGGGTCCCTGGGCGACCTGGCGGCCTTCAGCTTCTACCCCACGAAGAACCTGGGGGGCTACGGAGACGGGGGGGCCATCGCGGTGGGCGACCCGGGGCTGGCGGCCGAGCTGCGCCGGCTCCGGCAATACGGGATGGTGGACAAGGACCGCACCGTGCAGCCGGGGGTCAACAGCCGCCTGGACGAGCTGCAGGCGGCCATGCTCCGCGTGAAGCTCCCCCGGCTGGACGGGTGGAACGAGGTGCGCTCGGTCCTGGTCGATCGCTATCGGGCGAGGTTCTCCGGTGGGCCGCTCCGGTGGCAGCGCATCCCCGAGGGGGTCGAGACGAACTGGCACGTCCTGGCCGCGCGGGTCCCGGGCGACCAGGGCGATCGGGACGACCTCGCGCGCCACCTGGAGGCGCGGGGGATCCAGACCAACGTCTACTACGCGGTCCCGCAGCACCTCCAGGAGGCCTGCCGTGGTCTTGGCCACGCCCCCGGCGCGTTCCCCCGCGCCGAGGCCCTCTCGCGCGAGGCCATCGCGCTCCCCCTCTACCCGGAGCTGCCGGAGGAGGAGCTGGAGGCGGTGCTCTCCGCCGTCGAGTGCTGGGAGCCCCGGGGGGTGGTGCTGCGATGATCGACCCCGACGTGAGGCTCGGCGCGGGGGTCCGGGTCTTCGACCCCGCGCTCGTGAACCTCTTCGGCTGCGAGATCGGCCAGGGGAGCTTCATCGGTCCGTTCGTGGAGATCACCCGGAACGTGAGGGTGGGCCGCCGCTGCGTCATCGAGAGCCACGCCTTCCTCTGCGACTCGGTGGTCCTGGAGGACGAGGTGTTCGTCGGCCACGGGGTGATGTTCACCAACGACCTCTACCCCCGGACCCACCGGCATGTGGTCTACAAGCCGACGCGGGTGGGCCGCGGGGCGAGCATCGGCTCGAACGCGACCATCGTGGGCGGGGTCCGCATCGGCGTCCACGCCGTGGTGGGGGCGGGCTCGGTGGTGACCCGGGACGTGGCGGACTGCTCCATCGTCGCCGGGAACCCGGCCCGGGAGACGCGCCGCTTCGGGAGCTACGAGGAGATGTTCGCCTACATGCAGGAGCGGCAGGCCACGACGAACGGCGCCAGGGGGGCCGCGGGATGAGTCCCGCCTCGGTCTCGGTCATCGTCCCGGCCTACAACGAGGCTCAGGCCCTCGAGGCGGCCGTCCGGGGGCTCGCCCGGGCCCTGGCGGCGGCCACCCCCCGGTGGGAGGTCCTCGTGGTGGAGAGCGGGAGCACCGACGGCACCCGGGAGGCGGCGGACCGCCTGGCGGCGCTCGTCCCAGGGGTCCGGGCCGTCCACCAGGCGCACCGGGAGGGCTACGGGTCGGCGGTGCGGCTGGGGGTGGGGCTCGCCCGCATGGACCACGTCTCCGTCTGCCCGGTGGACGTGTGCTTCCCCCTGGAGACCTACGCCTGGGCCCTCCCGCTGCTCGATCGATACGAGGCGGTCCTGAGCTACCGGAGCCAGGACCCGCGGGGGTGGTGGCGGCGGTTCATGAGCGGGGTCTTCAACGTCCTGGCGCGGTCCCTCCTCGGCGTGGGGGTGCGCCACGTCAACAGCGCCTTCAAGCTGCTCCCGCGGGGGCGGGTCCTGGCCTGGGACCTGGCGACCTCCGGGTGGTGCATCGACGCGGAGGTGTTGGTGCACATGGCGCGCGAGGGGGTCCGCCACGTCGAGGTCCCCGTGCCGCTGGTGGACCGCGTCCAGGGCCGCTCCACCGTGACCGCGGGGGGGGTCCTCTCCGCGCTGGTCGAGATGCTCCGGATCCGCAGGGCCGTGGGACGGTGCCCGCGGGGGGCCCGCCCGGAAGTCGCGGGCGCGTCATGAGGTCCCCCGGCGAGGTGCTCCTGGTCGTGGACAAGATGCCGCGCGCGGGCACGCAGCTGCACGTGGCGACCCTGGCCCGGGGCCTGGCGGTCCGGGGCCAGCCCGTGCGGGTGGTATGCCTGCTGGAGGGAGGGGACCTGGCCGAGGAACTCCGCTCGGAGGGCCTCCCCGTGGAGTCCCTGGACCTGAGCGCCCGCCCGGTCGCCTCCCGGCTCCCCACGGCGGTGCTGGGCCTCCGGCGGATCGCGGCCCGCCAGAGGCCGTGGGTCCTCCAGGGCCACCTCTACTTCGCCAATCTGGCGTGCGTCCTCGCCGGCGGCCTCCTGGGGGGAGGGGTGAGGGTCTACACGGGCCACCGGCAGTGCGAGCGGGTGCGCGAGCCGAGGGCCGCCCTGGGCCGCAGGCTCATCCACCGGCTGGGCTGCCGCGCCGTGGCGAACGCCCAGGCCGTGGCGCGCCACCTGGTGGCCTCCGAGGGGGCGGACCCCGCGCGGGTCGCCGTCATCCCGAACGGCATCGACGCGGCCCGGTTCCGGCAGCCTCCGGGGACGCGGGAACGGGTGCGGCGCTCCCTCGGGATCCCCACGGGCTCGCCGGTGGCGATCCAGGTGGCGAACCTGAACGCCGGGAAGGGGCACCGGGACCTCCTGGAGGCGGCGGCCCGCGTCGTGGTCCGGGGGCCGCGCCTCCACCTCCTCCTGGTGGGGGAGGGTCCGGAGGCCGAGTCCCTCCGGCGCCTGGCGGAGGGGCTGGGGATCGGCGCTTCGGTGCACCTCCTCGGTAGCCGCCGGGACGTCCCCGCCCTCCTCGCAGCGGCGGACCTGGCGGTCCTCAGCTCGCACACCGAGGGGTTCTCGAACGCCCTCCTGGAATATGCCGCGGCGGGGCTGCCGGCACTGGCCACGCGGGTGGGGGGAAATGCGGAGGTCGTGGTGGAGGCGGAGACGGGCCTCCTGGTCCCACCGCGCGACCCCGCGGCCCTGGCGGGGGCCCTGGGGGGGCTCCTGGCGGACCCCCCTCGGCTCCGGGCCCTGGGGGAGGCGGCGCGCGGGCGCGCGGAGGGTTGTTTCTCCGTGGAGGCCCTCGTGGAGCGGACGCTCACCCTCTACGGGAGCGCGGGGCGGCGGGAGGTGGCGGCGTGAGTCCGCAGGCCTCACCGCTCCGGGTGGCCGTCGTGCTCTCCCAGTTCCCCGAGACCCACGAGACCTTCGTCCTGCGCGAGGTCTCGGCCCTGGCGGGCCGCCCCGACGTGGAGCCCGTGGTTTACTCCCTCAAGAGGTGCCGCGACCGCGTGGTGCAGCCCGGCTACCGGGCGGTGGCCCACCGGGTGGTCCACGGCGGGCTCGTCTCGCCGGCGACCCTGTGGGCCGCGCTGCGCGAGGCGGTCCGCGGCCCCTGGCGGCTCGCCCTCGCCCTGGGGGCGATGGTCCTCCACGGGTGGCGGCGCCCCCTGGAGCTGGCGAAGGGCCTGGCGGCCACGCCCCTGGCCCTGCGCTTCGCCGCCGATGCGAGGCGGCGCGGGGTCGACTGGGTTCAGGGCCACTGGACGAACGTCCCGTCGACCGCCGCGTGGCTCATGGCCCGGGTGCTGGAGCGGCCCCTGGGGGTCTCGGTGCACGGGGAGAACGTCTATCGCCGGGACGACCTGGTCGTCCGGAAGCTGCGGGAGGCCCGCCTGGTCACCTGCTGCACGCGCGCCGTCGCGGCCGAGCTGGCCCGACGGCTCCCCCCGGCGCCCGAGGGGCCCGAGCTGCGCGTGGACTACCACGGCCTGGAGCCGGGAGGTGGGTCGGCCCGGGGGGCCGGACGGCGCCGGCGGAAGGGGAGACCGCTCGCGCTGCTCGCCGTCGGACGGCTGGTCCCCTACAAGGGCTTCGACACCGCCCTGGGTGCCCTGGCGCGCCTGGTGGCGTCGGGCCTGGACGCGCGGCTGGTCGTCATCGGCGAGGGCCCGGAGCGGGCGCGGCTCCTCGGGCTCGCCCGCGAGCGAGGCGTGGCCGAGCGCCTCGAGCTGAGGGCCACCACGGACGTGGGGGGGGTGGCGCGCTCCATGGGCGAGGCGGACCTCTTCCTCGCGCCGTCGCGGGTGGCGTCCGACGGGATGCGCGACGGCATTCCCAATGTCCTGGCCGAGGCCATGGCGGCGGGGCTCCCGGTCATCGCCTCCGAGGTCTCCGGGATCCCGGAGCTGGTGGAGCACGGCCGGAGCGGCTGGCTCGTCCCGCCGGACGACCCGGAGGCCCTGGCCACCGCGGTGCGCGAGCTGGCGGAGAGCGGCGGCCTCGCGGCCGCCCTCGCCGACGCGGCCCGGACGAGGGTGCGCGAGCGCTTCGACCTCGCGCGGAACGTGGACGGTCTCTCGCGCGCCCTGGTGCGCGCGGCGGGGCGGCTGCGCGTGGTGCACGTCATCGAGGACCTGGCCCTGGGGGGAGGCGAGCGGGCCCTGGTGAGGGTCCTGGGCTCGGTGGACCCCGGGCGCTTCGAGACCCGGGTGATCTGCCTGCGCGCGGAGGGTGCGCTGGCGGCCGAGCTGCGCGATACGGGCGTGCCGGTGGAGGTCCTGGGCAAGGGTCCTGGCCTGGACCCGGCCTCGGTGCTGCGGCTGGCGCGGAGGCTGCGCGCGCTGCGGCCCGACGTGGTCCACACGCACATGTTCACGGCCAACGCCACGGGTCGCGCGGCGGCCTTCCTGGCGGGGGTGGGGGCCGTCGTGGCCACCGAGCAGTCGGTGGACACGTGGAAGGACCTGCCCCGGAGAGCCGTGGATCGACTGCTGGCTCGCGGCACGCGGAGGGTGGTCTGCGTGGGCCAGGCCGTCCTGGCGTTCTACAGGGATCGGGTGGGCGTGGCCGGGGCGCGACTCCAGGTGATCCCGAACCCGGTGGACGTGGCGGCCTTCGCGCGGGTGTCCCCGGAGGAGGGGGCCCGGGTGCGCGTGGAGCTGGGTCTGGCACCGCGCTCGCCGGTGGCGGGATTCGTGGGGAGGCTGGTGGAGGCCAAGGACCCCCTGGGATTCGTGGAGGCGGTGGCGCGGGTGAACGGGGCGGTGCCGGGGCTCACCGCCCTGGTGGTGGGAGAGGGTCCCCTGCGGGGGAGGGCCGAGGGCCTCGCCCGGGAGCTGGGGGTGGCGGACCGGGTGCGCTTCCTCGGCGAGCGCCGGGACGTGGCGCGGGTCCTCTCGGCCCTGGACTGTCTGGTCCTCTCGTCGCGCCGGGAGGGGCTGCCCCTCGTGGCCCTGGAGGCCCGGGCGGCGGGACGGCCGGTGGTGGCGACGGACGTGGGCGGGGTGAGCGAGGTGGTGGAGGACGGGCGCAACGGGCGGCTCGTGCCCGCGGGGGACGCCGCTGCGCTGGCGCGCGCCCTGACGGAGGTCCTCGCCGACCCGGCCCTGGCGCGCTCCATGGGCCGCGCCGGCGCGGCGGGGCTCGAGCGCTACGAGGTGGCCCAGGTGGCGAGGGAACACGAGGCCCTGTGGAGGGAGGTGGCCCGTGGGTCGTCCTAGGGCGGAGGTGCTCCTCGGGGCCCGCCGCGCCCGCCGGGCCGGCCTCGCCCTGGCCGCCGCGGCCGCGGGGGGGCTCCTCGCGCTCCTGGCGTCGGTCGGGGGGGCTCTCGCCGTCCTCGTGCCCCTGGCGCTCGCCCCCTTCGCCGGTCCGGGCCTCGTGCTCGCGTGGCGCCAGGGCGTCCTGGGGCGGCCCGACGCGACGGCCTGCCTCCTCGTCGCGGGACTGCCCCTCGGGGTCATCCCCTGCGCCCTCGTCGCCTCCTGGCGGGGGGTGGACCCCGCGGCCCTCTGGGGCGTCCTGGCGGCCGTCTCGGGGGCCCTGGCCCTGGTACCGCCCGGGCCTCTGGCTCTCGCCCGGTGGCGGCCCTCGGACTCGCTCCTCCTGGGCGCGGCGCTGGCCTTCACGGTGGCGGTGGTGGCATGGCCGATCCTGCGGGTGGAATCCCTGACGGAACGGGGCATCGCCTACACGGCCTACTTCGACCTCGACATGCTGCAGCACATGGCCGTGGCGGGCGCGGTGGCCCGCGGCGTCCCGCCGGAGAACCCCTACGTGGCGGGCGTGGCCCTGCACTACTACTGGCTCTTCCACCTCGTCCCGGCCCTGGGCTGGAAGGCCCTGGGGGGCGCGGTGTCCCTCAGGGCCGTCTTCCACGGGGCAAGCACCCTGGTGGCCCTGCTCTTCGTCACGGCCCTCTACGCGGTGGTGAGGGGCTACGCCTCACGGGCCGGGGCGCGGGCCCTGGGCCTGGTGCTCCCCCTGGCCGCCTACTCCTACAACGACCTCTTCGTGGCCCTGCGCCCGCTCGCGGAGCGGTTCCTGGGCGACCTGGCCCGGGTGAGCTCCTCCGGGGTGGACGGGCCGGTCTCCATCTCCCCCCTCTCCCACGGTTACCTCCGGGACTTCCTCTACGAGCCGCACGCCCTGGTGGCCGCCGGCCTCGGTGTGGCGGCCCTGTGGTGGGTGCGCTCGGCGCGCTCGGGCCCCTGGCCCGCGGCGCTGGCCTCGGTCCTGGGGGTAGGATTCGACGCCTTCGTGGGCGCCATCCTCGGTCTCTGGGCCCTGGGTCTGGCCCTCCTGGAGCCACGCGAGACGCGCGGACGCGGCCTGGCGGCCACCGGCGCGATCCTCGGGGCGGGGGCCGCCCTCACCGTGGCCGCCGGCCTCGTGGGCGGCGGGACGGGGGGGGTGCGGCTCGCCCCCTATCTCAAGCTCATGGCCCTCGCCCCCGCCTACCTCCCCCTGGAGTACGGGCCCATGGCCCTGCTCGGTGCGGCGGGGGGGTGGTGGGCCTGGCGCGAGCGCGGCCGGCCTGGCGTCACCGCGGCGCTGGCCCTGGTCGGGGTGGCGGTGGGGTGCCAGTTCCTCCTGGGCATCGACGGGGAGGAGCACATGTTCGTCCGCAAGGGCGTGAAGGTCGCTGCGGTGGGGTTCGTGGCCCTCGCGGTCCTCGCGGCCGAGCGTCTGCTCGCGCGGCCAGGGCCCAAGGCAGGCGTGGCCCTCGCGGCGGCCCTGCTCGTGGCGCTGCCCACGCTGGCCATCGACGTTCGGTGCCATGGGGCCGTCGAGGACCCGACCCGCACCACCTACCTGGACGCGCGGGACCTGGCCGCCTGCCGGTGGCTCGAGGCCCATGCGCCGCCCGGGGCGATCGTCCTCGCCCCGCCGGGCCGGGACGACTACTCGCTCGTGCCCACCTTCGCGCTGCGCACCCTCTACGTGGGGAACCGCCACCACGCGACGCTCTTCCGCAACGAGCCCGCCGAGGCGCTGCGGAGGACCCGCGAGGTGGAGGCCTTCTACCGGAGGCCCGAGGCGGGCTTCGCGGCCGCCCGGGGCATCCGCTACGTGCTGGCGGATTCCCTGGCGGCACGGCGCTACCCGGAGGGGGTCGCGGCGCTGGCGGCCCTGGAAGGGCTGCGGGCCGTCTTCGAGGCCGAGGGCGTGACGGTCTACGAGGTGGGCTCGTGAGCCAGCTCCCGGTGCTCTGCTATCACGCCGTCGTGGACCGCGGGATGCCGCGGGGTCTCCTGCCCCGTGGGGCGCGCGGATACGCGGTGGAGCGCGTGGAGCTCGAGCGGCAGCTCCGGACCCTGCTCCGGGAGGGATTCCGGCCGGTGGAGGGGGAGCGGCTCGCGGCGGTGGCCGCGGGCGAATCGTCGGTCCCCCCGCGCGCCTTCGCCCTGACCCTGGACGACGCCCTCCCCCACCACGCGGCCATCGCGGCCCGGGTGCTGGAGGGCCTCGGGGTGCGGGCGACCTTCTTCATCGACACGGAGGGCGTCGGGCGGTCGGGGCGGGCCTCCTGGGACCAGGTGCGCTCGCTGGCCTGCCTCGGGCACTGCATCGGCTCCCACGGGCTCACGCACCGTTTCCTGCCCGGCATGGCGGTGGCGGAGGGCACGCGGGAGCTGGTCCATTCGCGCGCCGTCCTGGAGGCCCACGTCGGGCGCCCCGTGGAGCTCTTTGCCGCCCCCGGCGGACGCCACGACGGGGCCGCCCTGGCGGGGGCGCGCCAGGCGGGCTACCGGGCCTTCTTCACCACCCGCCCCGGGACCAACGAGGCCCCCACGGGGCGCTTCGCCTGGGAGCGGCTCGTGGTACGCGCGGGGACCGGAGCGGACCGGCTCCTCCGGCTCGTCGCCGGCGAGGCGCGCGAGCTGGCGCGCGAGCGGCTCTCCCACGGGGTGCGCGCCATGGCCCGCGGCCTGCTCGGGGACGCAAGCTACGACGCCCTCCAGAGGGTGCTACGGCCATGACGCCTCCGCTCGTGGCTCGCGAGGTGGAGACGGGGCGGCCGGCAGCGCCCCCGGACCCCAGGGCCCGCCGTGCGCGAGCGGCGCCGCGGTCGGTCTTCTGGGGGACCTGGCCCGCCTGTCTGGCCATGGTCCTGGACGTGGTCCTCTTCCACCTGGGGGTCTGGCTGGCCTACCAGGTCCGGTTCCTGGGCCGGCCCCTGGGCGCGAACCTCTGGGGCATGGAGAACCTCACCTCCTTCCTCGTGATGATCCCGCTGGTCTGCTACTACGTGGCCGACCTGCACCGGTTCCGGTGGTGGGAGGCCAAGGTGGAGGACTTCACCGTGGTCTTCCGCGCCGTGGCCATGGCGACCATGGTCCTCCTGGTGGTGAGCTACGTGTTCCGCGCCGAGAAGGCGGCCGTGACGCAGACCGTCACGGGCATACCGACGATGGTGATCTTCCTCTCCTTCCTGCTCAACGCCGCCGGGGCCTCCGGCTGGAGGCTGGTCCTGCGCTCCGTGCGCCTGGCGAGGCAGGGGCGGCGCGGAGAACAGCGGCGATACCTCCTCGTGGGCGTGGACGACAGCGAGCGGGAGGTGATCCAGAAGATCCGGGAGGACCTGGTCCCGTCGCAGCGCATCGTGGGCTATCTGGACGGCGCCGACGGCTGCGCCGAGACCCTCCCGGAGGTCCCGCACCTGGGGCCCCACAGCCGGATCCGCGAGACCCTGGCCCGGGTCCCGGTGGACGGGGTCCTCATCATCGCGGCGGGACTGCGCTACCACGAGACCTTGGAGATCGTGCGCTCCTGCGAGGAACAGGGGGTGCCCTACCGGATCATCGCAGGGATGCTGGACATGCTGACGAGCGGGTCCCGGATCGACCTCCTGGGCTACACGCCGACCATCCACTTCGGCCGGCTGGGCATCGAGGGCTACGACGCCCTCTGCAAGCGCGTCCTGGACGTGGTGGCGGCCGGGGCCCTGGGCGCCGCCTTCCTGCCCCTGTGGGCGCTCATCGTGGTGGCCATACGGCTGGACTCTCGAGGGCCGGCCCTGTTCCGGCAGGTGCGGGTGGGCCGCCTGGGGCGGTCGTTCCGGATCTGGAAGTTCCGCACCATGGTCCAGGGGGCGGAGAGGCTCGGGGCCCTGACCCGTGCGGACGACCCCCGGGTGACCCGGGTCGGCCGCCTCCTCCGGAGGACCTCCCTGGACGAGCTGCCCCAGCTCCTGAACGTCCTCGTGGGGGACATGAGCCTGGTGGGCCCGCGGGCGGTGGTGCCCTACGTGGCGGATGCCTTCCGGCCCGTGGAGCGGCTCACCCTGAACGTCCTGCCGGGGATGACGGGCCTCGCCCAGGTGAGCGGCCGCGACGAGCTGGGATTCCGGGACAAGGCCATGCTCAACCTCTATTACATCCGGAACTACTCGCTCATCCTCGACCTCAAGATCCTTGCCCGGACGCTCCTGGTGGTGTTCCGGGGCGAGGGGACCAACGGGACGCGGACGTGACCGGGCTGTTCTGGGGGTCGGTGGGGCTGCTGGCCTGGACCTGGTTGGGATACCCGGCGTGGCTCTGGCTCTCCGCGCGGCTCCGGCCCCCTCTTCGGCGGCCGACGCCCGTGAGCGGCGAGGCGCTCCCCTCGCTCTCCGTGCTGCTCGTGGCGCACGACGAGCGCTCGCGCGCCCCCGAGAAGCTGCGGGAGTTGCTCGCGCTGGACTATCCCCCGGACCGGCTGGAGGTGGTCGTGGCCTCGGACGGCTCGACGGACGGGACCGTCGAGGCCCTGGCCCCCCTGGCCCGGCACCCCGGGGTGAGGCTCCATGCCTTCCCGTACCGCCGGGGGAAGGCGGCGGTGCTGAACGAGGTCGTCCCGGGGCTCGCCGGGGAGGTGGTGGTGCTCGTGGACGCGCGCCAACGAGTGGAGCCCGGTGCGGCGCGGGAGCTGGCGCGGCGCTTCGCCGACCCCGCCGTGGGGGCGGTGAGCGGGGAGCTCGTCCTCGAGGGGGCATCGGGCGTGGGGGCCTACTGGCGCTACGAGAAGGCGGTGAGGCGCCTGGAGTCCGAGACCGGGCTCGTCCTGGGCCTCACGGGGGCCCTCTCGGCGGTGCGGCGGTCGGCCTTCCAGCCCCTGCCGGAGGACGCCATCCTGGACGACGTGGTCCTGCCGCTCTCCCTGGGGGCGCGCGGCTACCGGGTCCTCTTCGAGCCCGGGGCGAGGGCCCACGACCGGGCGGCCACCGCCGCGAGGGAATACCGCCGGAAGGTGCGCACCCTCGCGGGCAACTTCCAGGTCCTGTTCTCGCCCCGCCGCTACGGCGGGGCGCTGCACCCGCGGGTCGCCTTCCGCTTCCTCTCCCACAAGGCGCTGCGTCTCCTCGCGCCCCTGGCCCTGGCCGGCGCCCTGATGGGGGCGGCCCTCGCGGAGGGGGCGGCCTACCAGGCCGCGTTCGGGGCCCAGTGCGTGCTCTACGTCCTGGCTGCCGCGGGCGCCCTGCTGGGACGGGCGGCCCCGCGGGCCTGCGAGGCCGCCTGCGCCTTCGTCCTGCTCCACGCCGCGGTCGTCGCGGGCCTCGTCGGGTACCTGAGCGGTCGGCAGACCGTGCGGTGGGAGTGAGGGGGGGGCTTGACGGGCGGGGTGACGTTGCATAGAGTTATTGTATATACGGACGAGAGGACCCCATGCAGACCAAGGTTCGAATGTGGGGGAACAGCCTGGCGTTGCGAATCCCGCGGTCGTTCGCGATCGAGGCCCAGGTCGAGGACGGGGCCACGGTGGAACTCTCCGTCGAGGACGGCACCCTCCGGGTGCGCCGGCACCGCCCCAGGACCCAGAGACTCAGCCAGCTCATGCGCAAGGTGACGCCGAGGAACCTACACGCCGAGGTAGCGACCGGGACCAGGGTCGGGCGCGAGGCGTGGTAGTGGGGGCGTCGTATGTCCCCGAGCGCGGAGACCTCGTATGGCTCCAGTTCGATCCCCAGGCGGGCCATGAACAGGCAGGTCCACGTCCCGCCCTGGTGATCTCTCCGGGCTCCTACAACCGTCGGGTCGGCCTGGCGCTATGCTGTCCCGTGACCTCAAGAGTGAAGGGATATCCCTTCGAAGTGGTCCTGCCGCAGGGCCTGGGTGCAGAGGGGGCCGTCTTGTCCGACCAGCTCAAGAACCTGGACTGGCGGGTGCGGAAGGCCCGGCGCATGGGCCGTGTGCCCGCCGAGGTGCTGCAAGAGGCCGTGGGCAAGATCCTCGCCCTGGTCGATCCGGAGGGGACTCGCTGACACAGGCCCTCCGGACCTTGGGCCTGGAGTAGAACAGGTCCGTCGCCAGCCGGGGAGCGACCCGGATCGAGGCGGGGCCCCGGGGGGAGAGCCGGCAGGCCCCATGACCGGTAGGTTCCCATGCGTTCGCCGGGCTTGGGCCACGATCTTGCCTATCCTGCATTCAAGCCCATGCCCGGGATGCATCGATAGATCGATCAGAGACAGAATGTTCCAGGCCCCTGACCTGAGCACCCCCACGGCCTCCCCGGGAGGCGCCTGCATCCGCGAGGCGGGGGGGAGTCCCGGCGCGGGGTCGCGTCGCGTCGAGACGGTACTCCAGGCGGCCTTCTTCGCGAGCGGGACGTCCGCGCTCATCTACCAGTCCATCTGGCAACGGGCCCTGAACACCCATGCCGGGATGGACCTCTACTCCGTCACGACCGTGATCGCCGCGTTCATGCTGGGCCTGGGGATCGGCAACCTGGCCGGCGGGGCACTCGCAGACCGCATCGGGGCTCGCCGATCCATCGTGGCCTATGCCCTGGCCGAGTTCCTGATCGGGGTCTTCGGGTGGTTCAGCCTGGATCTCATCTACGAGGGCTATGTCTGGTTCCTGCCCCTGAGCTCGACCCTGGGCGGCGCGTTCCTGGTCGACCTAGCACTCCTGGCGCTGCCCACCTTCCTCATGGGGACCACCCTCCCCTTGCTGGCGCGGGGGGTGGTGCGCGCCCTGGCGGAGAGTGGCCCCAGGGTGGGGCGGCTCTACGGCCTGAACACCCTGGGCGCGGCGGTGGGGGCGGGCCTCATGGCCCAGGGCCTGATCATCGGCACCGTGGGATACCGCGCGGTGGTACACGGTGCGGCCCTCGCCAATATCCTCTCCGGTCTCCTCGTCCTGGGGATGCTGGGGCACCGGAGGTGGGCGGCAGGCCACGCTGGACGCCCTGAGACGGTGGCCCAAGGGGCGAGGCGCTCGCCGATGGGCTGGATCGTGGCCTACGGCGTCACCGGCTTCCTGACCCTGGCCCTCGAGGTCTCCTGGTTCCGCCTGCTCAACGTCGTGCTCTACTCCACGACCTTCACCTTCAGTCGCCTGCTCATGCTCTATCTCCTGGGGCTGGGGGTCGGATCGCTGGTGGGGGCACGGTGGCTGGGAAGGCTGGGTGACCTCCGGAGGGCGTTCCTGTGGTGCCAGCTTTGCACGGGGCTGTTCGCCCTCCTGGGGCCAGGGCTCATCGTCGCCTGGGCCTCCCTTTCCTCCGGGGGAGTCGCCCACTCCGCCCTCTTCAACCTGGGCGCGCCGCTGGCGGTCATCCCCATTCCCACCTTCTTCATGGGGGTCAGTTTCACGGTCATCCAGCGCCTCATAGCGAACGATCCTTCCGCGCTGGGCCGGCGCACCGGGGCGTTGCTCTTCGCCAACACCATGGGGTGCGTCCTGGGGACGCTGGTGACCGGATTCCTGCTCCTGGAGACCTTGGGTAGCGCGGGGACCCTGGGCCTGCTCTCCGCCGCCCTGGGGGTCTTCGGGCTCGCGGCGGCGCGAGGCGCGGCAGGGAGGTGGAGGGTATCGGCCCTGGCCACGGGGGGCGTGGTGGTGACCGCGGGGGCGGCGCTGGCCGTCCTGCCCGTGGGGCAGAGCTTCTGGGCCACCCTGCACCAGGGAGGCACGGACCGGATCGTCACCGCCGAGGACGGCACCGGCGTGGCCGTCACCGACGAGCACCACCGCGGCGAGTTCACCCTCTACATCAACGGGGAGGTGCAGTGCGGCTACCCCTTCAGCGACTTCCACACGAGGCTGGGGGTCCTGCCCGCCCTGGTGCACCCGGGGCCCTCGGAGGTCCTGGTGGTGGGCCTGGGGATGGGCTCCACGGCCTGGGGGATCTCTCTCGATGCACGGGTCGAGTCCCTCGTGTGCATCGAGATCTGCGGGGGCGTGGTGGAGCGGGTCCGGGGGCTCGCCCAGCAGGGTGTCCCGGAACTCCGGCGCCTCCTGGGACTGCCGCACCTGGAGCTCCGCGTCGAGGATGGCCGGCGCTATCTGCTGGAGACGGCGCGGGGCTTCGACGTGGTGATCACCGATGCGGTCATTCCTTGGTACGCCTACAGCGGGAATCTCTACTCCCGGGAGTTCTACGCCCTGGTCTGGCGGCGACTCAAGCCCGGGGGCCAGTTCTATCAATGGGTGCCCACCCCCAGGATCGCCAGGACCGTGGCCGCGGTCTTCCCGTACGTGTGGGTCGTCGAGTCTCCCGTGGCCACGGGGGCAGGCCGGCGCCTGCTGGTGGCGGGCGAGGCCCCCATCCCTTTCGACCCGGCGGCCATGGCGGCGCGCCTCCGGCGTTACCTTGCCCCGGGCCTTTCCCCCGAGGCCGCCTCGCGCATCGACGAGTTCATCGCGACGGCGTCCGCCATGGACCCCCGGGACAAGGACGGTCCCGGGGCCCTGGACGACCTGAACGAGGACCTCTTCCCCCGCGACGAGATCGAGGCGGCGAGCGAGGTGGAGCGGGGGTTCCTCGGGCGTCTCCTGGGCCCGATGGCGGGGCGATCCAGGGAGTGAGCTGCGGCTACCACGACAGCGCCATGCCCACACGTCCAGGCCAACGGCCGTGAACGTGTGGGTGTAGGGTGCCCGTGCAGGTGGGGCGTGGCCCTCCACGCTCACGCCCACGACCGCGCCCACGCCCACGCTCACGCCCACGGCCACGCCCACGGCCACGGCCACGCCCACGCTCACGCCCACGGCCACGCCCACGGCCACGCCCACGCCCACGGCCACGCCCACGGCCACGGCCACGCCCACGGCCACGGCCACGCCCACGGCCACGCCCACGGCCACGCCCACGGCCACGCCCACGCCCACGGCCACGCCCACGGCCACGCCCACGGCCACGCCCACGGCCACGCCCACGGCCACGGCCACGGCCACGGCCACGGCCACGCCCACGC
>JACQVX010000233.1 GCA_016209495.1 Planctomycetota bacterium
GCGGGGGGTAGGGCGGGGGCCACCGCCCCGGCGCCCACGGCCACCTGCTTGGTGTCCACGCCCGTGTTGTTGGTCTCGTCGGACTCGGTGACGGTGGCCTGGGTGTCCACGCGCACGCCGATGGTGTAGGCGCCTGCCGCGGTCGCGGCGGGGATCGTCACGCGGACGTCCTCCGTGGCGTCCTCGCCCGACCGGAGCCCCAGGATGGCGAACTGGCCCAGGACCGGGTCCTGGGCATTGACGGTGGCGTTCCGGGAGAGGTGGATCGTGCTGGCGAAGATCCGGGCGTCGGCATTCCCCGCGTTCCGTACGATGACACGCACGGCGACCGTGTCGCCAGGCGCTGCGGCGGCGGGTCCCACCACCGAGGCCACCACCAGATCCGCCCTGGCGGGTGGGACGGTCGGCGCGCCCGGCGGGGTGGCGCCGCCCCCGGCGCCCGGGCCTGGGCCCGCCGCCGGTCCCTGCACCGTCACCACCTCGAAGGCGGTGTTGTTGTCCTCGCGGGTTTCCTTGTAGGCGTTCCCCGTGTCCAGGATGACCCCTACGAAATAGACGCCCGGGATGGCCGTCGCGGGGACCTGCACCTGGTAGCGATTCGACTCGGTCTTTCCGGCCGGGATGTTCTCGCGGAAGGAGCGCAGGGTCGTGTCGCCGAGGTCTATGGCCATGTCCGGGGACCATACTATGGCGTTGTCGAAGCTGCCGCTGGGCGTCACGCCGAGGTTCCGCATGTGGACCGTGAGCTGGAGCGTGTCCCCCGGCTTGGGGGTCCGGTTCGCGGCGTGGACGCCCTGGACTATCAGGTCCCCCGCGCTGGCGGCGGAGGCGAAGCCGAGCAGGGCGACGAACTGTACAGAGCAAGACACCAGGGCGGAGGACAGCCGGATCGACATGTAGTCCCTTCCTGTGGACAGACCATCCCCGCGTCCCACATGACAGGGGACCCCGCCGCCCGTGCGTGTGGGGAACACGCCCGGACGGCGGGGCTTC
Organism: Planctomycetota bacterium; assembly: GCA_016209495.1. Classification (GTDB taxonomy): domain Bacteria; phylum Planctomycetota; class JACQVX01; order JACQVX01; family JACQVX01; genus JACQVX01. The sequence continues at coordinate 994 of JACQVX010000233.1, forward strand.
GATGGGGAAACGGGCGCAAGGGCCCCGGCGGGTTGACTCCCTCTGAATGCCCGACGGGGACTTCGGCGGGGTCGGGTGGCCACTCCCATGGCCGGATGCCTGACCCACGCCACTCCACAACTCCGAAGGTGGAGGACGGAAGGGACGTGCCGCGAGGTGGGAAATGAGAGGGCGCGGTCCGGCAATCACATAAGTGAATTAGGCCGCGTCACGATCTACGTCGGAAGGGCCTGGACGAAATCGAGGCTTTCAGTCCGAGCACATCCGGTCGAAGGGAACGTTAGGAACCATCATGCCGGAAAAGGCCTGAATCACACTATCCGTAAAGGATTCACGCTACGTGCGACATCGCGGGGGCCCCTGGGGGAGGGCTACTCCTGCTGGAAGCAGGAGTAGCACTTCATGGCATGCATGCCATCAGGGCGAAAGGGAGAAGCGAATCATGTGGCGCGAGATCCCCCGGAGGAACAGTCGGGCCTCGTACCCCGCCCGTGTATCGCTCTCGCCGATGATCTGGGGATACCAGGGTCCGCCTTCGACCATGCGCTGGGGAGACGTCCAGTCGATGAGGTTGTCGCTGAAGGCGACGTAGGTCCCGTCCTGCCTCCACCCGTGGCCGACGGACCGGTTCAGCAAGAGGACGTAGCGCTGGAGCGCCGAATTCCAGTGGACGCTGGGTCCCCACCACGCGTCCGGGTCGTGGTTCCCCCAGCTCCTCGTGACCCGGAGGACGGGGCTCGCGAATCCGCCGATCCCGGGCTGATACCAGTCGCCGTAGTGGAACTTGAAGACCGTCCCCGGCTGCCCCCTATCATGGAGCCAGCCCCACGCCAGGCAGACGCCCTGGGCCTCCACCGGCCCGGCGTAGTGGGTGTAGAGGAAGTAGAGACACTCGTCCCGGGGGTCCACGATGACGTGGAAGTCGCCATTGCCGCCGTTGAACCAGCCATTTTCGTACGAGGTATCGAAAGGATAGGGGCTTTCGAGGACGAATCCCTGGTCGCGCCAGGTGGAGCCGCCGTCCTCGGATATGGCGGCACCGATGATGGGCGCGGTATAGGGCAGGGTGCCCAGGTCGTGCGGCTCGAGGTGGTACCAGCCGTAGAGGAGGCCGGCGGCCTCGTCGCGCCAGACCGCTTCGATCCACCGGCCGCCCGGCCTCGCGTCCCCGGGCAGCTCCCACCGGACCGCCTCGCGCTCCCCCAGTCCCTCGAGGGTGTCCCCCACGCTGTGGAACGGGTTCATGGACGAGGTGAAGACGTGGAGCCGCCCGTCCACCCGGATCACGGGGCTATTGGAGTCCACCTCGTCCGGGGCGCCAGGGAGGCGCACCTCCGGGGCCTCGACCAGCTCCACGACCGGCTGGCCGTGCGAGTCCTCGTCACAGGACGCCGCCTGGTAGGTGGCCAGGCCGAGGGCCAGGACCGCCAGCAGGAGATTCGCCCAACGCGGGACCGGGGACGCAGGGCCTTGCTCGCCCTTCATGGAGCCTCCTCGAGTCCCCGTCCCCGGGCCTCACGACGCAGCCCCCCTCCCAAGCAAGGACGCCGCGCGGCCCTTCCGCGCGGCGTCCATCGACCGTGGACTCTCGTTACGAATGGGGTCCGTGGCCTACCGGACGTTGATCACGTACTCCTGGGAGTATTTCTCGCCGCCGTCCGCCTGGGTGTGGACCACGAAGTAGATGGGGCCCTTCGTGGCCGGGGCGGTGAAGTCGTTGTAGTAGTCGCCCAGGCCGAACCAGGTCTTCTTCGCCAGGACGGGACCGAAGTTCGTGTAGTTGCCCGGTGTCGTGCCCCAGTGGACGTTGTTGTGGGCGATGTTCCTGGCGTCCTTCAGTTCCCAGGTGATCTGGAACTTGGCGCCTGGCTTCACGGCGCCGGGGGCCTTCACGTCCACGATCTGGACCTGCTTGGCCGGGGCCAGCATCCGGACCTCGTAGACCTTGGTCTCGATGTCCTTGCCATCGGCCTTGGCCGAGACGAAGAACTTCACCAGGCCGCTGGAACCCATCTGGAGGTTGTCCCTGTAGGTCCCCGAGCCGCCGCTCTGGCTGGGGCGCTCCGCCCAGAACCACTTGAGCTGAGTGGACGAGGTGGTGTAGTGGACCCGGGTCTCGCTCACCTGCTGGGCGCCGGCGATCTCCCACTCGATGCGGATCGCATCGTTGGGCCCGACGTTTCCGGGGGCCTGGACCGAGGTGAACCGCGGGTCGCCCTCGATGCGGACCACCTGCTCCGGCGTCTGCACGGTGTCACCGTCGGCCACGGCCTCGATGATGAAGTAGATCCGCCCGCCGGGGTTGGCCGGGGCCGTGAGGGTGTTCTTGTAGTCGAAGAGCAGGTTCTTCTTCGTGATGAGCTGACCCTCGTTGGGGTGGCTGCCCGTCGCGGTGCCCCAGCGCACCAGGGTCCGGTCCAGCTTGTTGACGTTCTTCAGCTCCCACTTCACGTCGAACTTCTCGCCCGCCTTCACCGATTGGGGGGCCTTGGTGAGCTGGACCTCCAGGGTCTTGCGGACGGTCACCGAGCGCTTGGCGCTCTTGATGTGCTTGCCGTCCACGGTCGCCTCCACCCATACGGTGGCGGTCTTGCCCGCGGCGAAGCGGGTGAAGTGGACCGTGTCCGAGTAGGTCCCCGCACCGCCGGCCTTGGTGCCGTCCTGGAGGAAGAACAGGGTGAAGATCCCGTCGATCTTCAGCCGGGTCGTCACGCGCTGGCCACCCCCCACCTCCCACTGGAAGGTCGTCTTGACCTGGGAGGCGACATCGGCGGGGAAGTGCACCAGCTTGATGAACGGGGCGGGGGTGATGCGGATGGTCTGAGCGCTGGACTCGGTGACCTGGCCGTTCGCCGTCACGCGCACCCGGTAGTGGAGCATGGAGCCCGAGGGGGCCTTGACCTTGGCCCGCCAGTCGCCAAGGCCCAGGAAGCCCTTGGTGGCGGCGGCGGACTTGTGGTCCAGGCGGGCCGGGTCGGTCCCGTAGACCACCAGGTTCTCCGTGATGTTCTGGGCGCCGGAGACCTCCCACTGGATCTCCTCCTCGTCGCCCTCGCGGATCGACTGGGGCGCGCGGGTGATGGCGATGGTGACGGTCTGGCGATCGACGCGGATGACCTGTTCCGCCGACATCACCTTGCGGCCGCCGTCGATCTCGGCCACGGCCACCATGTGGACGGTGCCGCCCAGGAGCGGGGCCTGCAGCGTGGCTGTATAGCGGGCCCCACCGCCCTTCTGACCGGGGCTGCGCACCAGGTAGCTGCCGGGACGGCTGCCCCAGGTCACGTAGGTGGACTTCACCAGGTGGGCCTGGGAATCGACCCGCCAGGCCACGTTGAATGCGCTGGCGCTGCGGATCGCGGCCGGGGCGTCCAGGACGAGCTGCGGCATCTCGCGCACGCGGATGTCCCGGGTCGGAGTCTGGAACTCCTGGCCGTTCTTGTTCCTGAGGTGCACCTGGAAGTAGACGGTGCCCTTCGCCGGGGCCGTGACCTCGCTGCGGTAGTCGAACAGGCCCAGGAAGCCCTTCGTGGTCTTCAGGCTGTAGTGGGTCAGATTCTTCGGGTCGGTGCCCCAGTGGACGTTGTTGTGGTCGATGTCCTTCGCCGCGATCCCGTTCACCTTCCAGTGGATCTCGTAGTCGCTGCCGCCGTCCACCACGCCCGGGGCCTTGGTGATGGTCGCGGAGAAGGAAACGGGCGTCGGCGTCGGGGTGGGCAC
>JACQVX010000235.1 GCA_016209495.1 Planctomycetota bacterium
CTCCAGGACCGCGCGCCACTGGGCGTCGTCCATCTTGAGCAGGGTCTTGTCGCGAAGGATCCCGGCGTTGTTGACGAGGACGTCGATGGCGCCGAAGGCGTCCAGGGCGGTCTTGACGATGCGCTCGGCCCCGGCCGGGTCCGACACGCTGTCGTAGCTCGGGACCGCCTCGCCCCCCAGGGCGCGGATCTCCCCGCAGACCTTGTCGGCGGCGGACTCGCTGGACCCCACCCCGTCCCGGGTGCCGCCCAGGTCGTTCACCACCAGCTTCGCCCCCTCCCGGGCGAAGGCCAGTGCGTGACAGCGACCGATCCCGCCCCCCGCCCCCGTGACGACCGCGACCTTCCCGGTGAGCAATCCCATGGCTTCCCTCCGTTTCGCCTCGTCCGCCCGCACGACGGGCGGGTGTGTCACTCGCTCGCAACCTCCGGTTGCTTGCCCATCCCGCCCCGCCTACGCGGGCACGAATCCTTCGATGTCGAACAGGTCCCCCCGTCGCTCCACGGCCCAGGCCGCCTCCACGCGCATCCCCACGCGCAGGAGGTCCTCCGAGCGCAGCGGGTCCACGAGGATCAGGTGGTGGAGGACCGTGTCGGCGCCGTCCAGGAGGACCATCCCATAGGTGTACGGCGGTTCCGTGGGCTGCCCGGGGAAGGGCAGGTGAACCGTGGTCCACGAGACCAGCACCCCCCGGTCGGAGACCTCCACCAGACCGTCCTCCGTGGGGGCGAAGCAGCGGCCGCAGAGGTCCGCCGGGGGGACCAGGACGGCCCCGCAGGTCGTGCACCGGCGTCCCACCAGGCGGCGGCGCTCCCGCGTCTCCGTGAAGAAACGCGTCAACCGCTCGCCGTAGGACCAGCGGTAGGGGACGCGCACCTCTCCTTGCAGCTCCCGGACGGGCTCGCCTGCATGTTCTCCCTCGCCCTGCTCGGTCGAACCAAAAGCGTGGGCTCCATCGACCCGCTCGCGGCGCCTCGATCGCTCGCTCATTCCACCGCGAACCCTTCCAGGTCCAGGATGTCCCCCACGCGGCGGCCCACCGTCCGGAAGACGGCCTTCACCCGCGCCCCGGTGCGGACCCGCCGCGCCCCCTCGGTCACGGCGTGGACCAGGTCGGTGGAGGCCCCGTCCAGGCGCACGGAGATCAGGGCGTAGGGCGCCTCCCAGGGCGTCCAGGGCGTGGGCGCCTCCACCAGGGTCCACGCCGTCACGCGTCCCCCGGGGCCGCATTCCACCTCCCCGGCCGTCTCGGTCCCGCAGCGAGGGCACACCTCCAGGGGCGGGCACAGGACCCGCCGGCACGAAGGGCAACGCAGGCCGAGGATCACCCCGCGGTCCCTGAGGGCGGTGAGGAAGGCCCCGGTCGCCGGTCCCGTGGTCCAGCGGTAGGCGAGGTGGATCTCGCCCTCGAGGACCGCGGGGCCCACGGGCTCGCCGCCCATCAGGGCGCCTCCGAGGAGAGGACCATCACCGTGTGGAACTGGATCGCCCCGCCCCAGCCGTGGGCCACGGCGAGCCGGGCGCCGTCCACCTGGCGCGCCTGGGCGCGGCCCATGACCTGGAGGGCCGCCTCCGCCTGGCGCATCATGGCCGTCGCGCCGATGGTGTTGGTGGAGAGGACCCCGCCGGAGGGGTTCACGGGCAACTCTCCTCCCAGGGTCGTCACCCCGTCCTCGATGAGCCGCCACCCGCGCCCCTCCTCGGCCAGGCCCAGCCCCTCGTACCAGATCATCTCCTGGTAGCTGAAGGCGTCGTAGACCTCCGCCACGTCCACCTGGCGCCGCGGGTCCGAGACACCCGCCTGGGCGTAGGCCCGGCGCGCGGCCTCGTGGAGCGCCAGGGGCCGGTCCCACTCGCGGCGGGCGTAGTGCACCCCCTCCGCCACGGCGCTCGCGCCCCGCACCCAGGCCGGCCGCGGGCAAAGCCGGCGGGCGCGGTCGCCGCAGGCCAGGACCATGGCGCAGGCCCCGTCCGAGGCCGGGCAGCAGTCCAGGAGGCGGAGCGGGCTCGCGATGACCGGGGAGGACAGGACCTGCTCCACGGTGATGTCCGGGAGGCGGAGCTGGGCGTAGGGGTTGTTCAGGGCGTGGAGGCGGTTCTTCACGGCCACCCGGGCGCCGTGGAGGCTCGTGCAGCCGGAACGTTCCATGTAGATGCGGCACTGGAGGGCGACGGCGCTGGGGGCCCCGCAGGCGAAGGGACGCCCGAGGATGGGGTCGTAGACCGTGGAGAGGCCCGCCTGCACGCTCCCCTCGGAGAGCTTGTCCCCCGCCACCGCCAGGACGAGGTCGTACATCCCGCTCGCCACGTGGTAGAAGGCCGCGATGCCCGTCGAGGCCCCCACCGTCCCCCCGGTGTGGATGCGCATGTGGGGCTTGAGGTAGCCCCCGAAGGCTCCGCTCGCCCACTTCTCCGGGTGGTTGACGCCCTCGAAGTACTCGGGGCTGGACCCGAAGACCACGGCGTCCACGTCGGCGAGGCGTATCCCGGCGTCGTCCAGGGCGGCCGTCACGGCCTCCCGCACGAGGCCCGGGAAGCTGACGTCCTCCCGGCGCAGGCGGCACCGGGTCTGGCCCACCCCCACCACCGCCACCTGCCTCACGCCGCGCGCCTCACCGCTGGAACTCCTCCATGGGGAAGCGCCGCCCGGGGCATTCGGTCCCCCCCTCGCGCACGTCCCGGTGGCCGTGGACCCCGGAGGCCCCGATGCCGTACCGCCCGCGCAGGGCCGCCACGAGCCGCCGCGTCGTGGCGAGCTGGGCGGGGGTCGGGTCGGTCTCCTGGAAGTTCCCCACGAGGCAGATCCCGATGCCGTATTCGTTGAAGCGGTCGGCCTTCGCGTGGGCCCCGCGGAGCTGCCCGCGCCAGCGGTAGCCCACCTCCAGCTCGCCGTCCCCGGCGCCCTGGCCGTTGCCGATGACGAAGTGGTAGCCCAGCCCGCCCCAGCCCTTCTCCCGGTGCCAGCGGTCGAAGGTCGCCGCGTCGCCGGAGGCGGTGGCGCTGTGGTGAAGGACGACGTAGCGCCACGGGTGGGCCACGGGGGCAGTCCAGAGGCTCGAGGTGGAGGCCTCCGGGTCCCACGGCGTGGGGGCCGCCCAGGCGTTCGCCGGGTCGGCCCCATAGACCGCCGCGAGCCAGCCGGCCAGCCTCCCCAGGGCCGCCACCTGCGCCGCCGTGGGCAGGCTTCGCGAGGCATCGCCCCGGTCCAGGAGGACCCCCACGCGGCGGCGGTTCGTCTCCTCGTCGGCGGACCAGGCCCCGTCCTGCTGCTCCCGCCAGCGCCAGAGGGCCCGGATGGACCCGTCGGGGCCCGCGCCCCCGTCCTCCACGGCGAAGTGGTAGGCCTGACGCCCCAGGGCCCCCTCGCCGACGCCCAGCGCCACCTCCACGGCCGCCCACGACCGGCGGGCCTCCAGGAGCCCGACTGGGAGTCCCTCCCCGAGGCCCGGCGCCGTCACGGCATCGCCGGTCGCGAGGGGCGAGGCCGCCTCGGGGCCGCGCCTTCGGGACACCGGGACGGACTCCGGGTCCACCGGGTGGGCGAGGCAGCCCGCCCCCGCCAGCGTCGCGGTGGCGAGCCCCAGGCGGACCCGCGCACCGGGGCTCACGGCGATCCCTCCAGCACGAACACCGCGCTCGACTGCATGCAGAGCCCGCCTGCGGCATGCGCCACCGCGCGCCGGGCGCCCTCCACCTGGTGCGCCCCCGCCTGGCCGCTCACCTGCAGGGCCGCCTCCGCCACGCGCACCAGACCCGTGGCCATGATGGGGTTGGCGCACAGGGGGCCGCCCGAGGGGTTCACCGGGATCCGGCCCCCGAGGGCCGTGGCCCCCTCGTCGACCAGGGCGCGCGCCTCCCCCAGGCCCAGGGCCTCGTAGAGCATCAGCTCCTGGTGCGCCACCTCCGAGTGGACCTCGGCCACCTGGAAGGCACGGCCCGGGTCGTCCACCCCCGCCGCCTCGTAGGCGCGCCGGGCGGCGACCCGGCAGGCCGTGGTGTCCGCCAGGTCCCGGTGCCCGGGGTAGTAGACCTCGGCCGCGTGGGCGACCCCGCGCACCCAGGCCGGCCTGGGCGTCCGCCGCCGCGCCTCCTCCTCCACGGCCACCAGGACGGCGCAGCAGCCGTCCGTGACGGGCGCCACCTCCAGGCGCCGCACCGGCGAGGCCAGGACCCCGCTCGCCGCCACCTCCCGCGGGCTCACGGCGGACCGCAGGACCGCCCGGTCGTTCCTCTCCCCGTCGGCGCGGTTCTTCGACGCCACCCAGGCGGCGTGGCCCTCGTCCAGTCCCGAGCGGTCCAGGAACCGCCTCGCCTGGAGCGCGGCGAGCTGCACCCCGTCGGCGCCCAGGGGGCGGAGGTAGAAGGGCTCGCACTGGAGGTGGGAGTAGGCCCCCGGTCCGCACTCGGACCCCTTGGAGTAGCCCACCACCAGGGCGGTCCGGCACGCCCCCGACCAGAGCTTCAGGAGGGCGTAGATCAGGGCCCAGGCCCCATCCTCCTCCACCTTGGCCTCCTCCTTGAGGAAGGCCCCGTAGGCCTCGGCCACGAAGACGTTGGAGATGGATCGCCCGTCCAGGACGTCGTCCCCAGCGCTCACCACGGCGTCCACATCGGCGATTGCGACGCCCGCGGCCTCCAGGCACCCGCGCACGGTCCGGTGCACCATCTCCGCGGGCTCGAGCCCCGGGCGGGCCGCGGCGTGCTCCGTCTGCGCGCTGGCGACGATGGCGACGGGCTCCATGGGGCGGGGGCCCTCCGGGGGGCGGTACGGTAGGGCGGCCCTGGAGGCCTGTCAAGCGGATTCGAGGCCGTCTTGACGCGCTGCGTCACGCTGCCTAGGATCCCGGCCCCCCTGCGAGGAGAGGGCCCATGGGCTTCCACCGCCGCCCGCGCATCCGGCCGCTGTCCCTCGGCGTCTTCCGCCACCAGGGGCGCATACTCGTCTCCGAGGGCCAGGACTCGGTGAAGGGCGAGACCTTCTATCGCCTCCTGGGCGGGGGGATAGAGTTCGGCGAGCGCGGCCGGGAGGCCCTGGTCCGGGAGATCCGCGAGGAACTCTCGGTGGGCGTCTCCGACCTCCGGTACCTGGGGACCCTGGAGAACGTCTTCGTCTACGAGGGCCTGCCGGGGCACGAGCTCTGTCTCGTCTACGAGGCGCGGCTGGACGACCCGGGGCTCTACCGCCGCGAGCGATTCTCCGGCCACGAGGAGGGCGAGGGCGCATTCCCCTGCCTATGGAAGGACGTCGCGGAGTTCGGCCCCGAGGCCCCCCTCTATCCCGACGGGGCGCTGGGGCTGGTCCGCGGGGGGCCGCCCCAGCTGTGAGGCGCCCATGACGTCCCAGGCCCCCAGGCCGCTCCACTACGGCGGCGAGGTCCAGTACTTCCGGGTGCGGGACCGCCGCTGGGACCCCCACCGGACGCGGCGCGCCTGGGGGCGCGCCCTGGACGCGGTGGCCGAGGCCGGCATGGACCTGGTCTCCACCTACGTCCCGTGGGACTTCCATGCCCCCGGGCCAGGGGTCTTCGACTTCGAGGGGACCCGGGACCTGGACGCCTATCTGCGGATGTGCGCCGAGCGCGGCCTGCGGGTGCTCCTCAAGCCGGGGCCCTACATCAACTCGGAATGGCCCTACGGCTTCGGCTCCTTCGGCGCCCTGCCGGCCTGGGTGCGCCAGCGACACCGCGGGGCCCTCCTGCGCCGGCCCTCCGGGAAGTTCCTCTCCTTCCACCCCGCCGGCCGGGCCCGGGACCGGCAGTGCGACTACCTGCACCCGGGCTTCCTGGCGGAGGTGGGCAGGTGGTTCGAGGCCCTGGCCCCCCTGGTCCGCCGCTGGTCCGAGGCCGGGGTCCTGCGGTGGCTGCAGTTGGACAACGAGACGAACTACTTCTGGGACGACCGCTACCGGGTGGACCTGGGCAACGGGCCCAGCCCCCCGGCGGACCGCCCGGAGGCCCACCGCCTCTGGTTCGAGGAGGCCCACCGGCGCATCCACGACTACCTCCTCCGTCTGCGGCGGACCTGGGAGGCCCTGGGGGTGCGAGAGCCGGCCGTCCGCTTCCTCACCAACGACTCCCCCCACCCCTTCTGGGGCCGCGCCCTCGTGCTGCCGCACCCGGCGGGCAAGGGGCCCGCGGGCCACTGGACGCTGGACCTCTACAACCGGCAGTTCCCCTGGACCCGGTGCGTGGAGGACTACCCCTACATGACCGACGCCTGGGCCCGGCTGGCCCCGCGTCCGCTCCTCTGCGCCGAGGCCCAGGGGGGCATCTTCCAGTTGCCCCTGGGCATCCCCATCCCCGTGTCCCCGAGGGTGAGCGAGCGGCTCGCCCTGAAGCTCATCGGCCACGGGGCCGAGATGGTCTGCTTCTACCTCCTGCACGGGGGAATGAACCTGGACGGCTCCTCCTACTCCTTCCAGGCCCCGATCCTCCCGGACGGCCGCCGGACGGCGCGCTACGACCTCCTGGCCCGCATCGGCCGCCGCCTCGTGGTCCCGTATCGCCCGGAACTGGGGCGGCTCTTCCCCCCGAGGCGGGACGTGGCGGTGGCGGTGAGCGGCCGCGACCGCGTCCCCCGGCCCGGACCCGGCCCGGCCACCCAGCGCGTGCATTCCGTGGGCCCCGCGGCCCTGGTGGGGTGGCTGGCGCGGGGGGGGATGGACCCGGAGGTCGTGGACGTGGAGGAGGCCGCCGACCTCTCCCCGTTCCGCCTGGTCGTCCACCTGGCCGAGTGGGGTCCATCGAGCGCCGGGGCGGCCCGCCTGCGCTGCGCCGGCCGCGTCCACGCCGTCCCGTGGGGCCGCGTACGGGCCTATGCCAGCGGGGCCTATTTCCGGCTGGGGTCGCGGCGGCTCGCGGCGGACGCGGCGGAGGTCCGGCGCGTGGCGGCGGCGGCCCGGGTCGAGCCCTCGGCCTGGCTGGAGGGCCGTGGCCTGGCCTGGATACGCCACGCCCCGGACGGCGGGGCCTGGGTCTTCGCCGTCAACGACGAGGGTCGCCCCCGCGTCGCCCGCGTGGTCGTGCCCGCCCTACCCCCCGGGCGCGGCGAAGAGGTCCTGAGCGGCCTTGCGGTGGAGGTGGGCCCCCGCTTCGACCTCCCCCTGGAGCCCTACGGGGTGGCCGCGGTCAGGGTCCCGGCCGTCGCCTCGCGCCGGCCTGCGACCCTCCCTGGCCGGTAGGCCAGGGCCGCGGGCGACGTGGCCCGGATCGCCCCCAAATTGCCTTGACCCTCCCCGCGGGGAACCACCACGATGTCCTCCCTCCCTGGCCGCGCGCGAGAGGAAAGGCGAGGGCGCTACCCGATTCCCCGAGGCCTGGGCGGCGCTCCTCGGGCGGGTCCGGCGCGACCTGGCGGGCCTCCGGGGGTCCCTGGACGGCCGTGTCCACCACGCCATGGTCCGGCTGCGCCTCCCCTCGCGTGCCGAGGTCGTGGACCTCGGCCGGCGCCTGGCGTCCCTGTCGCGCCGCGTGGAGGAACTGGAGCGCAGGCTGGCGGAGAGGCGACGACGGTGCACCTGATCAAGCGCTACTCGAACCGGAAGCTCTACGACACCTCCACGAGGTCCTACCTGACCATCCGTGACCTCGGCGAGCTGGTGAACCAGGGAGAGGAGGTCCGGGTCGTGGACAACGACTCCGGCAAGGACCTCACCGCCCTCACCCTCTCCAGGGTCCTGCTCGAGAAGCAGCGGCGCACGGGGCCCCTCCTCCCGCGCAGCGCCCTGGCGAACCTCATCGCCCGCAGCAGGGACAGCATGTTCGACTTCCTGCGCCGCCAGATGCCCGCGTGGGTCGGGAGCGCCTTCGTGGCCCTGGAGGACGTGGAGCGCAACGTCCGCTCCATGGTCGAGGACCGTCAGATCACGCGCGCCGAGGGGCGCCGGCTCATGGGCCTCCTCGGCGAGCGCATCCGCCGGAACCGGGTGGAGCTGGAGCGCTGGGTGGATGACCGGGTCCGTACGGCCCTCTCGCGCCTCGACATCCCCACCGCCTCGGACGTGGAGCGCCTGCGCCGCCAGGCGGACGCCCTGGTCACGCGGGTAGACGCCCTGGCCCAGACCTTGGCCCGCGACGAGGCGTCCGGCGACACCCCCGGCCGCCGCGCCCAGACCCGGCGTCGCCGAGCGCCCGCCCGGGGCGGCGCGGCCCGGGCCAGCCGCCGCGCGCGATAGCGGCAGTTTTTCCTTTGACACGCATGACGCACTGCGTTATCTTCCCCGCGCATGACGCAGTGCGTCATGTGGAGGGTGAGAGGATGACGACGAACAGGAAGGGCCCTTCCGTGAAGGGCGGCAACCGGTCGGACTTCGTCCGCAAGCTGGCCCTGGCGGGCGTCGGGGCCGCGGTCCTGGCCCGGGAAGAGGTCCAGAGGCAGTTCGAGCGGCTCGTGGAGAAGGGGACCGAGGTGGACCGGGACGGCCGCCTGGACCTGCACCTGGACCTGGGCAAGCGGACCGAGTCGCTCCTGAAGAACGTCAAGGACCTGCGGCGGAACGTCTCCCAGTTCCGCGGGGACATCGAGAACCGCCTGGACAAGTTCGTGGGGAAGGTCCGGACCTCCGTGCGCCCCATCACGAAAACCCGCAAGGACGGCGCGGGAGACGCCCATGCCGCCCCCAGGGCCCCCAGGTCGGCGTCCCGCCCGCGCCGCCGGCCGGCGCCGCCGGCCCCCCGGCCGGAGCAGGGCACGACCCCCCTCGAGGGCTAGAGGGGGGGGATATCGGGGAGGGGCTGCGCCTCCGTGGGGCGGCACAGGCCTGCCGCCCCCCGCGCCCCCTCAGCGCCTGGACCGCTTCCAGCGGTCGCGCTGGGCGAAGTCCCGGATGGCGTCCACGGCGCTGTGGGCGGGCTCGAACCCCAGGTCCGAGCGCATCCGCCGGTCGTCGGCCACGCACGGGTAGGTGAGGTACTCCACCGCCAGGGGCAGCCGCCGGCCCAGCCCCGCGCGGTCGGCCAGACGGAGCAGGCCGGAGGTGAGCGGATTGAGGATGGGCGCGCTGACACGCCCGGCCAGCAAGACCACCCGCCGCAGGGGAAGGACCGGCCGCGCGGCCACGTTCACCGGACCCCGACAGTCCACCCGGACCGCATGGACCAGCGCCTCGATGGCGTCCTCCTCATGGATGAGCTGCACCATGGGGTCGAAGCCCATCACCGTGGGCACCGCCTGGGACCGCAGGTACTCGGCCACCGGGCCGGCGGAACCGGGTCCGAGGACCTCCGCCATGCGCAGCAGACTCACCACCAGCCCGGGGTAGCGCGCCGTCAGGCCCGTCGCGAGATGTTCCACCTCCAGCAGGCCCCGCAGCCGGGGGTCCTCGGGTTCGGCCCGCAGGCGCGCACTCTCCGGCAGGAAGCCGGGGTTCTCGGGACGTGGACCGTAGAGCAGGGTGCTGGAGCGCAGCACCAGCTTGCGCACCCCCGAGCGCGCCGCCGTCTCCAGTGCCTCCACGGTGCCCGCCACGCCACCGGGGCCGGGGGCGTCGGCCAGGACCACGGTGTCGATCCGCGAGCGACGCCAGACCTCCAGCCCGGTGGCCGGTTCCAGGGGCAGCACCCTCGTTGCCGACTCGGACGCGAGGCGGTGGACGAGACGCCTCCCCCACGCCCCCTGCGCCCACAGGACAGCGACGGCGCGCGTCGTGTCGGGTCTGCCCGCCGGGGGGCGGCGGCCGTAGCGGTCGGAGGGCCGCACCACGCGCGGCGCACGCCCTCGACGAGCGGTCGCCGTCACCTCACCCGAATCCGCCGGATCCATGGCCATCCTCCACGCCGCCAGGCCGCGGCGGGTGCAGTTTCTAGACGGCGCACCCGCGCCTGTCAAGGGGGCGCTCACGACCGTGAACGTCTCGTTCCGCAGGGGTTTGGCGCCATTTGACAACCTGACCCGAGCGGGCATAGCATCCGCCGGTCTACCGACCGGACCAGGGGGGATTGGCCTTGGGCGCGAAGCACAGAGAGCGAGCCGTCTTCTCCGATACCCCGCCCGGGGAGGCGCCGACCATCGCCGCCATGTTCCTGGCGGCGGCGAGGCGCCACGCCGACGGTACCGCCCTCCGCTGGAGGGAGGCCCCGTCGGAGGGCGGCGAGACGGGCCGGGAGGGTCGAGGGACATTCCGGCCGCTAGACTACCGGGGGCTGGCCGAGGACGTCCGCGCCCTGGCCGCCGGCTTCCACGAGCTGGGGGTGCGGCGGGGCGATCACGTGGGACTACTCTCGGACAACCGAGCCGAGTGGCTGATGTCGGACCTGGCCCTCGTGGGTTCCGGCTGCGTGGACGTCCCCCGGGGCGCCGACACCCTCTCTCAGGAGCTGGTCTACATCCTCCAGCATTCGGACTCGGTGGGCGTCGTCGTCGAGGACGCACGGCAGCTCGCCAAGGTCCTGGAGCACCGCTCGGGCCTGCCTCGGGTCCTCTTCGTGGTGGTGATGGACCCGGCCTTCCGCGAGCGCGAGGGGGACGTCTGGCCCTTCCGCCACGTCGTGGACGCCGGGCGCAAGGCCCTCCAGCGCGGGATCGACCCGCTCACGGCCCAGGGGCAGGCCATCCTCCCCGCCGACACGGCCACCATCATCTACACCTCGGGCACCACCGGCCGGCCCAAGGGCGTCGTCCTCTCCCACGCGAACCTCATGCACCAGGTGCGCGTCCTCGGTCCCCTGCTGGGCGTCACCCCGGAGGACCGCTTCCTCTCCCTCCTCCCGCCCTGGCACATCTTCGAGCGTACGGTGGAGTATGCCTCCCTGGCGGTGGGGGCCTCCACCTCCTATTCCCGCCCGGTGCGGCAGGTCCTCCTGGGCGACCTGGCCGAGGAACGCCCCACCTTCATGGCCTGCGTCCCCCGCGTCCTGGAGGGGATCCAGGCGGGGGTCCTCCGCAATGTCGAGGCGAGCCCGTTGCCCCGTCGCCTCCTGTTCCACGCCCTCTTCTCGGCCTCGCGGCGGGTGGCGGCCGCCCACTCCGTGTTGCGGGGGCAGGCGGCGTCCTTCCAGGGGCGGGGCCCCCTCCGGCGCGCCGCCGAACGCGGTCGGGCCATGGTCACGGCCCTGGCCCTGGGCCCCGCATGGCGCCTGGCCCGGCGCCGGGTCTTCTCCCGCATCCGCGAGCGGACGGGAGGCCGACTCCGGGCGATCATCTCGGGCGGCGGCTCGCTGCCTCGTTCCGTGGACGTCTTTTTCCAGACGGTGGGGATCCCGGTGCTCGAGGGCTACGGACTCACCGAGACCTCCCCCGTGGTGGCGGTACGCAGCCTGGAGCGTGCCGCGATCGGGACCGTGGGGCGCCCCATCCATGGGGTGGAGGTGCGGGTGGTGGACCCCCGGAACCAGGCCCTCGGCCCCGGGGAGCGCGGCCTCATCCAGGTCCGGGGGCCGTCGGTCATGCGCGGCTATTACCACGACGACGAGGCCACGCGCCGCGCCATCGGGCCGGAGGGGTGGTTCGACACCGGCGACCTGGGTCGCCTCAGCCTGGAGGGAGACCTTCAGATCACCGGCCGCGCCAAGGACACCATCGTCCTGGTCTCCGGGGAGAACGTGGAGCCCGAGCCCATCGAGAACCGCCTCAGGGAGTCGGACCTCGTCCAGCAGGTCGTCGTGGTGGGACAGGACCGGCGCCACCTGGCGGCCCTGGTGGTGCCGGACTTCGAGGTCCTGCGCGAGCGGCTGGGCCGCCAGGCGGGCACGCCCTCGGAGCTGGTCCGCGACCCCGCGGCCGTGGCCCTCTTCCGCCGCGAGGTGTCGAGGCGCATCAGCCTGGAGAACGGGTTCCGGCCCTTCGAACAGGTGCGGAACCTCCACCTCCTGGACTCGGACTTCCGGGTGGGCGAAGAGCTGACCCAGACCCTGAAGGTGCGGCGCAACGTGGTGGCGGAACGCCACGCCAAGCTCATCGACTCGCTCTATCAGTGAGCCCACCATGGCGTGGGTCCGGGTCCGCAAGGCCGCGGCCCTCGTCTCCCTCGCCCTGGTATCGGTCGCGCTGGTCTGGGGCTGGGATGCCCTGGAGGCGATCGCCTGCCACCTGGCGCTCCGGCCCGCCGCCGCCCTGGCGGCGGCGCGCCATGCCCCCGGCGCGCTCGTCCCCGAGGGGCTGCTGCGCGAGTTCGCGGCCCAGGCCGAGCTCGAGGCCCGCGGGGTCTGGAGCGAGCACGCCGGCCTCCGCATCCTCGCCCTCCCGGAAGTCATGGGGGCCCACGCACGACTGCGGTGCGCCCGGCTCCTCGAGACGGCGCGCCTGGGTGCGGCCGAGGCCCTGGGGGTGGCGCCGGTCCCGCTGGTGGTGCGCTTCCCCGCCTACCTCCATGGGGCCCTGGGGCGCCACACCCTCACCCACATCGACGTGGAGGCCTCTAGGGCCCTGGATCTGGAGGTCCTGGCCCACGAGGTCGTCCACGCCCACTACCTCGGCGCCCTCCTCCGGCCGGGTCTCCCCTCCTCCTCGCCCTGGTGGCTGGAGGAGGGTCTCGCCGACCACCTGGCCTCCCCCTGGCTGGGGCCGCGTCCCTGGGAGCCAGTGGACTCTCTGGACCGGCGCATCGGCCGGCTGCGCGACTACGACGCGGCCCGGGCATGGGTCGCCTTCCTGGACGCCCGGGGGGGCCGGACCGCCTTGCAGGCCCTGCTCCGGCGCCTGGCGCGCGGAGAGCCCGGCCTCCCCGCCCTGGTGGCGGCCTACGGCGAGGGGCTCCCTGCCCTGGAGGCGGCCTGGCGCGACGGGCCGGACTTCCGCCGGCCGCCCCGGCCCGCGTCCGTGGACTCGGGCCCCTGGCTCCCCTGCCCGCTCCCCGCGCCACCTCCCAGGCTGGCCGCGCGAACGCCGCGCTCCGCGCTGATGGCGAGCCTGGCCCTGGTCGCCCTGGCCGCGGCCATCGCCGCCGTGCGGCGGGCCCTCCGCCCCCTGGGCAGCAGGGTGCTTCGCCACGTGAGGAGCCACCCGGCGGTCTGGGCCGTGGCGCTCCTTCCCGTGGCCATCCATGGCGCGCGCACCGTCGCCGACGTGGGGGTGGACTACACCCAGGGCTTCTACCTGGACTCGGACGGCCTCGGTCTCGCCGGGCGCCACGCCCTGGGGGTCGCCCTCTCGGCCCTCGCGGTGGGTGTCTACCTGCGCCTGGTCCGACGCCCCTGGCTTCCGGCCGGGAGGCCGGACCTCCACGCCGTGGCCGCCCCGGCCTTCGCCCTGTCGGTGGCCGCCGTGGCCGGGTGTGGCCCCACGCCCCTCTGGGACGGCGTGGGGTGGCCGGCGGCCGTCGTCCCCGTGGTACTCGGCGCCCTGTGGGAGGAGGTGGCCTTCCGCCGCCTGCCGGGCGCCGGCCTCCCGGCCGCGGTGGCCTCCTCGGGCCTCTTCGCGGTCTGGCGTGCCTGGCCTGTCCCGACCGCGCTGGGCCTCGCCCAGGCCCTGGCCCTGGGGACGGCCTGCGGACTCCTGGCCCGGGACCCGCGCCGCCCCTCGCCCTGGGGCGCCCTGGGCCTGAACGCGGCCTGGACCGCGGTCCCCTCGCTGTCCACGGCCCTGGCGGCCCTGACCTGGGCCCTCGCCGCGCGGGCCGCGGCGAAGTTGCGACCCCTGACCGGCCGATAAGGATGCCGAGGGGGATCGTGGGGAGGTTCGATCCATGTCCGAACGCATCCAGGACGTCTACTTCGTGGAGCGGGACCAGGTGATCCTGGGGATCTACCGGGAGCAGGCCCGGGCCCTGGCCCGGGCCCAGCAGGTGGCCGGGACCGTGCGCACCGGGCGCATCGACTACTACCGGGCCGTGATCCAGTGGCCCCTGTGAGGAGCGACTCGACGCGCGGCCCGCCGGCGGCGGCGGCTACTTGTCCTTGCCGAACAGGCCGCCGACCCCGCGGCGCAGGCGATCCTTCGCCTCGTCCACCACCTCGCCGCCCTGTCCCGGGGGCACGGCATCCCCCAGGGCCCGGTCCGCGGCCTCGGAGGCCCGCCGCGCCGCGTCGTCCGCGGCCTCCTCCGCCGCGTCCATGGCCGCCGCCTTCGCCGCGTCGACCCCGCCCTGCGTGATGATGCGGGCGATCTCGTCGCCCCACTCGAAGCGGGGACTCCCGGGGCTGCCCTTGACGCCGAACGCGATGTGGAAGTCCTTCACCGCGTTCACCCCGCGGACCACGTCCTCGGCCTTGAGCCCGGCGAGCCGCTTCACCCCCGGCTTCGCCGCCACCTCCACCCCCGTGAGGTCGGAGACCACCTGGAAGTCCATCTGACCGTCGCGCATCACGCCCTTCACGTCGGAGGTCGCCTTGCCCTTGCGCAGGTCCACGGCGCTGGAGCGTCCGAAGAACGCGGCCAGACGGGCCATCTCCACGCCCTCGGTGCGCAGGGCATAGGTCTGGGTGAGCAGGACCCCCTGGCGATAGTCGTAGCGTGCCTCCAGGGCGATGCGCCCGCCGTTCTCGTCGTCCACCCGCCCGGAGAGGTTGGCCTCCACCGGCTGGCCCCAGGCCGCCGGGGCGTCCGAGAGGTTGAGGACCTGGCCCGTCACCGCCACGAGGCGCGGGAGGGGCTCGGTCGCCGTCTCGTCGGTGAAGTGGACCACCGCGTCCTTGAGGGCCAGGCTGCGCACCACCAGGGCCGGGCCCTCGGAGGGCGCCGCCCC
>JACQVX010000022.1 GCA_016209495.1 Planctomycetota bacterium
CCTCCCCCACGGTGATGCGCCCCTCGAAGGGCCCCGTCTCGTCGTGCTCCAGCCCCGCCACGTGGCGCAGGAGGGTGCTCTTCCCGCAGCCGCTGGCCCCCATGACCACCAGGGTCTCGCCGCGGCCCACATCCAGGTGGAGGTCCCGAAGGACCACCCGGCCTCCGTAGCGCTTCGTGAAGCCCTCGATCCGGATCATGGCCATGCGATTATACGGATGGCACGCATGGCGCGCTGTGGAAGGACCCGGCATGCCTCCAGGGCCCCACGCCCACGGCATCCCCGGAACCCCCACCGGAGCCGGCCCGATCCTCGGCGGCACGCCCATCGCGCCGTCCCCTTCCATGCGCCTGCCCTTCGCGGCCCCCGCCGTTGCGCTCGCCATGGTCGCCGCCCTGGCCGCCCCGGCCCGCTCGCAGCCGGACGAGGGCACGGACCTGGCCATCGGCCCGCCCGTCCCGGCGGGGCCGCCGGAGGCGCGGGAGGAGACCGAGCCCAACACGGGCGAGCCCTGGAGGGCGGACAGCACGGCCATCGGGGGGCTGAGCTGGCTCTCGGCCGAGGCGGGCCAGCGGCACCTGGGCCACGTGGACCTCGCCACGGACCCCGTGGACTTCTGGGAACTCACGGTCCGTAACCCGGCGCGGGTGCGCCTCGAGATGCACGTGGTGGCCCGCTTCCTGGACGAGGGCCGGACCCGCTGGGAGGGCGCCGCCGACGCGGGGCACGACCTGGACCTCTCCCTGCACGACGCGGAGGGCCGCCGGGCGGCCCGCCGCCTGGCCGGCACGGACAACACCTCGGTCGAGGTCATCGAGGCCAGCCTGGGGCCCGGGACCTACTACGTCCGGGTGGCGGCCTGGAGACCCTCCGACGCCACCTACCCGGTCGCCGCCCACTACGTCCTAAGCCTGGCCCTGGGCGCGCTCTCCGGCCGTGGCGGGAACCGCCTCGCCTCGGTGGACGACGTCTACATCACCAGCCCCGAGGGCAAGTGGGTGGTGGCGGCGCGTTCCTCCCTTCGGGCCCACCTCTACCGGCCCTCGGACGATGGGGCCTACGCGGGGGCCACGAGCATGCAGGCGCGCTTCCGCTGGTTCGAGGACTACCGGGGGGAGGACGACATCCCCATCCGGGAACGCACCTACGAGCTCCCCCGCGAGCGCGTCCTGGAGACCGTCGAGGCCCTGGACTCCCCGGTGACCGACACCCTCGCGGCGGACCTGGTGAGGCCGGGCAGGGCCTACACGGTGGAGGTCCGCCTGCACGACGGCGACGAATGGGGTCCGCCGGCCCTGGCCTCCACCCGGGCGGCCCTGGACGACGCCGGCTGGCAGGCCGCGCGGCAGGCCGTGATGCGGGTCTCCCGGGTGGACGGGGCGCCCGAGGACTGGCGCTTGAGCTACGCACAGCGCTTCTCCACCCTGGGGCTGGAATTCATCCGCACCTCCAGCGCCGACTGCGCGGACTTCCTCATCGAGCTGTGGTACCGTTACACTCGGCAGCACGGCTACCGCTTCCCCTTCCCCGAAGAGGTGGTTCAGAGGATCCGGCGCGCCATCCGAAAGGATCAGAAGGAGGCGAACAAGGCCCTGCTCGTCTACGCCCGAGGCGACCGCGAGATCTATTACCACTGGGACGCGGGGCCCAGCCAGCTCGGCAGCGACGGCTGGGGCTACCTCGACCGCGCCGAGCGCCGGACCTATCTCTTCAGCCGGCGGGTAGGCGACCGGGACGGCGATGGGCGCCTGGGCGCCCTCGACGCCCTGAGCGGCGACTTTTGGACCTCCCTGGGCAGGGACCGGAACGGCGACGGCATCCTGGACAGCTTCGGTCATACCCACGTGGTCATCGACGTCCTGGCCAGCGACCATTTCCTGGACGGGCAGTCCGGGGAGATCGACCTGGCCCGCCTGGGCTACCTCGATCGGCTCCTGGGGAAGCCCCCCACCGAGTACGGGGTGTCCCCCCTGAGGGAGCCCATCCTCCACGTCCAGACCCGCCCCCCCCATGGCGGCGTGGTGGAGTCCCTCCCGGTGCGCCCCGGCGCGCGGGGCAGGACGATCGAGAGACCGTGACGCCGGCGGCGCCCCTCTTCGTCCTGGTCCTGGCGGCGGGCCTGAGCGCCCCGGAGGCGGCCCGGGAGGCAGGGCTCGACCCCTCGCGGGTCATCCTCGCGCACCGGGACCGGGACCTCCTCTCCGCCGAATGGCGCGAGCGACTCGCGGCCCCCGGGGAGGAGCTGCGCCTCGAGGTGGTCAAGGACCACTACTCGCTCCTGCTCTACCGGGGAGACGAGCTCATCAAGTCCTATCCCATCACCATCGGGGCCAACCCCGACGGCGACGACAAGAAGGCGGTCGGGGACCACCGCACCCCCGAGGGCGAGTTCCACGTCGAGCGGGTCCACGACTCCACGCACTGGGAGCGACCCGCCGGCCGCCGCAGCTACGGCCCCTGGTTCCTGCGCCTGGCCACGCCGCCCTGGAGCGGGATCGGGATCCACGGGACCGACGAGCCCGAGGTCATCGGCGCGAAGGGCTCCCAGGGCTGCATCCGGCTCTTCAACTCCGACCTGCGCGAGCTGAAGGCCCTGGTGGGCGTGGGGACCCAGGTGGTGGTGCGCCGCGCCGCCAACGACCGCGACCGCTCGCTCCTGTCCCCCTCCTCCACCCCTCCCCCGGAGGCTCCCGCCCCGCCGGCGCGGTCGTCCACCCGGGGCATCACCCCCGCCCTGCCGGGGGCGGACCGCTAGCCCAGCACCCAGACCAGGAGCCGGGTCAGGAAGAAGTCGCTCACCAGGATGGCGAGCGACGCCGCCACCACCGCCCGGGTGGTGCCCGCGCCCACGCCCCGGGCCCCGCCGCGGGCGGCCAGGCCCGAGGCCGAGCCCGCCAGGGCCACGATGGCCCCGAAGACGGTGCCCTTGACCAACCCGCAAGCCAGGTCGGTCACCTCGAGGGCCTCCAGGGTGTAGGCGTGGTAGGTGGTGTAGGGGATGCCCAGGGAGCCCACGGCGATGACGTAGCCCCCCACGATCCCCGCCACCCCGAAGACCAGGGTGAGGGCGAAGCCCGCGGCGGCCCCCGCCGCCAGCCTGGGCGCCACCACCAGCCGGTCCACGTCCAGGGCGAGCATCCGCATGGCGAGGACCTGCTCCGTGGTGGCCATGGAGCCGATCTCCGCCGCGATGCCGCTCCCGGCGCGTCCCGCCAGGAGGAGCCCCGTGAAGACCGGGGCCAGTTCCCGGAGGAGGGTGACGGTGACGATGTTGGCGATGTAGATCCCCACGCCGAAGCGCGCGAGCTCGATCTGAACCTGCACCGCCAGCACCATCCCCACGAAGAAGGCGCTCACCAGGATGATGGGCAGCGAGCGGACCCCCACCGAATGGAGCTGCTCCACGAATTGCCGCCGACGGAAACGGAGGGTGAGCACCAGGGCCAGGTTGCCCAGGCCCAGCCGGGCCACCTCGCCCACCCTCCGCACCGCCGCCACCTCGGCGGCCCCGAGCCTGCCCATTCCGGCCGCCAGGCCGCCCGGGGCCTCGCCATGGGACGCCATGGCTCAGCCGTGAGGGGGCGACACCACCTGCACCGGGAAGGGCTCCGTCCCCGGACCTCGGCAGATGGAGACGTGGGGATAGGGGATCTCGATGCCCTCCTCGTCGAAGCGCCGCTTCACCTCCTCCAGCATGGCGTTCCTGAGCCCGAGGTAATCCGGCGTCGCCGTCCAGACCGCGAAGAGGAGGTCCATGGAGGAGTCCCCGAATCCCACCATGTTCACCTGGGGCTCCGGCTCCATGAGGCAGAGCGGGTGCTTCCAGGCCATGTCTAGGAGCAGTCCCCGGACGCGGCGGATGTCCTCCTTGTAGGCCACCCCGATGTTCAGGTCCACCCTCCGGATGGGGAAGCGCGTCACGTTGGCCATCTCGTTCTTGATGATGACCTCGTTGGGGATGCGCACGTAGGCGTTGTCGAGGAGGCGCAGCTTCACCGAGAGGAGGTCGATGGAGAGGACCGTCCCCGTGCGTCCCCCCATGGTCACCACGTCGCCCACCTGGAAGGGCTTCTCGGCGATGAGGAAGAGCCCGCTGATGAGGTTGGAGACGCTGGTCTGGGCCGCGAAGCCGAGCGCCACGCCCGCGACCCCCGCGGCCCCCAGGAGCGGCGTGAGGCTGAAGCCCAGCTCCTGGACCACCATGACCGTCAGGACCGCGAGGCCCCCGTAGTAGGCGGCCTTCTCTGCGAGCATGGCGTTCTGGGCAGACTGGCGGCGCCGGAACCACCCCCCCGCGCGCCGGGCGACGAGGGCGACGAGCGGTAACCCCACCGCCACCGTGACGAGGGCCCGCAGGACCCCCGTGGCCGTGGGCCCCGTCAGCCAGGCCCAGAGCGCGTGGGCCTGGGTCAAGAGGTAATCCAGCATGGTCGGCCCCTCCTCCCCTCCCGGTGGTTCCACCGAGAGACTCGATGGGACTACCCGAAGGGCGTGTGGGTGGACGTGCAGGTGCAGGTGTAGGTGTAGGTGAGCATGACGCCCGCGCCCGCGCCCACCGGGAATCGGTGGACTCTCTCCGTGAGGCGGCCTACCGCTTCACCCCGCCCAGACCGGGCAGAGACTGCAGCGCGGCCCCGGGCAGCGCCTGGAGCGCCGAGAACGTCCAGCCCGTGAGCCCCTTCTGGGTCGTCTCCCGCGGAGGCGAGAGCAGCGTCGCCCCCTCGGCCTCCCGCGGGGGGGTGCCCGAGGGCCGGATCTCGGCCGGGTCCGTGGCCCCAGGGAGGCGGACATCCAGGGGGTCCGCCCAGAGCCGGTCCGCCTGCCGGTAGATCCCCAGGTGCCGGACCGGCAGGCAGAGCCTGGCCACGGGCAGGACCACCGGCGAGAGGTTCGTCAGGTCCAGTGGACAGACCACCAGGTGCGGCGCCCATAGCTCCGGCTCCACGGTCCTGCGGGCGGTGGTGGGACACCAGTAGCAGAGGACGCACTCGGTGTAGCCCCCGAAGGAGGTATTCGAGAGGACCACCGTCGGGACCTCCAGGAGGATCGGCCGGGTGGACGCGGCCAGGCAGAGGCGCGCCCAGACGGGGACGCGGACATAGACCCTTGCCCGCTCGCCCGGGGGCAGGTGGAAGGGGTGCTCGGGCTGCACCACCAGCGGCCGGTCCGGGAGGACGGGCAGGACAGCCACCCGCGGGGGCACCCCCCCCACGGCCCAGCGCGACCACACGGGCGCGCCCGCCTCCGGGGGCCAGTCGAAGGGGCCCCGCGGCTCGCGTCCCACCCGCGCCCGGTCCGGGACCACGTGCAGTTCCCCAGCCGAGCGCCGCAGCCGCAGCCGGAGGGGCCCCGCCTCCCAGACGGCCCCGGGGCCCTCCGGGACCTCGTGCTCCCCCCATCCCTTGAGCTCGGCCGTCACAGCCATTTCCTCCACCGGAAGTAGATGGCGCCCGTCCCGGCCAGGGTGAGCATGATCCCCAGGAACACCCAGAACCCCAGGGGGTGGTCGGCCCCGGGCAGCATCTTGAAGTTCGTGCCGTAGAGTCCGGTGAGGATCCCCAGGGGCAGCATCACCGTGGCCCCGAGGCTGAGGACCCGCATGACCTCGCTCCCCTGCCGGGCCTCCAGGGCCATGTAGGCGTCCAGGGCCCCCTGGAGGAACTCGCGGCAGGCGTTCACCCGGTCGTCCACCCGGGTAAGGTGGTCGTAGAGGCTGCGGTAGTAGACCCGCGCCTTCTCGGGGATGAAGGGGCTGGGCTGGTTCCCCAGGGTATCCAGCAGCTCGCGGTGAGGGATGGTCCTGCGCCTCAGCTTCGTCAGCGTCTTCTTCGTCTGGAAGACCTTCCCCGGGACCCGCGGGTCGAGCCGATCCAGGATCCCCTCGTCGAGGGACTCGATGTCGTCCTCGATGGCGTCGATCAGCTCCAGGTAGCCGTCCACGATCCGGTCCAGGACCGCGTACATGAGATACGCCGGACCCAGCTTCATGAGGTCCGGCCGCCGGCTCATGGTGGCCTTCACCTCCTCCACGGGGCCTATGGGCTGGTGGTGCAGGGTCACCAGGGTGCTCTTGAAGAGGAGGAAGTAGGCATTGAGGGGGTCCATCACGTCCCCCCCGTCCCCCTTCCGGAGCGCCCGGAAGACCACGAAGAGGTGGTCGTCGTAGACGTCCACCCGGGGCCGCTCCTCCAGGGTGGAGAGGGCCTCCACCGTCAGCTCGTGGACCTGTAGCGTCCGGGCCACGGCGTCGATCTCCGACGCCGCGGGTGCCGCCAGGTCGATCCAGGCGAAGGTCTTCGGGTCCGCCGCCGCCGCGAGCGAGGTGGCCATGTCGGCGTCGGTGCTCAGGCCGGCCACCTTGTCCCAGATGATGCAGCTCATGGTCATGGCGGCGGCATTCTGCGGTGCCGGGGCCTGCTGTCAAGCGCGTCGCGGCCTTCCACAGCGCGTTGTTCCAGTACGTGGACGCCTCGCGGGACGACGGGGATCGAAGTCGTGCAGTCCCATGGGAGGTCCCACGCGAGCCGGGCGGCATGGACATTGGTTCTACCTCCCCCTCGGGGGTCCTCGGGAAGGGACAGGGACCCATGGCCGAGCGAGCTCAGGCGCTCCTGATCGGTGTGCTGTTCTGGACGGGGGTGGCCTGCCCCGCGGCCGCCGCCGGCAAGCCAGCCGTCGACTTCCAGCCAGCCTACTCCGGGAACTACTCCCCCCGTTCGGGCCGCACCATCCGCCGGGTGGTCATGCACACCATCGAAGGGCCGCTCTCCTCCGGGGTGAACACCTTCGACAGCCGGCTCCCCCCCGGCGAGGCGCGGAGCGCCCACTACCTAGTGGGATTCGACGGGACGATCATCCAGATGGTGCGGGACAAGGACGTGGCCTGGCACGCGGTCGGCCACAACGCGGAGACCATCGGCATCGAACACGAGGGCTACTCCCGGCGGGACGGCTGGACGGAGGCGCAGTTGCGCGCCTCGGCGGGCCTCGTCCACTGGCTGAGCCTGGAGTACGGCTTCCCCGTGGACCGCAATCACGTGGTCTCCCACGAGGAGCTGGACCCCCGCAACCGCGACGACCCGGGTCCCCACTTCCCGTGGGACTACTACCTCAAGCTCGCCCGCGCGGACCCGGCGGGCCTCACGAGCCGCGGCGACGCGGTGGCGGACCTAGCGAAGGCCCTGGGGCTCGATCCCCACCGGCCCTCGCGACCCACCTTCAAGGACGTCCCCGCGGACGACCCGCGCTATCCCTGGATCGAGGCCGCCGCCCTCGCCGGTCTGGTGCGAGGCCACGGGGACGGCCGCTTCCTCCCGGACCGGGCCATGGACCGCGGGACCTTCGCGGCCCTCCTCCAGCAGGCCCTGGGGCTTGCCCCGCCGAGCGGCGGCGGGGGCGGGTTCCCGGACGTGCCGGCGGGCCACCCGCGCGCCGCCGCTATCGCCGCGGCTGACGCCGCAGGCCTGATGGTGGGCCGCGCCGACGGGGGCTTCGGGCCCGATGACTTCCTCGGCCGCGCGGACCTGAAGGCGGTGGCGGACCGGGTGCGCGCCCGCCGCGCCGGGGTCGTGGAGGCCCTGGACTGGCTTCGCCGGCGGACGTAGCGGTTCCTTCCTCGCCGCGGCTACAATCGGCCCCATGATCGCCTCGGCCGACGGCTGCGGCCGCTGGGCCGCCGACCCCTGGTTGCGCATCGGAGCCGTGACGCTGGACCACCGCGTCCTCATGGCGCCCATGGTCAACTACAACGAGACCAGCATCCGACAGCTCGCCCGACGCTTCGGCTCCGGCTGGGTGATCTCCGAGATGATCCACGTGGATCAGCTCCTGGCCCACGGCCGGGGGGTACTCCGGGTCCTCGAGCGGGAGCCCCAGGAACGGCCCTTCGCCCTCCAGGTGGCCGGGAGGGAGGAGGCGGAGCTGGTGGCGGGGGCGCGTCTGGCCGAGGAGGAGGGCTTCGCCCTCTACGACCTGAACATGGGCTGCCCCACCCGCAAGCAGGTGCGGCGCGGGGTCGGGGTGGCCCTCATGCGGGAACCCGCCCACGTGCACCGGGTCCTCCGCTCGGTCGTGCGCGCGGTCTCCATCCCCGTGACGGTCAAGATGCGGGCCGGCTGGGACGCCTGCCAGATGAACGCCGCCGAGGTGGCCCGGGCCGTCGAGGACGCCGGGGTGGCGGCCATCGCGGTGCACGGCCGCACCAAGATGGACTGGTACGGAGGCGACTGCAGCCACGAGGTCATACGCTCCGTCAAGGAGGCGGTCCGGGTCCCCGTCATCGGGAACGGCGACGTGCGGACCGTGGACGACGCGGAGCGCATGGTCCGCGCCACCGGCTGTGACGCCGTCATGGTGGGCCGCGCGGCAGTGGGCCACCCCTGGTTCTTCGCCGAGCTGGTGGCCTGGTTCGAGCGCGGCGAGCGCACGGGGCCCGCCTCCCTGGAGGCGCGCCGGGCCACCTTCGACGAGCAGGCGGCCCTCCTGGAGGACCGCTTCGGCGAGAAGCTGGCGGCGCGCCGCCTCCGTCTCTACATGTTCCACTACGTGCGCGATTTCCTCACGCGGGGCGAGGCCCTGCTGCGTCTGGGCCCCCTCCACGGCCTGGGGCCCATCCGCGAGGCGGTCCATGACTGCTTCGAGGCGGAGACACGTGCCCGCCTCGAGGAGGGCGAGCCGGCGGCTACGACCTAGTCCCGGAACTGCTCCCAGAGGCGGTCGAAGCGGCGCTCGTAGACCATGTCGTAGAGCTCCATGCGGTCCGGGAACCACTCCGCGCAGCGTTCCCGCAGGCGGGCCCGGGCTATGGCGACGTCCACCGCGGGGATCTCGGGGTCGAGGATGAGTTCCGACACCCGATCCGCAATCCGGGCAAGCTCGCGCATCCGGGTACGTCCGTCTGGACCGACCCCGTGGGCCCTGCGCGTCGCCCTGGGCCGCCGCGGTGGGCATCCGCACAGGGGCTGGCGTTCGAACTGCAAGGGCTCCAGCTCGACGGCCTGGCCGCAACGGGGGCATGAGAGGCCCATGGCAACTTCGGGCAAGAATACCACGGCCTAGTCCCCCGGGCCACCCGTCGCGGCCAGGCGCGCGAGGAAGTCGTCCAGGAGGTTCCGCGCCACCCGCTCCCGGTAGGCCCTCGTGGAGCGGATGTCGTCGATGGGGGCGATCTCCGTGCGAAGGACGGCCGCGGCCTCCCGCCGCCGGGCCGGATCGAGGGGAAGGCCCGTCACGACGCCCTCGGTGCGGCGGCAACGCAACACGGTGGGCGCCACGCTGCCCAGGGCGATGCGGCACGCACGGACGCGGCCTCCCTCCATGGACCCCAGGGCGGCGAAGACCACCTTGGAGATGGCCTGGGCCGAGCGTGTCCCCACCTTGCGGTAGTAGTGGAGTGCCCCGGCCCCTTCGGCCCTGGCGGGAAGGCGCACCGAGCGCACCAGCTCCCCGGGCCGGAGGTCCATGGTCTTGTAGCCCGTGTGGAAGCCGTCATAGGGCACCCGCCGCACGGTGGCCATCGAGATGAGCTCGAGCTCGGCGTCATAGCAGAGCAGGGCGGGCGGGGTATCGGCGGCCGGTGAGCCGTTGACGATGTTGCCCCCGAGGGTGCCCCGGTTCTGGATGGCCGCGGCCCCGGAGGCGGCCGCCGCCAGGCACAGCATCGGGTACCGGCGGCCCAGCATGGCCGAGCGACGCACCTCCCGGTAGGTGGTGAGCGCCCCCAGGACCACGGCGCCCTGCTCCTCCCGGATCCCGGACAGCTCCGGGAGCCCCCGGATGCTGAGGTACTTCCCGGGCGGTAGGCGTCCCGCGGCCAGCAGCACCATGATGTCCGTCCCGCCGGCCAGGGGGGTCCACACCCCCGGCTCCCGGGCCATGGTCTCCAGGGCCGCCCGAAGGCTGCCCGGCACCTCCGCGTGGTAGGCCGGCAGGTAGGCCCTCACGACGGGGGCCCGCCGGACGCCAGGCGCGCCGCGGCCCGGGCCACCGCGTCCACGATGCGCACGTAGCCGGTGCAGCGGCAGAGGTTCCCTGCCAGGGCCGCGCGGATGGCCGCCTCGTCGGGGTCCGGCTCCTCGCGGAGCAGGGCCAGGGCGGCCAGGACCATCCCCGGCGTGCAGATGCCGCACTGGGTCCCGCCGGCCTCCAGGAAGGCCTCCTGGAGGGGATGCAGCCCACCTGGGCCCCGGAGGCCCTCGATGGTCTCCACGGAGGCCTCCTGGGCCTGCACCGCAGGAACGAGACAGCTCTGGACCAGGACGCCGTCCAGGAGGACGGCGCAGGCGCCGCACTCCCCCTCGCCGCAGCCCTCCTTGGTCCCCGTGAGTCCCAGCCCCTCCCGCAGGACGTCCAGGAGTCGCGCCATGGGGAAGCAGTCCACCTCGCGCCGGTGGCCGTTGACCTGGAGCCGGAGCCGGATCGGGCCCCCGGCCGCCCTCACCGCCTGGCTACCGGGATTCAATCACCCCCTCCATGGCCACCATGAGGTCCTCGGGGAGCAGGGGCACCGAGTCCAGGGCGGCCCCGGTGGCGTCCTCGACGGCGGCGATGATGGCCGGGGCGGGGCCGTCCATGGGCAGCTCGCCCAGGCCCTTCGCGCCGGAGGGCCCGTGGGCGTAGGGCCGCTCGACGAAGTGGACCCGGATGGGCGGGGCGTCCTCCGAGGTGGGCATGACGTAGTCCGTCATGCGGGCATTGGCCACCCTCCCGCCGCGCCAGACCACCTTCTCGTAGAGGGCGAAACCCACACCCTGGGCCACCCCGCCCTCCACCTGTCCCGCCGCCAGCAAGGGGTGCACGGCGCGGCCCACCTCCTGGACCGCCACCAGGTCCTCCACCCTCGTCTCCCACGTGAGGGTGTCCACCGCGACCCGGGCCACGTAGACGGCCCAGGAGTAGGCACCGTAGGCGTCGCCCTGGAACCGCTCCGGGTCCCAGCGGATCCCCGGCGGCGGCTCGTAGCGCGCATGGGTCCGGAGGGGCCCGTGGCGCGCGCACCAGACGCGGCAGGCCTCGACGAACTGGGCGTCGTCGTGGCCCCCGCCCGGCAAGAGACCCTCGGCGCGCAGGACCTCTAGGGCCTGGCCCGCGCAGCGCTCCACGAGGCGGCCCACCACCATGCAGGTGCGAGAGGCCACGGTGGGGCCGCTGTCCGGCACCCGGTCCGTGTCCGGCGGCGCCACCTCCACGAGCCGGTAGTCCACCCCCAGGGCCCCGGCCGTGATCTGGGCGAGGATGGTGCTCGTGCCCTGTCCAATCTCGGTGCTCGAGGCCTGCACCTCGACCCGTCCCTCCGGGCCGCACTCCAGGGAGGCCACCGAGGCCAGGTGCACCTCCCCGGAGCCGGTGAAGCCGGAGCCGTGATAGAAGGCCGCCAGGCCCACCCCGCGCCGCACGGTCTCGCCCGGGCGCTCACGTGCCCGCCGGCAGGCCACCCGTCGCGCGCGGTAGTCCGACTCCTCCAGGGCCTTCTCCATGAGGCCCTCCATGTCCGGTTCCTCCCGGACCTCCTGTCCCACGGCGGTGCGGTCGCCCCTGTGCAGGAAGTTGCGCCTCCGTAGCTCCACCGGGTCCAGCCCCAGGTCCCGGGCCACCCGGTCGAGGTGCCGCTCCACGGCGAAGATGGACTGGGGCGCCCCGAAGCCCCGGAATGCCCCGTGGGGCGGGGCGCTGGTGGCCACCGCCCGGCCCCGGAGGCGCACGTTCTCGCAGCGATAGGGCCCGGTGGAATGGATGAGCCCGCGGGAGAGCACCACCGGGCTCAGGGTCTTGTAGGCCCCGCCGTCTATGACGAAGTCCACCTCCATGGCCAGGAGACGCCCCTCGGCGTCCACCGCCGTGCGGTGCCAGGTTCGGGAGGGGTGGCGCTTCGTCGTGGCCTGGATGTCCTCCTCCCGGTCGTAGACCAGCTTGACGGGGCGGCGGGCCTTCCGGGCCAGGAGGGCCGCGTGGGCGGCGATCATCGAGGGATACTCCTCCTTGCCGCCGAAGCCGCCGCCCGTGACGGTCTGCACCACGCGCACCCTCTCCGGCGGCAGGCCGAGGATGGGCCCCAGGGCCTTCTGGACGTAGTAGGGGCACTGCATGGAGCCGTGCACGGAGATCCCCCCCTCGGGCTCCGGGACGGCGATCACCCCCTGGGTCTCGATGTAGAGCTGTTCCTGGGCGCCGGTGCGATAGACCCCCACCACCACGTGGACCGCGGCCCGCCGGGCGCCGTCCGGATCCCCCCTCTCCACCCGGTAGTCGGCAAAGACGTTGTCCTTTCCCCAAACCACCGTGCGGCACTCCAGGGAGTCCTCGATGGTGAGGACGGCGGGGAGGGGCTCCACCTCGACGTGGACCCGTCGGCGGGCCTCTTCCAGGAGGTGGCGGTCGGCGTGGGCCAGGAGGACCACCGGTTCGTCCCAGTGGTTCACGACCCCATCCGCCAGGCAGGGCTGATCGGTATCGAGGAGGGTGACGTGGTTCACCCCGGGGACGTCCCGCGCCGTCACCACCACCAGCTCGTCCCAGGGGATTCCATCGCCGAAGCCCACCGCGAGGATGCGCCCCCGGGCAGCGGTCGAACGGACGGTCACGCCATGGAGCATCCCCGGCAGGCGCAGGTCGTCCACGTAGGCGGCGCGGCCGGCGACCTTGGCCTCGCCTTCCTTCCGCGGCACGCCCTGTCCCACGCACGTCGGCCCCATCCCCGCGCCTCTGGGCGCCCTGGTGGGCCCGGCCGGGTTCGCACCCGCGACCCGCCGAGCATGCGTCGCCCGCACCGTCGTTTCCTGAAAGACCTCCCCGCTCTACTGGACCACATAGGTGTAGCGGTAGTTGTGCGGGAACCCCCGCGCCTCGATCGCGGCACGGACTGGGATGCCCGCGATATCGATACGCCCCGGCTTGGAGTCGTCCCTGGGGGGCGCGCATTGCTGGTTGCCGTACCCGGTGAACGCGATGACGCGTTTCGTCTCGGGGTCCCTCTGGACATCGATGTGGCCCAGCACGGAATCCATGGTCGGGGGACCCCCGGGCTTTGCCGGGATCGCCGCGGAATAGCCGAAGCGCAGATAGATCATGCCGTCCGAGGCGCGCTCCTCGAACGACAGCCTCACCCCGGGGAAGCTCCTGCCGAAGATGGACATCCCCCTGCGGTCCGGGTGGAGGCGATCGGCCCTGTAGCGCAGCCTGAAGTCCAGCTCCGCCACCAGGTCCGCGTCCACGGCCGTCTCTTCGAACACCAGGTCGATGCTGCAATCGAAGGCGGGGTCGTCGGCCTCGCCCAGCGCCGGGTGTTCCGGGTCCGCGCAGCGGCTCTTGTCCAGTCGCGACTTGCGATGCACCCTCCCGCCGTCCTCGTCCAGGACCCAGGAGCCGTCGCGGATCAGGAAGGTGGCTCGCTCGTCGGCCGCGATGTAGGTCCTCCCACGGATGGCGTCTCCCAGTTCCGCGATGAGCGGGTTGGCCGCGGCCGCATCGCCGTCGCGTTCGCCTCCTCCTCCTCCGCCGCCGACCATGACGAGGGCAGGCGAGAGGACGGCCACCAGAGCGATCGAGGGCTGCGCGTGGCGTTTCATCCGCTTCCCCTTCCGCCGTGGATTCGGTCGTCCGATGCGGTCGCTCCACGCGGTCCGCGAACGACCCTCATGGGGTGGCGGCCCGCGCTCGGAAGCGGCTCGCGAGTGACCCGCATGGCCACGTCGACGAGTGTAGCGGCGGATCGCCCCCTCGCGCCAGGGCGCCCCCCTCTACGCCCGGGCCGCCGCCGGTGGAGCGTCTTCGGCCACGAGCGAGCGCACCATCCGCTTGGATAGCGAACTCTCCAAGCTGGCGCCGAACGTCCCGCGCCGCGCCGTACGCCGACGGGAGGCCCTGGCCGACAAACCGCGCCCCACCGCCGGCCTTCGGTCCCCCCTCCTGCACGCCTTTGTTCGTTCCCGCCCCGTGTGACACACTGGCTGCGGCGCCGCCGGAACCCCGCGCCCCGTTACGTTTCCTGGCTGGTGGGCCCGGCAGGGTTCGAACCTGCGACCCGGCGATTATGAGTCGCCTGCACCGGATCGTCAACCCCCCGCGACGACGAGCCTTGCGGTGACACCCCCCCGCGACTTGGGCGTACACTTGGCCGGTAGCTGCATTCCGGGGTCGAAAGATAGGGACTTGCGCGACCCCGCCGAACTGGCCCGCGCCCTCATCCGCCAGGCCGCCGAGGCCCCCGATCCGCGCCCGCTCCTGGAGGCCGCGCGGGTGCTGCTGGGGCAGGCCGAGGGGATCCGGGCTGCGCCGGAGCGCCGCCGGGGGCGCGCCTGCGCGTGCGCCAGCATGCGTTGGCATGCGGGGGGCGAAGCTGGTACTATGACGGTCGTGCCACACCTGCAACCCGGCACGGAGGTACGCGCATGGCGAAGAAGGCTTCCCCGCGGAAGACCCGGCCGCTGGACGGAGGGGACCCCTTCCTCACGCTGCACGTGCTGATCTATCCCGAAGGCGACCTGTGGATGGCCCACTGCCTTGAGTTCGACGCCGTGGCGCAGGGGGACTCGCCAGAGCGGGTACGCGAGGGGCTGATGGACTCCGTCTCTGCGCTGGTGGAAGACGCCCGCCAGCACGGCCGGCTTGCGGAGCTTTTCCGGCCCGCCCCCGTGGGTCTGTGGCGGCGTTTCGCCGAGGCGGGCAGACGCAACCTGCACGTGAACCTGGCCCCCCCGGGCGCTTCCGTCCTGGCCTCCGCCTGCATCGAGGAACGACTGGTCCCCGCCTGAACATGGGACGCCGGCGGCTACGCTACCGGGAGTTCCTCAAGCTCGCTTCCCACTACGGTGTGTTGGAACTGCCGGGACGCGGCAAGGGGAGCGAGCGGCTTTGGGCCCGCGAGGTATCCGGCCGGCGGCTGACCGCGACCGTGACCTGTCACGGCGCGGGCACCGAGCTGGGCTGGGGGCTGGTTGCCGCGGTGCGCCGGCGTCTGGAGCTGGACCCGGCCCACGGCATCGCCGATGACGCCTTCTACGAAGGGGAACCTGGGAGGGCACGCCGTCCCCGGTAGCGCCGCCCCATGTGAGCGCACTTCCTGCGCCTCTACCTTGCTGCGCCAGGGCCAGACCGTCCAGCGCGCCGCCGTCCTTCGCTTCCGCGCATACCGTTGCACGCCCCCGCACCGTGCGACACACTGGCTGCGGCGCCGGTAACCGTGGCGCGGCGGAGGCGTGGGGGTAGAGCCGACCCGGGCGGCAGGGGTTCGCGACCCTGGCGGGGAACACCCCCCCGCCCGCCGCCCGGCCTTCTTTCCCGCGGGTGCCCTCACGGGTGGAGGGGAACATGGCCCGCCGCCGCACCGACCCCTTCGAGGACCTGCTGGCCGTTGCGGCGCTGGACGCGCGCGGCGCCGATCTAGTGCGTACGGCGTGGGCCGGGCTGGGCGTGGAGGCCAGGTTGCCACGCCGCCGCCCCGGCCTGGACCGCCTGGTGGCGCGTGCCGAACTGGCCGAGGCCATAAGGCGGGCGGCGGTGGCCGCCCAGGCCCCGCCGTGGGACGAGGAGCGGGAGGAGTGGGCCGAATGGATCGGTTGGGAACACGTCCCGCAGTGGGACTCCACGGGCCCCCTGCTGCTGGCCGAGTTGCACACGCGCGCAGTACTCGACGCGCGGTCTGTGCCGCCTGCTCTTTCGGTGCCCGAGCGTCGCGTCTACAACGCCTTGGCGGAGGTGGGCGCGGACTTCCTGGGCGACAGCGAGGTGATGGCTGCCTATCGCGGGACGGCAAAAGGACGGACCTACCAGGCCACGTCCGTGATCGCCAAGCTGAAGAAAAGGGGCGTGCAAACCGAGTCTGTGACGGAGGCGCGAAAGCGCGGCGCCGCCGTCCCCACCAACGCAAAAGGCTGGCGTCTTCGCCAGACGTAACCCTCTCGCGTTCAACAAGGCAACGCACTTCGCGTTGCCTTGCTGTTGCCTGTTGCTTTTCTGCGCTCCCCAAATGCCGTGTTAGGGTCGGGTCATACACGCGCCGGGGTGCACCCGCACCCCACACGGCGCGAGAAAATGGAGGCCCAACATGGCAACTCGTACCGTGACCACCGAGCCCGAGCCCCTGATGACCGCCCAGGAAGTGGCCGACCTGCTTCACGTTTCCCTCCGAACCTGCCGTACACTACTGGCGAGCGGCGCCATCCCGTCGATCAAGGTCGCAGCGAGGGCGCGTCGCATCGACGTGAACGACTTGGACGCCTACGTGGCTTCGCGCAAGGACGGCGGGACGCGGTAGCCGTGCCGAAAGCGGGGGCGTCGCACGAGCAATCGACGGCCAATCGACGCCCGGGGACTACCACGTCGCCCCCGGCGGAACAAGGCGGCCTGGCCGCCGCCCGGGCCGGTAGCGGCGGGGGGGAACGGGACGGGCGAGGTGATCCCCGAGGGCCGGCGTCGCGCGGAGCTGCTCCGCATCGCGGGGGCGATGCGACGTGTGGGAGAGACGGGCGAGGAGATACTGGCCGCCTTGACGGCGACGAACGTGGCGCGGTGCGTCCCGCCGCTGCCGTCGGCCGAGCTGGAGGCCCTGGCCCGGGACGTGGCTCACCGCTATTCGCCCGCTGTGCCCTCCCCCCTCGCCGACCGCAACGGTGCGCTACCGGCCTGGCCCGCGGGGGTAGTCCCCGCGTGGCTGGCCGAGGTGGTGGCCGCGTACGCTGCCGCCACGGACGCCACGATGGAGATGGCAACCGTCCCCGCCCTGGCCGTCCTGGCCGCGGCCCTGGGGGCGCCCTGGCGGGTGGACGCCCGGGGGATGGTCCGCGCCCCGCGCCTGTGGCTGGTCCTGGTCGCCCCGCCGGGAGCGGGCAAGACGCCCACGGCCGCCCCCCTCATGGCCCCGATGCTAGCGGCGGACCGGGCCGCCCGCGAGGAGCACCGCGCCGCCGCGCGCGCACACCGCTCGGCGCTGGCCGCCTGGGCCGCCGCGGGGCGGCGCAGGGGGGTGATAGAGCCCGAGGAGCCCGCCATCCGGCGGGTGGACGAGCTATTCCGCGGGTGGCGCGGCGAGGCCGTGGCCCTGGACGAGGCCGGAGCCGGCCTGCGGGCGGGCGCGCGGGGGAAGGCCGCCGACCATCTGGTGCGCCTGACCGCCCTCATCCACGGGGCGGACCGCCTGGGGGTGGCCCTGACCGCGGGCGAGGCCCTGACCCCCGCGCCCGTCCCGGCCGCGACGGTGGAGCGCGCCGCGGCGCTGGTGGACTACTTCCTGGCTCACGGCGACGCCGTGGCCGAGCGGGTGCTGGCCCGCGACGACGAGGACGGCGAGCCCATGGACACCGACGACGACCTGGCCGGCGCCCTGCAGCGGGCGGTGCCCGCCGGCGCCGAGGTGGAAGATACCCCGGCCGGGTGGGCGGCGCGGGTGGGGTGGGGC
>JACQVX010000239.1 GCA_016209495.1 Planctomycetota bacterium
GGCGTCGGTGCAGGCGTCGGTGTCGGGAGCGGGAACGGCGAAGGCGCGGGCGCGGGCGTCGGCACGGGGGTCGGCGTCGGCATGGGCGTCGGCGTCGGCATGGGCGTCGGCGTCGGCATGGGCGTCGGTCGAGGCGTCGGTGCCGGCGTCGGTGTCGGTGTCGGTGGGGGCGTCGGTGCCGGCGTCGGTGTCGGTGTCGGTGCGGGCGTCGGTGCGGGCGTAGGCGTCGGCATGGGTGTCGGCGTGGCCCCCGCCGCCGGCGGGGTGGTCGGGCCGGTGGCGGCAGCGCTGGCCGGAGTCCCGCTGGTGGAGGCCCCGATGACGGCGCCACCGGCACCACGAATCACCGAGTCCTTCCTGTCGTCCCGCTTCCCGCAGCCAGTGGCCGCCAGTGAGAGAATCCCGAGGGCCGCCAGCGCGAAACCACGCCTCAGAGCATTCCGGTCCATTCCCCTATCCCTTCTCCGACTCCCAGCGGCTCCAGGTTGGAGGGCCGCTCCCGCCGCGCGCCGCCTCGACCGAGCCTGCGACGCTCCGCGCGGCTGTTCCAGAACGTGGACAGGGCGCCCGGCAAACCACGATCCTCATTTCACGATGGTGAGGTCACGCCCCCCGTGAATCCAGCACTAAGGACGGCGTCGAGGTAGAACCAGGCGGTACAACCAGCTTTCAACGGATTGGTTGGGACGCTGCGGCGAGTGAAAGGGCCCGGGTCTTCCCACACCGCGGTCAGAGTCGTGGCTCAGTCGCAGCCTGGGCACACCTCGTCCGGCATACGAACGAAGCTGACGCCGGAAGGCGACGCGAGACGAGCAGGCAATGGTCGGCGGGATCTTTGGGGGGGACGAGGCTCCCCCAAGCTAGTAGAGGTCTCCAACGATGCCCAGGAAGTCGCCGCTCGGGCCGGTCTGGAAGAACTGTCCGCTACGGATTCCGAGGGGCTGGAACAGGTCGAGGGTGATTCCCGAGGCGCTGTTTCCGATCAGTGGGAGAAGCGGGGTGAGAAGGACGTGGATCAGGGACTCCACCTGTCGGTCATCCACGTCCACCAAGGGTTCCGCAAGGACGTTGGCCAGGATGGTGGGGCTCGAGTCCAGGCTCACGAAGATCCGGTTACCGGCAAGCTGCGCCGAGAGCCCGAACTTGGCGTGGAGGGCCACGGACAGGATGAGGATGCGAGTCCCGGCCCGGTCCACGTAGAAGTCAAGGACCACCTCGCCAGCCTGCAGATCCGCCAGGTAGGGCGAGCCCCGCATCCGCACCACGGGAGGCAGGTCGGTCCGCACGCCGATGATGAGCGGGTCGTTGGGGCTCAGGTAGGGTGCCAGGGCGGGCAGGAAGCGCTGGACCAGGCTCGCGTCGATCCGGAACGGCACCGGGACTGTCATCACCCGCGCGAGCCAGGCCTGATCGACGGTCACCCGGAGCAACCCGCCCTGCCACGCGGCATAGAGGGCACGGTTGATCAGGTCGTCATTGACTGCCATGCCGAAATGGAACGGGGTAGCCAGGGTGGGCGCCGGCCCCGCGGTCACCAGGGAGCCGGGGGCCGCGGGGACACCGGCGGCCCTCGGAAAGGCCATGGTCCCGTCTACACGAAAGGTCAACCCGTCGGCGTCGAAGAGGATCTCCGAGGGCCTCGCCTGGAAGGCCAGCCTCTGGCCAAACGCCGAAGCGGATCGCCCCGTGGCGGCGCGGTTGAGGAACGCCTCCACCGCGGCCACGGCCTTCGTCTGGACCAGATCGCGGAGCTCTCCCTCGATCTTTCGCCGGATCGAGTCCTGGGCCGCCTGGATCAGGAAGGTGGGGAAGCTGGGGACGTCGAGCCTGAAGTTCTGAAGCTCCACCTGTGTCCCTGTGCCTCGAACCACGAACCGGCCACTGGGGTCCGCGACCGCGGAGAGGGTGGCATTCAGGCTCGCCCTGGACGCCGTGGCGGTACCGGTCGCCGACCAGGGCAATCCGCTGTAGGAACCGGCTCGCAGGTTCAGGACGACGTTGTCGGCGCTCCCACGCACCGCCACGCCTCCAGCCGTGGAGCGCAGGACGACGTCCTGGGCCATGTACGAGAGCGAGGTCACGTGGACCTCGGCGCTCACCAGGACCGCCCCGAGGCTCAAGAGGGAGTCGCGGTAGACCGGATTCAGGCGCAGGATCTCCGGGGCGACCTTGGCGGCGGAGAGTTCCTGCTCCAGGGCTGGCTCGATGGCCGCGAGCCCCGTGTTGTTCAGCCGCACGAGGAGGGCGTCCCGGAGCGGCAGGGTGTCGGGCTCGAAACGCCCGTGGATGACGGCTCGGTGGGCCAGCGTCACCCGCCCCGCCGCATTGGTGGCTTCGATGGCGATGAACTGGGTTCCCTCCTCCAGCCGGACAGGGACGTTGAACCCACCGCTCAGGTCCACCGGAACCTGAGAGCCATTCACCCGCAGAGAGGCCAGGGGGGTCGAAGGATCGCTGACGTGGCCCCGCACCTGTATGGTCGGCGACGCCACGAAGGCCCCCCGAAGGGGCTCATGAATGGAGACGACGGGACTGGGCACCGAAGGAGTGGTGGACGCCACGGCCGCAGACCCGGAGGGAGCCGCTCCGCCATGATTGCGGATCCCGGAGCCGCAACCCTGGGTCGACGCCAGGGTCAGGACCAGGAGCCAAAGTCCAACGATATCGGCGCGACAATGTTCCATACCCCTGGGTTCGGCAAGCCCTGAGCCTCCGCCCCATGCGAACCCGTGCCTCTCTCAAGTGCCTCCCTCACAATAGTCAGCCAACTCGGACCCGCTTCTGTCCACGTTCGTATCCCGCACGGGATGCACGGTGGTGCGCACTTGGTTCACGGCTCCTCGCCCCCATCGACACCCGAGCGCGAGTTCGTCGCACTTCGGGGACAGACGATACACACTTGGATCCCCATTCCGCGTAATTCACGCCTAGAGAATGAGTAGGGCTACCGTCCGGGTTCCGCACGCGGAGTGTTCCCTATTGTGTACACCCCTCTGGATATCTAAGCCCATGGAAGACTTCTCCGAACCCTCCTCCGACGGCAAGGCACGAGATTCCCAAAGGTGAAACCCGGGAGTCGGTAGGAGGGGACGATGGGGATCGCAAGGGGTGGCGGCCTGGTCCGCCGGAGGCTCTTAGTTGTACTGGCCATGGGGCTCGTGGCCCTGGGCTGTGCGCGGCGAGAGAGCAAGACTTCCTTCAAGGCGCCCGCGCCCACGGGGACCGCCAGTTCGGCCTCGACTTCCGGCACGGGCACCGGCACGGGGGGCGGAGCGACGGTTCCGCCGGTCGTGCCTGCCTCCACCGCGGCCACGCCCTCAAGGCCCCTGTCCGCCAGGACCCAGCATACGGCCACCCGCCTCAACAGCGGCGACGTCCTCGTGCTGGGAGGAATGGAGTCCAGCACGGCGGTGTCGGCCAATGCCGAGGTCTACGAGGCGGCCAACGGTCGCTTCGTGGTGACCCGGGGCCGTCCCATCGCCGCGCGGGTGGGACATACAGCCACGCTGCTCCCCAGCGGGCAGGTCCTTGTCATCGGCGGGCAGAGCGACACCGCAGGGCAGCAGGTCCTGGACTCCACGGAGTTCTATGACCCGGCCACGGGGGCCTTCCGTGCCGGAACACGACTGGGTACCCCGCGGAGCGGCCACGTCGCTGCGGTGTTCAACGCCCAGGGAACTCCGCGTGTCCTCGTGGCGGGCGGGATGAACCGCACGGGCACCGGCGGTACCACGCTCTTCTTGAACTCGGCGGAGATCTATGATGTCGCGACGGGACAGGTGAGCCCCGTGGCGGCGCGCCTCACGCAGAACCGCATGGGCGGAGAGGCCCTCACCTTGCCGAACGGGAGCGTCCTCGTCCAGGGTGGAGTCACTCTGGGCGCAGGTGCGGGCGGACAGACCCAGGCCGCCGTGGCCGACGCTGAGGTCTTCGACCCCGCGGCCTCGCGATTCGTCCTGGCGACGCCCTCGGCCCAGCCCCGCTTCTACAACTCGCTGACGCTACTCACGAGCGGGGATGCGCTGCTGGTGGGGGGCAACACCCTCCAGTCCCAGGTCCTGGACTCCGCCGAGCGCTTCCAGGGCACCGGCGCCAATTTCGCCGCCGTCGCGGGCCGCATGAATGCCGCGCGGGAGAGCCACACGGCCAGCGTCTTGCCCGGCGGCCAGGTCGTGATCATCGGCGGAGGCGACGGGACCTCGCCCCTTGCCACCACCGAGGTCTATGACGCGGTCGCCGGGACCTTCCAGGCCGGCCCCAGCCTCACCACCTCCCGCAAGAACCACACGGCGACAACCCTGGCCAACGGGACGGTCCTGGTCGTGGGCGGGGAGGACGCCCAGAAGACCCCCCTGGCCTCGTCGGAGATCTACACCCCTGGCACGCTGAGCGGGCCAACGGGACCCACCACCCCGGCCACGCCGCCCACCACGGGCACCTCCATCCCGACGACAACACCGCCTGGCGGGACGACGGGAGGAACCACCGGGGGCATCCCCGGGTTCCCGGGCCTGCCGGGCACGGGCGGCACGACCGGCGGCACCAGCGGGGGCACCACCAACTTCCTGGGCCAGGCCCTGGGCACCCTCCTGGGTGGCTTGCTAGGCAACCAGTCCGGAAGCCCCGTGGGGCAGGCCTTCGGAAACCTGTTCGGGAACATCCTCGGAGGCGCCCTCTCCGGCCAGCCCCCGAGCGCCCAGACCATCCTGCCCCAGTTCCTGAACCTCTTCGGGACCATCATGGGTCAGGCCCTGAGCGGTTCCGGGGGTGGCTCCGGCGGTGGCTCCGCCTTCCCCGGGACCCCCGAGATCGACGCCCTGCAGCCCGCCACGGCGGCGGTCGGGGACACCATCACCATCCTGGGTACCGATTTCGACCCCACGGCGGCGAACAACGTCGTCAAGTTCGGCGGGATCCAGGCCCGCGTCCTGCGAGTCCTGGTGGGACAGCCCACCAGCGGGGCACCCACGCCAGCCAGCATCCAGGCGGTGGTGCCGCAGGGACTCTTCGCGGGCCAGCAGGTGGACGTGACCGTCACGGTGAGCAACTACACGACGAACGCGAAGCCCTTCACAGTGCGATAGGCAGGCCATCGAGCCCTCGCCTTCGGGGCGGGGCCGATGTCCTCTCCTTTGCGAACCGAGGCCGGGGGGCCGGGAAACCGGGTCCCCGGCCTCTCCCCCTTTCCGCTCGTTCGGGTCCGGCTCACTCGCGCGGGCGCGCGCGCTTCCGGTCCTTCTCGTTCAGGAGCCGTTTGCGCAGGCGCAGGGATCGGGGCGTAACCTCCACCAGCTCGTCGTCGCCGATGTACTCGAGGGCCCCCTCCACGTCGTAGACCCGGGGCGGGACCAGGTGGATGTTGTCGTCCTTCCCCGCTGCCCGGACGTTGGTGAGGTGTTTCTCGCGGCAGGGATTCACCACGAGGTCGTTGTCTCGACAGTGCTCGCCCACCACCATGCCCTCGTAGACGAGGTCGCCCGGCCGGACGAACAGGGCCCCGCGATCCTGCAGCAGATTGAGCCCGTAGGCCACCGCGGAGCCGCCCAGCATGGAGACCAGGACACCCGCCGTGCGGGCGGGAAGCTCGCCCGCCCAGGGACCGTATCCGTGGTAGACCCGGGTCATGACCGCCTCACCCCGGGTCATGTTGAGGAGGCGGGTGCGCAGCCCCATGAGGGCCCGGCTGGGGGCGAGGAACTCCATGCGCAGGGTCGTCCCGGTCTGCCGCATGGTCCGCATCTCGCCCCGGCGCGTGCCCATCATCTCGATGACCTTGCCCGAGTGGTCCTCCGGGACGTCCACCACGACGTCCTCGTAGGGCTCGAGGACCGCCCCCTCGGCGGCATCGCGGGTGATGACCCGGGGCCGACCCACCTGGAATTCGTATCCCTCTCTGCGCATGTTCTCCACGAGGATGCCCAGGTGCAGCAGGCCACGGCCCGAGACGTCGAAGGCGTCCGGCCGGTCCGTGTCCTCCACCCTCAGGGCCACGTTGCTCTTCACCTCGCGGTAGAGTCGCTCGCGCAGCTGCCGGGAGGTGACGTAGTGACCTTCCTGACCGCGCAGCGGCGAGGTGGTGGCCTCGAAGCGCATGGTGATGGTGGGCGGCTCCACCTCGATGGTGGGGAGCGGGCGCACGTCCTCCGGGTCGCAGATGGAGTCGCCGATGTCCACCTCCTCCATCCCCACCACGGCGCAGATATCCCCCGCCTCCACCCGCTCCACCTCGACCCGACTCATGCCCCGGAAGCCGTAGAGCGTCTTCACCTGGAAACGCTCCCGCGTCCCGTCGCGGCGGACGCGCACCGCCTCCATGCCGCCCCGTACGGCCCCGCCCACCACCTTGCCTATGCCGATGCGCCCCACGTAGTCGTTGTAGTCGATGGAGGCGATCCGCATCCGGAGCGGGTCGGCCGGGTCGGCCGCCGGCGGCGGGACCCGTTCCAGGATCACGTCCAGGACGGGGGTGATGTCCACCATGGGGGTGTCCGGGTCCAGCCCGGCGAGCCCCGCCTTGGCATTGGCGTAGACCACCGGGAAGTCGAGCTGGGCATCGGTGGCCTCGAGGTCGATGAACAGGTCGAAGACCTCGTCCAGGACCTGGTGTGGCCGCGCCCCTCCGCGATCCACCTTGTTGATGACCACCACCGGCGCCAGGCCGGCCTCGAAGGCCTTCCGCAGGACGAACCGCGTCTGCGGCATGGGGCCGTCCGCCGCGTCCACGACCAGCAGGGCCCCGTCGGCCATCCCCAGGACCCGCTCCACCTCCCCGCCGAAGTCCGCGTGGCCCGGGGTGTCGAGGATGTTCACCTTGACCCCCTTCCACTCGGCCGCGCAGTTCTTGGCCAGGATGGTGATGCCGCGCTCGCGCTCCAGGTCGTTGGTGTCCAGGGCCTGCTCGGCCACCTGCTGGTTCGCGCGGAAGGTCCCCGTGGCGACGAGCAGCTTGGTGACCAGGGTGGTCTTCCCATGGTCCACGTGGGCGATGACAGCGACGTTGCGTATGAGAGGGGGCAAGGCGATCCGACGGGGGTAGGCTTGCCGCGCCTGCCGCGGCTACTCGACCGTGTAGCGGGCCTCCGAGGCGGCGATCCCCTGGTCCTCCATCGCCTCCGCGAGCCGCGAGTAGAAGGCCGACGTGGCCTGGGGATCCACGCCGCTGGAGGCCAGGGACTCCCCGTGCCCGGGGCTCGCGGCCTGGGACCGCAGGGCGTAGACGAAAAGGCGATAGGCGCCCGGGCGCCCGCCCGGCTCGAGGGTCACCGCGTTGGCGCTCCAGAGGTGGGTGCCGAAATCGTAGTCCCGGTGGTCGCGCGTGAGGCAGACGAGCCCCTCGGGCCCGGATCGCACCACGAGCAGGCCGCACTCGACGCCGGACCGCACGAAGAGCCTGACGGGGCGCGACCCGTCGGCGGGATAGGTGGCCGCGTCCACGTCCACGGCGAACTTCTCGGGCAGGGCCATCCCGGAGCAGAGGCTCTCGAGGGCCTGGACCGTCTCCTCCAGGTTGGTCGGCGACGGGGTCTCCACACGGGAGG
Source organism: Planctomycetota bacterium (assembly GCA_016209495.1). Classification (GTDB taxonomy): domain Bacteria; phylum Planctomycetota; class JACQVX01; order JACQVX01; family JACQVX01; genus JACQVX01. The sequence goes on from JACQVX010000239.1 coordinate 7,539, forward strand.
CGGCCTCCAGGGCGCCTCCGTTCGCGGCCGACGGTTCCCCCGGGGTCGGCGCCGCGGGGACGGCCGCTCCGGAGCGTCGGGGGTTGGCATAGGTAGGGGGACCCAGACAGCCGGCGGTCAGGAGGACACCGGGCAGGACCACGCGCCGAACCAGGGACACATGTCTCATCATGGTCTCCGTCACGCCCCCTCGTGGGCGAGCATTCTAGCCGCCGTCCCCGCGGGTTCAAGCGGGGCGCGCCGCCGCCGAGCCAGACAGGCCGACAGGATCCACGCGCCGGCCGCCGCGCAGGCGTGGGGCCAGCAGACCCGGCCCTCGAGCCAGACCGCCTTGGCCCAGAGGGCCAGGGCCAGGGCCGCGGCCGAGGCCAGGCGCGAGGGCTCGCCGTTCCGCATCACCAAGGAGAGCTCGAAGGGGCGTGTCCCGCCCAGGCGCGCCGCCCTCCGATGGGGCCACCAGCGCGGCACGGCGCGGAGGTAGTCCTCGTAGGGCCCACCCAGGCGCGTACGGAGGAGTCTCTCCTCCTCGCGCACCCGGGCGCTGGAGAAGGCCACCTGCCAGGCCAGATAGGGCAGCGCCAGCCACCCGAGTCCCGCCATGGCGCACAGGGAGCCGTCCCCCAGCCAGGTGGCGAGGTAGTAGGGATTGCGTGTGTGGGCGTAGGGTCCCGAAACCGTGGGCAGGCCGTCCCCCCCATGGCGAGCGTTCACCTTCCTGAGGTGCCCGTGTGCCCAGACCGCGACCGCGCGCGCCACGATCAGCGCGGGCAGCCAGGCCCACATCCCGGAGGGGATCGGCCGTCCCCCGATGAGGAGCACGGCGTAGAGGACCCGCCGCATCCCGGTGCGCCGCCGCCTCAACCCTCCCCCCTCCACAGCAAAGGCGCCCATGCTACCACGTCCCGGCCCGTGGAGGATCGCCACAGACGCAGGAAGCCACCACAAGGGACCCGCAGGTCATGGAAGCGAGCCAAGTTCGGACCGCCCAGGAACATTCACCCATGTGAAGACCCCGGGGGGCACGGAACCGGGCTTGCCCGGACTCCGTTGTGGGCCACCAGGCCCGCGTCCAAGGGGAGAAGACACGAATGATCCGACGGCTGGCCCACGCCCTCGCAACCCTGCTGGTCGGATCGACGCTGGCCTTCGCCCAGGGGACGCCGGAAGTCGACCGGGCCATGGCCTTCCGCCAGGCCGCCCGTGACCATCGTGCGGCCGGATGGCTCGACGGCTACCTCGCGGCCCTCCTCGGGTCCAATCATTCCGCCACACAGCCCGAGGTCTCCAGGCTCCTCCGGGACGTGGCCGCCGCCGACGACCGCACGGCGGTGGAGCGCCTCCTCTCGAAGGGCGCCGCGCTTCCCGGGGCGTCCCTGGCCGTGGAGGTCGCCGCGGCCGAGGCGGGCTGGCAGCCCGGCAAGGCCATCTCCGCCGAGGGGGCCACGCGCCTCATCCGGGCGCTCCCCCGCACCGGCATCGACACGGGCCGCCCCCATCGGGTGGAGGCCGCCGAACCCCCGGAGGCCTACCGCTCCTGGATCCACCACGAGCAGTTCGTCAACGAGAAGGTGAGCGACCGGCGCTACTTCGCGGACCTGGGCCAGAACGACGTCCCCCGGGAGCTGGACCCGGTGAACGGGGCGCGCTACCGCCTGGGCCACATCGAGATCCCCCTGGAGGAGGTGGGCCTGGCCAGCGCCCCGAACCGCGCGGAGATCACCGACCAGGTGATCGTCACCCGCGGGGGCCGCAAGTTCGTCCGCTTCTTCGTGCACCCGCTGGCGGAGCCGTACTACAAGGAGCTCATCGACCGCTACGGAATCGAGTACCGCTACATGGCGGCGCCCTCGTCCTCGCCCCGCTCCCTGCTCATCTGGGATCCGACCCACGCCCGGGCCCCGCCCCTGGTGGTGAAGACCTCCCTCCCTGTGGAGGTGGGGGAGCTGCGGCGGGTGATCCCGGAGGACAAGGTGCGGCGCGGCGTGGGCAACTCGGCCATGATCGCCGAGGCCGTGGCGCGCGGCGAGCTGCCCCGGCACATCTACATGGCCGAGACCCTGGGGATCCTCCCGCCCGGGAAGTCCGGGGCGGGGATGATCGTCCGCGAGCTGCCGGCGGACTTCGCCCGGGGGGAGTGGCTCCCGGGCTTCGCCCTGACGAGCAAGGACCCGCAGCGCCCCGGCGACTCCCGGCTCGTGCGGATGATCAAGACCAGCCGAGCGGACCCGCGCCGCTTCGTCTCGGAGCGTGTGCTACGGCCCTATCTGGAGGGCTACGCCTCCCTGGCCCTGGGCCAGGGCCTCATCGGGGAGCCCCACCAGCAGAACGTCCTCTTCGAGGTCGGCTCCGACGGGATGCCCACCGGCCGCGTCATGTTCCGGGACCTGGACTCCTACAAGGTGGACGTGGAATCGCGGGCCCGCCGTGGCCTGACCCTGCGCCCCATGGACGACGCCCTGCGCCCCACGAAGATCTTCAAGACCGCGAAGGGCGAGGACTACTACGAGACCTCGTACGGCACCTACGTCAAGCGGGACGTGGGCTACCTCCTCTGGCAGGGCCTGCGTCGCGACTTCCCCGCCATCACCGAGGCCTGGGTCCACTCGGAGATGGACCGGATCATGGCCGGCCAGGTGGAGCGCCACCTGGGGCTGAAGCCGGACCTCGCCAGCGGCGCCGAGCTGGACCTGGCGGGCCTGGTCAAGGAGTGGCGGAGGAGGCAGGTCGTGGAGGCGGAGCGCGCGGCGGCCGCCGCCACCCCCGAGGCGCGGGGCCTGCCGGACCAGCGGACCCTGCGCTCGGAGTTCAAGCGCCTGGACTTCAACTACCGCGTCCAGTGGGTGGACCGGGCCCTCACCCGGCGCACCATCCGGCCCAACGAGAAGTTCGTCCTCCACGACGGGGCCATCGAGTGGCGCATCGGCGGCCGTGCCGCGGCCTTCGCCTTCCTGGAGCCTTCCTGGGCGGACAAGGACTTCTACCGCGGCGTCCCCCATCCGAGGAAGGCCCCGGACGCGGAGCGCCTCGCCGCCTTCTATGCCCCCTTCGATCGGGAGCTGGCGCGCGCGATACGCGACGCGAACCACGGCGTGACGGACGGCATCGTCGAGACCCTGCGCCGTCGGGTCGTGGACCCCATGCGCCGCGCCCCTCCGGCCGCTCGCCCGGGTCCGAAGGGCCCCACCGATCCGGCTCGTCCCGAGGACCCGGCCCGCCGGCCTCGCCCGCGGGCGCGTGGGAGGGGCTAGCCGCCCCGCTATTCCGCGGACTCGTCGGGTAGGGGGTGGAGGACCGAGGCCACGGCCTCGGCGTTCTCCAGGCGAAAGCGGTCCAGGCCCAGGGCCACCTCCGAGGGGACCACGCCGGCGTCGCGGAGCGTCCCCCAGGCGGCCAGCCGCACCCCCAGCTCCTCCCTCGGGTCCTCCATCACCGCCGACAGGAGACTCAGGGCGGCTTCGTCCGGGCGCCGCCCCACCTCCTCCAGGGCCGCCGCGGCGGCCCGGCGCACCTCGGGATGCGGGTCGCGCAGGGCATCCAGGAGGACCTGGGAGTGGATGGGCTCGTGGGCCCACTCGCCGATGCCGAAGAGCGCCCGCGCGCGGACCTCCGGCTCCGGCGAACGCGCTGCGGCCTGGAGGGCCGTGAGGGCCAGGCCCGCCGTGGGGGGGGCCACGCCCTGCGGGACCGGGAGGGCGTCCATGGCCAGGACCGCCAGGGAGGGCTCCCGCGCCCGGAGGATCGCCCGGGCGACGGCAGGGACGGCCTCGGCGCTCCCCATGGTGGCGAGGGCCCGGAGCGCCGCCTCCAGGGTCGGTCCGGAGTCCAGGGACTCCACCAGTTCCGCCAGACGGGCCGCCGCCTCGGCGTCCTCGACCCCGCAGAGGGCGCCCGCCAGCAGGTCCAGGACCCGCGGGTCGGTCTCCCGAGCCAGGGCCTCGACGACCCGGGCCGCGGAGACCCGGTCGGCCGCCACCTCCGTCCCCAGGTCCAGGAGCAGGCCCTCCAGCGCGGCCTCGTCGCCCCGGAGGGCTGCCTCCCGGGCCGCGTCCTGCAGGCCGGCCAGGGACTCGGCCCGTCGTGTCACGGGAGACGGCCGGGAGAACTCCTCGGCGGGCGAGGCGGACGGCCTGGGCTCGGGGGCGGGCCCCTCGTGGGCGCAAGGGAATCGGTCGCAGGCCACACGGGCGGGCGAGGGCCGGGCCGCGGGGACGGCCGCCGCCGGGTTGCGGACCGCCGCCTCCGACCGCGGCCCCGCCCCCCCGGGCCCAAGCACAGCCCCGAGGACGGCCCCCAGGAGGAGGGCGAGCCCCAGGGGAACCAGGCGCGAGGTCCCGTGTCCCATGGCGCTAGAGCCCCGAGTAGTGCCGCGGGACGGCCTGTCCGCGGTGCAGGGTGCTCCCCACGCTGGCGGGGACGTACTGCTTGGCGCCCCAGCGACGCACCTCGAAGTGGACGTGAGGCCCGGTGGAGTTGCCGGTGGAGCCCTCCAGGCCCAGGGTCGCCCCCACTCCGACGCTCGCCCCCGGGCGGACCCCGGCCGAGGAGAGGTGGGCGTAGAGGGTCTGGTAGCCCGCCGCGTGGCCCACCACCGCATAGAGGCCGTAGCCGCGTGGGTCCCAGCGGACCGAGGCCACGCGGCCCCCGCGGGCGGCGGTGATGGCGGTCCTGTTGGGACCGGCGATGTCGATGGCCCGGTGGTAGCCATAGGGCCGGGAGGATTTGAAGTTGGAGGTCACGCGCCCCGTCTGGGGCCAGACGAAGTGGGCGTGGGCCAGGGCCGCGGAGGCGGGGCCCAGGACCAAGGCCAGGGCCAGGGCCAGCCCCAGGTTCGTTCTGTGCATGGGGGTCTCCTTCCGGTCCCCTCTCGGCGCAAGGACGCCTCCCTACCGCGCCTCCCCGGCCATCCGCTGGAGCCGCAACACTTGAGCGTGAGAACCATGGCCCGTGCCCCGCGTCATCCCCGACGGCGCACCGACACCCTGTCCGCCCGAGGTCGCCCGTCCTATGATGCGGCCCCATGGACCATGAGGCCGAGGAGACGGCCGCGACCGCGCGTGTGCGCAGGGGCCAGGCCCTCGAGCTCGCGGTGGAGTCGCTGAACCCCGCCTTCGAGGGGGTGGCGAGCCACGCAAGTCTCCAGGTCCTGGTCCCGCGGGCCTTCCCGGGGGATCGGGTCCGGGCCCGGGTGATCTCCGTGAAGCCTGGCTACGCCCGGGCCCTGGTGGAGGAGGTCCTCTCGCCCTCGCCGGACCGCGTGGAGGCCCCCTGCCCCATCGCGGGGGAGTGCGGCGGCTGCCCCCTCATGCCCCTCTCCTACGAGGCCCAGCTCGCGGCCCGGGTGGCCGTGGTGCGCGACGCCCTGGGCGCCCAAGGGGAGGCGCCGCCCCTGGAGGCGGAGCACCTCGTGCGCTTCCGGGGGAAGGCGGTCTTCCCCGTGGCGCGCCGGGGCCGGCGCTCCCTGGTGGGCTTCTACGCCCCGCGCAGCCACCGCATCGTCCCGGTGGAGACCTGTCCGGTGCAGGGCCGCCACACCAACCGCGCCTACGCGGCCCTGCGCGAGCACCTCCTCGGCCGCCTGCGGCTGCACGCCTACGACGAGCGCAAGGGGACCGGCCTCCTCCGCTACCTCGTCTTCCGGGAGTCGCTCCTCAAGGGCCACGTCCTCGTGGGCCTGGTGACCACCGAGGCCCTGGACGAGGGCCTGGGGCGCGAGGTCCTGGCCCTGGACCCCTCCATCGTGGGCGTGGTGAACAACGTGAACGCGGCCCGGGGGAACGCCATCTTCGGACCCGGGGACCGCACCCTGGCGGGGAAGGACCACGTGGTGGAGGGGGCCCTGGACGTGCGGTTCCGGATCGGGCTTCGCGCCTTCTACCAGGTGAACCCGCGGCAGGCCGAGCGCCTCTACGCCGAGGTCCGCGAGCGGGTGGCGGCCTCGGGGGCGCGCGCGGTGGTGGACGCCTACGCGGGCGTCGGGGGCATCGCCCTCACCCTGGCGCGGACCGTGGCGCGGGTCGTGGCCATCGAACGGGAGGCCGAGTCGGTGCGCTGGGCGCGCTCCAGCGCCGAGCTCAACGGTATCGAGAACGTCGAGTTCGAGGAGGGGGACGTGGCGGAGGTCCTGCCCCACGTCCTCGAGCGCCTCGGCGCGGGGCTCGTGGTCCCCCTGGTGATCTTGGACCCGCCGCGCCAGGGCTGCGACCCGGCGGTCCTGGAGGCCCTGGCCGCGGCCGAGGTCCCGTCCGTCGTCTACATCTCCTGCAACCCGGAGACGCTGCGGCGCGACGTGGGGCGCCTCCGCGAGCGCGGCTACCGGGTGGTCCACTGGCGCGTGGCGGACCTCTTCCCCCACGCGGCCCACGTGGAGGTCCTGGCCGAGCTCAGGCTCAATGATCCAGGGTTGAGGTGAAGACCGCGGCCAGGAAACCCAGGACGGTCATCAGGCCGACGGCGCTTCCCCCCTGCTCGACGGCCTCGGGGAGCATGGTCTCCGCGATCATCGTGAGCATGGCCCCCGCGGCCATGGCCGCCGTGAGGGCGTGGATGGAGGCCGGGAGGCTGCCGAAGCCGAGGATGCCCGCGGCGGCCCCCAGGCCCGTCATCAAGGCCAGGGACGCCCACATGACCATGACCCGGGTCCAGGTCATGCCCTGCCTGCGCATCCCGACGGCCGAGGACATGGCCTCCGGGAAGTTCGCCAGGAAGACGCCGCAGATGAGGGCCGGGCTCACGGTGGCCCCGCCGACCATGCTGGCCCCGATGACCAGGGACTCGGGGATCCCGTCCAGGAGGATGCCCAACCAGATGGCCATGGGGGCGCCGCCGGCCTCTTTCTGGGCGTGCAGGATGTCCTCGGAGGTGGGGGCCAGGTCCCCGGGACTCACGCCCGCCATGGCGGCTCGCGCCCAGGCTCGCGCCGACCCCTGGCCGGTCGGAGCGCCCCCTGGCGCGTCGAGGCGGCGCTGGAGCAGGGCCTCCACCGCCGCGCCGAGCCGGGGCGAAGCGGCGACGAGGCGCTGGAAGTCCTCGCGCGAGATGCCCCAGGCCGCCAGGTCGGTGGTCGCGCGCACCGTGGCGCTGCGCGCCTCGTCCCGGAGCAGGGCCATCTCCCCGAAGGTGTCCCCGGACCCCAGGACCGCCAGGCGTTCCGGGTCGCCGCCCGCCCGGGCCCGCAGGACCTCGGCCTGCCCCTCGTCGATGAGGTAGAGCCGGTCGCCGTGGGCCCCCTGTTCGAAGACCACCTCGCCCGCCTTGAACTCGACGGGGCGGGCCATGGGGAGCACGGACTCGACCTCGTCCGGCGGGAGGGCACGCAGGATGTCCACTCGGCTCAGCCGCTCGAGCATGGACTCGGTCTGGGCCCGTTTCTGCTCCGTCAGGTAGACGATGGTGGTGGACTCGCTCCTGAGGAAGCCTCCCTGACCGTTCACGACGTGGTTCAGGGCCATGTAGAGGAGCGAGCCCCCGAGGAAACCGGCCCCCATGACCCAGAAACCGCCCATCTCCTCGCTCTCCACGACCAGCTCGAGGGTCAAGGCCGCCAGGAGCGCCCCGCCCCCGAAGGCCATGAGCGCGGAGGTCCAGCGGTGCGTGGGGGCCAGCCACAGACCGATGACGGCCCCCAGGGGCAGGGAGACGGCGCTCAGGAAACCCCAGGTGAAGCCGCGCAGCGCCTCGGAGACATCGATGGAGAAGTTCATGGCGCGGGAGTGTAGCACCGGGGCAGGGCCCGGTGTAGCGGGCGCCGGGGCGACCCTGTAGGATCCGCCCCGGCATGGACGACCTCTGGCTGCAGGGGCGCGCCCTCCCCACGGAGGCCATCCGGGCGCTGGACCGCCACGCCATCGAGGAACTGGGCCTGCCCGGCGTGGTCCTCATGGAGAACGCCGGCCGCCGGGCGGCGGACGAGGCCTGGGGTCTCGTCCAGGGCCGGGTCGGGGCGCGGGTGGCGGTGATCGCGGGCCGGGGAAACAACGGGGGCGATGGCTACGTGGTGGCGCGCCACCTCCACAACCGTGGGGCCCGGGTCGAGTGCCACCACCTGGGCGCCATCGGCGAGGCGAGCCCGCGGGGCGACGCGCGGCTCTTCCTGGACGTGGCTCGCCGCATGGGCATCCCGGTGGTGGAGCACCGGGGGCCGGGGCTCCCGGGCCTGGGGGACTCGCTCGAGCGCGACTCGGACTTGGTGGTGGACGCCATACTCGGGACGGGCCTGGCGGGCCCCGTGCGCGGCCTGGACCGGGAGGGCATCCTGGCCATCCACGCGGCGGCGGCGCGAGGGGTGCCGGTCCTGGCCATCGACGTCCCCAGCGGGCTCGACGCCGACACGGGCGAGGTCCTGGGGGTGGCGGTGCGGGCCACGCGCACCGTCACCTTCGCCGCCCCCAAGCTGGGCTTCGCGCGGGGCGAGGGCCCGGCCCACGCGGGCGTCGTGGTCCTGGCGGACATCTCGATCCCGAGGGAGCGGTATCCCGCATGAGCCGCCCCCTGGCCGCCGAGGCCCTGGTCGAGGCCCTCGGGCCGCGGGGCCCCGCCGCGAGCCGGCTCATCGCCGACCTGGAGGCCCGAGCGCCGGCCTGGGCGCGGGAGCGCCTCTCTCCCCTCTACCCCGACGCCGGGACGCGCGCCCGCCTGAGTTACCTGGCCCTGGCGGCCCGCGCCCTGGCGGGCCGCGTGGGGCTGGACCTGGACGTGCCTCCGAGGCCCGCGGCCGTCGCGGGGGAGCTGGCACGGCTCGTGGAGGGTCTCTCGCCCCCGGCGGGCCCTCCCAGGGACCGCCTGGGGCCCCTGCAGCGCGCGCTCCTCTCCGGCGCCCAGCGCCGCGACCTGGGCGAGTTCTACACCCCCGAGGACCTGGCGGACCACGTGGCGGCGGCCTGCGGGGTGGGACCGGGCGAGGCGGTCCTGGACCCGGCCTGCGGGGCGGGGGCCTTCCTCCTGGCGGCCGCAAGGCGAGGCGCGGCGCGGCTGGTGGGCGTGGACCGGAGCCCCGTGGCTGTCTGGCTCACGCGGACGAACCTCGCCCTCTCGGGCCTCTCGGGCGAGGTCCACGAGGCGGACGCCATCCTGGGGCCGCCGCCCCTGGGGCGATTCCGACGCGTCCTGGGCAATCCCCCCTGGCTGCGCTGGGCGCGGCTGCCGGCGGCCTACCGCGAGGCCTCGCTCCCGCTCTGGCGCTCCTGGGGCCTCTTCAGCCTGCGCGGCCACGCCGCCAGGCTGGGGGGCGGCGCCAAGGAACTGGCCTCGTTGTTCGTCTACGCCTCCGCCGAGCGCCACCTGGAGGACGGGGGCCGGCTGGCCTTCGTCCTGCCCCGCTCGCTCTTCCGCACCCGCGCCGCCGGCGACGGCTTCCGCCGCTTCCGCGTCGGCGAGGGCACGCCCCTGGCGGTCGTCTCCGTGGACGACCTCTCGGACCTGGACCTCTTCGACGGGGCGGCGGCCCGCGCCGCGGTCCTGGTCCTGGAGCGGGGGCGGGCCACGACCTACCCCGTGCCCTGGACCCGCTGGAGGCGGGACGGCCGGCGCGAACGCCTCCAGGCGCGCCCCGTCCTCCCGGAGGTCTCCACCTCGCCATGGGTCGCCGGGACCCTCCGCGAGCTCTCGCGGGCCACGCGCCGGGTGGGGGCCTCGCCCTACCGCGCCAGGGTGGGGGCCACGACCTGGGCCAACGGGGTCTACTGGCTGCGGGTCCTCGGGAGGGCGGGGGGGCCGGAGGGGACGGGCCTCCTCGTGGTGGAGAACGTCCCCGAGGCGGGGCGGCGGCCGCTCGCGCGGGTGCGCGCCACGGTGGAGGAGGAGCTGGTCTACCCCCTGGCCCGCGGCCGCGACCTCCGTGGAGGCCGGGTGCTTCCAAGTCAGTACATCCTGATCGTTCAGGATCCACGGACGGGGCGTGGTCTGCCCGAGGAGGTCATGGGGGGGCGCTACCCCCACGCCCTGGCCTACCTCCGCCGCTTCGAGGAGGAGCTGCGCTCGCGGCCGGGCCTCGCCAAGTACCACGACCCGGCGCGAGCCCCCTGGTGGAGCTGCTACAACATCGGGCTGGAGACCTTCTCGCCCTGGAAGGTCGTCTGGCGGGAACAGGCCCGCACCCTGGAGGCGGCGCCCCTCTCCTCGGCCCCGGTGGCGGGCCGGCGGCGGGTCGTGGTCCCGGACCACAAGCTCATGCTCGTGGCGGTGTCCTCGCGGGAGGAGGCCCTCTACCTCGCGGCCAGGCTCAATGCCCCCGGGTCGCGCGCCCTCGCGGAGGCCTGCTCGGAGCGCCTCTCCTTCTCCACCCACGTCCTGGACCACATCGCCATACCCCGCTTCAGGCGGCCGGGGCGGGGGCCCGCCGCGCCCGTCCCCAGCGCACCACCCCCACCAGGACGGCCACCAGCGAGAGGGCGACCAGGACCCAGAAGAACTGGACGAGGAGCACGGTGGCGGTGGTGAGGGCGAGGGCGATGAGGGCGAAGACGCCGTGCAGGAGGCAGCCCCCGGCCTTGCCCGCCACCGGGATGAAACCGAGGACGTAGGTCAGGGGGCCCGCCATGAGGGCCATGCCGACGAGCATGGCGAGGAAGCCCCCCACGCGCCCCGTCCACACGACCATGGCGTGCTCGAAGGCCAGCTCGCGCACCACCTCCCCCTCCGGGGCAGGCGAGACCACCAGGAAGCTCCCGCGCCTGTGGGTGAGGGGCCTCACCGCGTCCCCCGAGAGGGCCCCGCAGATGAAGAGGTCGGCCCCCGTGTCCACGGCCCGGAGGCGCACCCGCTCGTCCCCCACCCTGGGCGAGCCCTCGGTGGAGTTCCCGTCCCGGGAGACGAACCAGGGGCGGGCCCCCGCCCCTGCCTCGGAGCGCTGGACGTCCCGGGCAAGGAGGAAGCGCGCCTCGCCCCCGCTCACCCGCAGCCGCCCCAGGACCAGCCCCTCGCAGCGTTCCTCCAGGCCGCGGATGGTCTGGGGCGGGTTGTGGTGGCCCGAGGGGTGCTTGAACCGGGAGGAGTCCGCGGGGCTGGAGGTCCACTCCTCGTCGTAGGTGTAGGTGGTCTTCTTCCTGTCCCCCTCGGTCTCCGTCTCCTCGTCCTCGTCCCAGGCGTACATCTCCGCGGTGCGCTCCACGTAGATGAGGCTGCGACCGGGGAGGTAGTCCGGATCCGCCACCGGCCCTTCCACCTCGGCCTTCCCGGAGAGCTTGACCGCCTGGCCCCCCGCCTCAGGCGGCGGGGCCGCCGCGTCCACGGCCAGGGCCGAGAGGACGATCCGGGACTCGTCCACCGAGGTCTCGGTCCACCCGATGATGAAGAAGGAGGCGAAGAAGAGCACCACCCCCACCAGGACCCCCACGACGGAATCGACGAGGCCGCGGCCGAAGCCGCGGCGCTCGGTGTGGACGTAGACGTCGGGCAATGCCTATCTCAGCCCCACCGTGATGCGGCTGGCGGTGAGCCGGGTCGTGGAGTCGGTGAACTTGCCGATCGAGGTGGAGTAGACGGCCTTCCGACCCTGGCCGAGGAGGGTGTTCACGTCGGCGAGGAAGCTCGTAATCGAGGTGTAGACCGTGGCGGAGCTGCCCACCCGGAGGACGTACCGGTCCGTCGCCGCCCCGCTGGCCGCTATCTCCGGGGTGCGACCCGTGAGGTCGGTGGTGATCCCGGCACGCACCACGTGGTGCACCGCCCCCAGGCCCGGGGCGGAGAGGAGAAACCCGGCGGCCGTGGTGCTCGAGAAGGGGGTGGCGGAGGCGGGCTTCCAGCCCCAGGCCAGGAGGGCCCCCGAGTCCGAGGGGTCGACGACCGTCTTGGCGATGTAGTCCGAGGAGCCCGCGGTCCCGAATCCCACCGGGAACCCCAGGACGCGGAGGATCGTGGCGCCCGTCGGGACCGTCAGGGCCCCCAGCGAGACCGTGTAGTCGGCCGGGTTGGCGTCGTTGGGCGAGGTCGTCCCGGTCCCGGTGAAGTTATAGAGGGCGATCCGCCTGCCGTTCATCCGCTGGACGTTCAGCGTGACGCTCCCGCTCGGTGTGGCGATCACGTTCCCGGCGAGGGCGCTCACCATCATCCGGACCAGGCCCGTGGTCCCGGTGGCGTTGAACGGGATGGGCGCGGTCGCCCCCGTGGCCGTCCCCGTCGCGGTGATGAACTGGCCCACGGAGATGTCGGCCTTGGTGAACGTCCCCGAGGAGGCGAGGGCCTTGGTGACCTTGGTGACGGAGTCCACCGTCACCGTCACATCCTGGTTGAAGCTCACGGTGCCCAAGCTCCGGTTCAGGGTGGCGCCCTTCACGGTGAGCACGTCCCCGGTGCGGGCCACCACGGTGCCCGTCACGATGTCCTGGGTCCCGAAGGGGACGCTGGACCCGGCGTAGACCTCCGTGGCGGTGTAGCTGCGGCCCGCCACGTTCAGGCTCCCCTGGGCCACCACCGCCGTCGTGGCGGGCTTGGCCGCCAGGAGGTTGAAGCCCGTGGTCCCGCTGGCCGTCTGGCCGTCCACCTCGAAGACGGTGCTCGAGTCCGTGGTCACCGTGACCTGCCCGTGGGACCCGCCCGTGATGGAGGACCGGAACGGACGGATGTTCAGCTTGAAGCTGGAGGTGGCGGCGTCCGTGGAGACCAGGGGCCCGCGCAGCCGGTGGGGCTTGGGGTTGGTCGGGTTCGCCTGGCCCACCAGGAGCGGCTCCACGGTCAGTTCCGGGATCGCGGGGTTGGTGGTGTCCACCGTGTTGGAGGCGTCCAGGTCGAAGTCCAGGGTGAGGTGGGCCGGGACCCCCGGGACGATGGGCACCGAGCCCACGTTGGAGAGCTGCACCGACACGTCCAGGGTCGTGATCACGTTCCCGCTCGCGTCGAGGATCTTGTTCACCGGGATCTTCGTGGCGGTCCCGTTCACGTCCACCTGGATGTCCGCGTTCGAGTAGTCCAGGCGCAGGGTGGCCGCCGTGTAGACGCCGCTCGGCACCGTGGCCGCCGTGAGGAACTCGGTCACCTCCACCACGTCGTTGAAGTCCACGGTGGTGGTGTTGGGGAGGGTCTGGACGTTGGCCCCGGAGGCGTTCTGCAGGCTCACGGAGAGGACGTCCACCTTGTAGACCAGGAAGTCGCCCGGGGCGTCCGTCAGCCCCACCACCAATTCCCCCGTGGTGGACCGGGACTTCGAGCCGCCGCTGCCCCCGCAGCCGGCGATGCCCGCGGCCAGCCCCACGACGACGACGCGAAGGACAGCCTTCAGGGTCACCATGCCATGCATCTCGGCGCCTCCTCCCCGTTCACCCGTCCAGGATAACCCGACGCTAGCCTCGCGGTTTCGCATCCAGCCCCAGGACCTCGCGCATCGTATAGGTCCCCGGCGGCCGGCCCGCAAGCCAGAGAGCGGCGCGCAGGGCCCCGGCGGCAAAGGTGTCCCGGGTGTGGGCCCGGTGGGTCAGCTCCAGCCGCTCGCCGGGGGCCGAGAAGAGCACCGTGTGCTCGCCCACCACGTCCCCCAGCCTGAGGGCGTGCAC
>JACQVX010000251.1 GCA_016209495.1 Planctomycetota bacterium
GCCGGGCCCCGGCGAGGGGGGGTCCGGGGGGGAAGGTCCCCCCCGGGCCGCAGGAGGCGGCAGGGGGCCCCAGGGGGGCGGAGCCCCCCTGGGGAGGAGCCGCCGGCAGGATGCCGGCGGCGACGACGACGATGTGCGGCATCGCCGGCTTCACCGGTAACCTGGGGGCCGGGACCGCCCCGGTCCTGGTGGACATGATCGGGGCGCTGGCCCACCGCGGCCCCGACGACGAGGGCCTGCACGTGGCCCCGGGCATCGCCCTGGGGATGCGCCGCCTCTCCATCGTGGACCCGGCCGGAGGCCGCCAGCCCATCTACAGCGAGGACGGCTCCGTGGTGGTGGTGGCCAACGGCGAGGTCTACAACCACCGCCGGCTCCGCGCGGGGCTGGAGGGGCGCGGCCACCGCTTCTCCACGGGCTCGGACATGGAGGTCGTGGCCCACCTCTACGAGGAGGAAGGCCCGGGCCTCCTCGGGCGCCTGGTGGGGATGTTCGCCCTGGCCATCTGGGACGCGCGGAGGCGCCGCCTGGTCCTGGCCCGCGACCGCCTGGGGATCAAGCCCCTGTGCTACGCGGAGCTGGGCGGGGAGCTGGCCTTCGCCTCGGAGCTGGGGGGGCTGGAGGCCCACCCCTGCTTCGAGCGCGAGCTGGATCGCGTCTCGCTCGTCCGCTACTTCGCGCTGGACTACATCCCGGCCCCCCACACCATCTGGCGCGGCGCCCGCAAGCTCCCGGCGGGACACCTCCTGGTCCGCGAGGCCGGCCGCACCCGCATCGAGCGCTGGTGGGCGCCACCGGGCCCCGGGACGGTTCCCAGGCGCGAGGAGCCGGAGGCGGTTCTGGCGGAGGAGCTGGGCGCCCTCCTGGACGAGGCCGTGGCGCTGGAGCGCCAGGCCGACGTCCCCGTGGGGGCCTTCCTCTCCGGGGGCATCGACTCCTCGGCCGTCGTCGCGGCCCTGGCGCGCCAGGGGGGGGCCCCCGAGACCTACTCCATCGGCTTCGCCGAGGGCTCGTATGACGAGTCGGCCGAGGCCCGGCGGGTCGCCCTGCACCTGGGGGTCCCCCACCGGAGCTGGCGCCTCGACCCGGCGGACGCCCTGGAGGCGGTGCCTCGCCTGGCGGAGGTCCTGGACGAACCCATGGCGGACGCCTCCATCGTCCCCACGGGGCTCCTCTGCCGCCACGCCCGATCGCGGGTGAAGGTGGCCCTCTCCGGGGACGGGGGCGACGAGCTCTTCGCCGGCTACCCCACCTTCCGGGCCCACCGCCTCGCCCGGCTCTGGCGGCTCCTCCCCCGCCCCATGGACGGACTCGCCCGCGCCCTCCAGCGGGCCCTCCCCGTCTCCCACGAGGACATGTCCCTCGACTTCAAGCTGGACCGCTTCCTCCGCGGGGTCCGCCTGGGGATCGCCGAGCGGCACTTCACCTGGATGGGGACGTGGCGCGCCGCGTCCGACGGCCCCCTCTTCGCCGAGGGCGTGGTCCCCCCCGTGGACGGCCTGGACGAGGTCCGGAGGGCGGCCGCCGCCGCGCCCTTCGGGGACGAGGTGGAGCAGGCCATGGACCTCACCCTCCGTTTCTACCTGCAGGACGACATCCTGATGAAGATGGACCGGGCCAGCATGGCCTGCGGCCTGGAGGTCCGGGTCCCCCTCCTGGACCACCGGCTGGTGGAGTTCGCGGGCTCCCTGCCCCTCTCCATGCGCCTGCGCGGCCGCACCACGAAGGTCCTGCTCCGGCGCGCCATGGCGGGCGTGCTCCCGCGGGAGACCCTCGCACGGCCCAAGAAGGGGTTCGGGATGCCCGTGGCGGGCTGGCTGGCCGGGCCCCTGCGCCCGCTGGTGGAGGAGGTGCTGGGGCCCGCGCGCCTCGCACGCCAGGGCCTCTTTGACGTGCGCACGGTGCGGCGCCGGGTGGAGGACCACATGGCCCGGCGGCGCAACGAGCGCAAGCTCCTCTGGGCCCTCCTGGTCTTCCAGCTCTGGCACGCGCGCCACCTGGAGGGTCGCGGCCCAGCCACCTCCCCCGTCCCGTCCGGCGTTCTCGCGCGGGTGTGCCCGTGAGCCCCCCGGCCGCCACACCGACACGCCGGGTCCTGATCCTGAACTACGAGTACCCTCCCCTGGGCGGAGGCGCCGGACGGGCCGCCGCGCTACTGGCGCGGGAGCTGGCCCGCATGGGCCACGACGTGCGCGTCCTCACCGGCCGGGCCTCGGGTCTCCCGGCGCTCGACCAGGACGGCCGCGTGCAGGTGGAGCGCGTCTTCTGCCTGCGCCGCCGCCGCGATCGCGCGGGCGTGCTCCAGATGCTCGCCTGGTGCCTCCTGGGCGCCGTGGCCGCGTGGCGAATGGCCCGCCGCTGGCGCCCCGACGCGGCCGTGGCCTTCTTCGGGGTCCCCGGGGGACCGGTCGCCTGGGTCCTCCGCCGGTTCCTGGGCATCCCCTACCTGGTCTCCCTGCGGGGCGGCGATGTCCCTGGCTTTCCCCTGGCCGAGACCTCCCACGGCCTCCTGCAGCGCCTCGCGGCGCCGGTGGTCCGTGCCGTGTGGCGCTCTTCCGCCGGGGTCGTCGCCAACAGCGACCACCTGGCGGACCTGGCCCGCCGGGCCGAACCCGGGCTCGCCGTCCGGGTGATCCCCAACGCCGTGGACGCCGTCCCCGAGCGTCGGGTCGTGGACAGGGCCGGGGGCGGCCTGCGGCTGGTCTACGCGGGCCGCCTCGCCCCCCACAAGGACCTCCCCACACTGCTCGTCGCCGTCGCGGGTCTACGCCGGCGCGGCGTCGAGGTACGCCTGGACGTGGTGGGGGACGGCCCCTGCAGGGGCAGCCTGGAGCGGGCCGCCGCCGAGCTGGGAATCGCGGACAGGGTGCACTTCCTCGGCTGGCGGACGCGGGAAGAGGTGGGACTTGCCCTCGGCCGCTCGGACGTCTTCGTCCTCCCCTCGCTCTCCGAGGGGATGCCCAACGCCCTGCTGGAGGCCATGGCCCAGGGCCTGGCGGTGGTGAGCTCCTCGGCGGGGGGCTGTCCGGAGGTGGTGGAGGACGGGGTGGAAGGTATCCTCTTCCCCCCCGGGGACGCGGCGACCCTGGCGCGCAGGCTGGACCTGCTCCACCGTCGGCCGGCGCTCCGCGCGGCCCTGGGCGAGCGGGCGCGCGCCTCCACGCGCCGCTTCGGCCCACGGGAGGTGGCGCGGCGATACCTGCGGGAGCTGGAGCGGGCCATCGAGGGGCGACCCGCCCCCGAGGCCATGCCCCGCGCGGCCCCCGCGAGCCCGCGCCTCCGCCCGGTGGAGAGGAGCGTCTCCTGATGGCCCTGACGCCCCTCTCCCGCACCCGGGCGACCGCGCGATTCTACGACGGCTACTGGCCCGTCCACGTCCCCGACCCCGAGCGCACCCGGGACCACGTCCTTTGCCTCATCCCCCCGGGGCGGTACCGACGCGCCCTGGACGGGGGCTGCGGCACCGGCGTCTGCACCCAGGCCCTGGCCACCCTGGCCGAGGAGGTCCACGGCGTGGACGTGAGCCCGGCCTCCCTGGAGACGGCTCGCCGGCTGGCCCACCAGCGCGGGGTCGAGGGCATCCGGTTCCGGGAGGCCAGCCTCCTGGCGCTCCCCTACCCGGACGGCCACTTCGACCTCTGCCTCTCCTGGGGCGTGGTGCACCACACGGCGGACCCGCTGGGCGCCCTGGACGAGCTGGTGCGCGTCCTCGCCCCCGGGGGGACGCTGGTGCTGGCGGTCTACCTGCGCACGGCCCTCACCCCGGTCCACGAGGCGGTACGGCGCCTCTGTCGGCGGCTGCCCCGCGCCGGGGCACGCGCCGTGGTGGAGGCGGCGGCCCTGGCCGTGAGGCTCTCGGACCTCTTTCGCCGCTCGCGCCCGGTGCGGGACGACGTGGCGGACCCCCGCTCCCAGGTGGAGGACTGGTACCTCGTCCCGGAGAAGCATTTCTTCACCCCGCGCGAGATGGAGGACCTCTTCCGCGAACGGGGGCTGGGGTTCGAGCTCCTCTACCCTCGGACGGGCCGGTTCGCCAGCACGAGCAACTTCATCTGCCGGGGTCGGCGCCCGTGACAGGGGTGGCGACCCGGTCGCCGCATGCCACCGGCCTTGCCGCCAGGACCCCCGCCCCCCC
>JACQVX010000236.1 GCA_016209495.1 Planctomycetota bacterium
AGAGGGCGGTGTAGAGGTCGTGGAGTCGGTCCCGATAGGGGAGCCTCCCGGCGAGGCGCACGAGCCACGGGAGGCGGTGCATCCCGAAGAAGACCAGGCCCAGGAAGGAGACCCCCGCGATGACCCCCACCACCGCCCAGGCCAGCGGTTGCAGCGCCGCGTTTCCGGCGATCTCCACGGCGTTCGCCAGCATGGCGGTCATGGCCACGAGGATCAGGGAGAACAGTCCCAGGAAGCGGTCCACGAGCACCGTCGTGACGGCCGCGGTGCGCTTCCCGTGGCGGTCGCGGGCCACGTAATAGGCCTTCACCAGATCCCCGCCCACGGCCCCCGGCATGAAGGAATTGAAGAAGGCCCCCACCAGGGTGAGGGAGACCACCTCCCCCCCGGTGGGGGACAGGTCCATGGCCCTGAGGAGGAGCCACCACCGGATGACCGCCACGGTGTAGCTGACGCAGAAGGCCCCCGCCGCGGCGACGAGCCAGTGCCCGCGTCCCAGGACCGACTCCAGGTCCCCCAGCCGGACCGCGTCCCGCTGGATCAGGCTCGCGATGTAGGCCACCACGGCCGCCGCCAGCGCCACCTTGGCGGCCAGGAGTCCCCAGCGCCGGGTCCTGTCCACTGGCTTCTATCCGCCGCCGGTCCCCTGGGCCTCGAGCCACTGGCGCCAGGCGTACAGGTCGTCCCCGTGGTCCTCGCCGGAGATGGCCACCAGGGCCTCGATGGCGGCCCGCCGCACGCCCGGCCGGGCCGAGGTCTCCGCCGCCTCCAGGAGGGGGCGGGCGGTCTCGCGCCGGCCCGTGCGGCCCAGGACCCGGGCCGCCTCCCGCCGCACGTGGTGCTCCGGGTCCTCCGCCAGGAGCCGGGTGAGCGCGTCCAGGGCCCCGGCGACCTCCGCCGTCTCGGCGGCCCTGGGGGCGAGGAGTCTCAGGGCGTCCAGGCGGACGTAGTACTCGCGGTCCCCCAGGGCCTCGACGGCCCTGGGGACCGTTTGGAGGGGCGCGACGTCCGGAAGGGCCAGGAGGGCGGCCGCGCGGACCAGCCCGCTCTCGTCGGCCAGGGCCGAGATGGTGCGGTCCTCCACCTCGAGGCGGAGGTCCGGGTCGCGCACGGAGCCGCCGCGCGTGCGCCGCGCGATCGCCCGCATGGCCTCTTGCCGGACGGCGGGGTCCGGGTCATCGAGCCTGCGCAGATATCCATGGACGCCACGGCAGCCCTGGGCCAGGGCCACGAGCGAGACGGCGAGGAAGATGGGCGCAAGCCTCATGAGGCGGCGGATTCTAATGGGGTCCCCGGGAGGGCCATCCAGGATTTCCTTCTTCCCCCGCCCTCGTGGCGCCCGCTACCCTTCGGGTGGATGGTCGGCACGCTATGCCGGAGACGCACCGTCGCGGGGACCCTGGGCCTCCTGGCCCTGGCGGCCGGGTGCCCCGCCGCGCCGCCTCGCCCGGCCCCGAGCCTCGCCGAGGCGCCCCCGCCAGGGCGTGCGCGACCGCGTCCCGTCGTGGTCGAGACGCCCCCCATCCACGAGGTGGATCCCGGCGCCCCCGTCCTCGGCGCCCCGCCGGAGGGGATGGTCCTCGTGCCGGCGCGGCCTCCGCTCGGGGCCTTCTACATCGACGAGGTCGAGGTCACGAACGCCCTCTACGCCCGCTTCCTCGCGGCCCTCGAGTCGGGATACGACCACGTGGGCTGCCGCGAGGGCGAGCCCGTCGGGAAGGACCACCGGGGCGCCTTCCTCGGGGACGACCGGTGGAATGCCCCGGATCGCCCCGTGGTGGGGGTGGACTGGTGGGACGCCCGCGCCTACGCCGCCTGGCGGGGGCTCCGGCTCCTGCTGGAGGCCGAGTGGGAGAGGGCCGCCCGCGGCGACGACGGCCGGTCCCTGCCCTGGGGGACGGACCCGCGCCCGGACGCGTGGAACCATGGCCAGGACGCCAGTCCGTGGTTCGACCCCTCCGACGGCCACGCCTACACGGCCCCCGTGGGGTCCAGCCCGGACGACCTGAGTCCCTTCGGCGTGAGGGACCTCCTGGGCAACGTGCGGGAGTGGTGCGCCGACCCGTGGCCCCCCGAGGCCCCGGAGGGGCGGTTCCGCGTCGTTCGGGGGGCCGCGTGGTACTGGTACGATGCCGTCGGCGAGGGGGACCTGGGCCGGCGGACCTGGCTCCGGCCCGGCGCCCGTTCGTTCGCCCTGGGCTTCCGCTGCGCGGCGGATGCGGGGGACCGACGCCCGTGATCGACGCCCAGGCGGCCCTCGCGGGCCTGCGGGTCCTGGACCTCTCGGCCCTGCTCCCGGGCCCCTTCGCCACCCGCTGGCTGGCGGATCACGGGGCCCAGGTCATCAAGGTCGAGCCCCCCGGGACCGGCGACTTCACCCGCGTCCTCGGACCCTACGCGGGCGGTCAGGCGACGACATTCCTGGCCCTCAACCGCGGCAAGCGCTGCATCGCCGTGGACCTGAAGCACCCGGAGGGGCTCGCGGCCGTCCGGAGGCTGGCGGAGCGGGCCGACGTGGTGGTGGAATCCTTCCGGCCCGGCGTGGCGGCGCGCCTCGGCCTGGACTTCGAGGTCCTGCGGGCCTCCCGGCCGGGCCTGGTCTGGTGCGCCATCTCCGGCTACGGGCAGGACGGACCCTACCGCGATCGGCCTGGCCACGACCTCTGCTACCAGGCCTATGCCGGTAGCCTGGCGGCAAACCGGGACGAGCCCGGCGCGCGTCCCGTCGTGCCGGGCGTGCAGGCGGCGGACTACGCCGGGGCCCTCTACGCGGTGGCGGGCATCCTGGCGGCCCTCTGGGCCCGTCAGCGCACGGGCCGGGGCCAGTTCGTCGACGTGGCCCTCTCGGACGCGGCCTTCGCCATGATGGCGCTCCCGGTGGCGGCCCACGGGGCCCTGGCCGGGGAGGAGTTCGCGCGGCCCCTGAACGGCGGGTTCCCCGGCTATCGCGTCTACGCCTGCGCGGACGGCCGGCCCCTGGCCGTGGCGGCCCTGGAGCCGCGGTTCGCAAGGCGGCTCTGCACGCTCCTGGGCAGGGAGGACCTGCTGGCCTCGCTGCTCCCGGCGGACGCGGCGGCTCGTGAGGCCGCCATCGCCCGCTTCGAGGCCCTCTTCAGGACCCGGACGCGCGACGAGTGGCTTGCCCTCCTGGAGGACGCCGGCTGCTGCGTGGCCCCCGTGAAGGAGCTGGGCGAGGCCCTGGCCGACCCGCAGTGCCTGGCGCGGGGCCTCCTGGTGGACGTGGGGGCGAGCCGCCAGGTGGGCGTCGTGCCCCGGCTCTCGGAGACGCCCGGCCTGCCCGGCGCGCCGGCCGGGACCCTCGGCCGGGACACGGACGCCGTCCTCGGGGAGCTGGGCTACGACGCGGCCGAGATCGCCAGCCTGCGCGAGGCTGGGGCCGTCGCATAGGGGCACGTGAACGTGTGGGTGTGGGTGCACGTGACGCCCACGAACACGCTCACGCTCACGCTCACGGCCACGCCCACGCCCACGCCCACGCCCCTGGCCCTCCTCGCGCGGCCGAGGTGACCCGCTGGCTCAGATCTCGAAGACCTCCCCGAAGCGGTAGTCCGGCTTCAGGTCCCAATAGGCCTCGCCCCCGGGGAGCACGACGCGGCGCGCCCCCACCTCGTCGAGGCGCCTCCGGAGTCCGTCGAGGACCCCCGCGAAGAAGCCGTCCCGGTCGTGGAGAAGGCGTCCCTCGTGGACCATGTCCAGGTAAAGGGGGGTGTGGTAGCGCGCCTCCTCCGGGGTCTTGAGGACGGGGGAGAACGAGACGTAGCACCCACGTGCGGCGAGGTCCTGGAGGACGGACCGCACCGCCGAGAGGGCCGCGTCGAAGGCCCGGTAGCGGCCCTTCCGGTCGGGCGGGAGGCCCTCGGCGATCACGAGGAGGTCCACGTCGGAACGCTCCTCGTCGTGGTCGCCCCTGGCCAGGGATCCGAAGAGGACGACGCTCACGAGCCGCCCCCCGAACCCCTGCCGGAGGGCGTGGAGACATGCGTCGAGGAAGGCCGGCACCTGGTCGGCCGGGGGGAGGGTCCGAGGGCGCGTCACCGAGCGCCCCCCGGGAGGCGCTCGCAGAGACGCGCGGTCACCTCCGCGGCCTCGAAGGCGCGACGGGCGTCGGCCTCGTCAAAGAGGTCCTCGGGCGGGACCCCGGCCGCCTCGTCCCCGTAGAACGCGGGGCCGCGGTCCCTCGCGAGGTCGCGCGAGAAGGCCGCGAGCCGCGAGACCTCGGCCGCGAACCAGGCCGGGAAGCGACCCGCGTGGGCCTCCAGGACCCCGGAGACGTCGTGCGTGTGCGTGGGCTCGACGCCGACGAGGCGCAGGGCCCCCTTGAGGTAGAGCTCCACGCACTCCTCTGCCTGCCGGACGACGGTCGCCCACGCCCCGCGGGCGAGGAGGGGCGGGAGCCCATCCAGCCAGGCCCTGGCCTGGTTGAGGTACCCGCGCGCCATTCGGTGGTTCGTCATGCCGGCGGCCAGTCTACCGGGGAGGCCGGCGCCGGTCCAACCGGTGTGCGCCCGGCCGCCGTGATGACTCGCGGACCGGGGGGAAACGGGTCGGACTGGACGCCGGCGCGCTTCCCCGCCCCCGGACCCGGCACTAGAATGGCGCTCGTGGACGCCGAGACCCGTTCCTGCGGGCCGCGGACCGGGCCCGGAGGACTCCGGCTACGCGCGGCGGGGGCTGTCGCGTGGAGCCCTGGCCGCCGCCGCGCGCTGCGATGCGGGGCCCTGCTCGCGGCCCTGGGCGCCCTGGCGCTCGCGTGGGCCGGTTGCGTCTCGCGCGCCTTCCTCTATCCCGACCGGGACCTGGACGCCACGCCGGCCGAATACGGCATGGCCTACGAGGACCTGCGCATCCCCGTCACGGGGCGCGAGTCCCTGCACGCCTGGTGGGTGAGCGCCCCGGGGACCGCCCGCGCGGCCTTCCTCCTCTCCCACGGCAACGCGGGCGACGTGGCCGACTTCCTCCCCTGGGTGCGGATGCTCCACGAGACGGGCTGCTCGGTGCTGGCCTACGACTACCGCGGCTACGGCCGGAGCGACGGCCGGCCCCGCACCCACGGGCTCATGGACGACGCGCGCGCCGCCTGGACGCACCTGGTGTCCCGGCCGGACGCCCCCGCCGGCCGGCTGGGGCTCTACGGCGTCTCCCTCGGCACCACCGTCACCCTGGCCCTGGCGCGGGAGCAGCCGGAGGCCGTCCGGGCGGTCGTGCTGGAGGGTGCCTTCATCCCGCGGGAGGAGCTCTACCGGAAGTTCCCCCGGCCCTTGGCCTGGCTCTTTCTCGGCGCCATCCCGCCGGACCTGGACACCCGCACCCAGGCGGCGGGTCTGGCCGCCCCCAAGCTCTTCGTGCACTCGGAGCGGGATCGGGTCACCAGCCTGGAGGGCGCCCGCGCCCTCTACGCGGCCGCGGCCCCGCCCAAGGAGATATGGGTGGTCCCCGGCCGCGACCACATGGAGCCCATCCACACCGACCCGGAGGCCTATCGGGCGCGGCTGGAGCGCTTCCTCGCGGAGGTGTGGGGGGAGTAGCTCAGATCGGCGGTAGCGGGCGAGAAGGGACGCGTGCGGGTGCAGGACCGTTCCTCAGGCCGGAGTGACCCCCCCCGCCAGCGCCCACGCCTACGCCCATCCATGAACGCGCCGGCCCTTCGCAGGGAGGAGGACCGGATCCGCCGTGCGGACGCGCGGTACCGGCGACCGCTGCGCGGCGAGACGGAACGCATGCGGCACGCGCGGCACCTCCGGAGTGGAACCGGGGGACCTCATGGTGGATTGCCTTGCAGGACACCCACGTCCTATGATTCCCGTCATGTCGCCCCTGCGCTCCGATACGGTGGCAAGGCAGTGGTGGGACCTGTTGGTGGTCCTGACGACCGTGGGGGTGGTGGTGGAGACGCCACTGCGGGTCACGCTGGACCTCTTGACGGGCGCCTGGATGTGGCCCTACGACCTGGTGGTCACGGCCATCCTGACCCTGGACGTGCTGCTGAATCTTGTCTCCCGGGCCCCCGACCGGAAGTCCCCGGCGGCCAACCTGGGCCAGATCGCGCGCGACTACCTGAAGGGCTGGTTCGCCCTGGACCTCGCGGCGGCCGTGCCCTTTGACATGTTCCTCGTGGCCCTCGCCCCGTCGGGTGATTCGGGGATGCTGCACCTGCTCTGCCTGGCGCGCCTGGCGCGCCTCCCGCGCCTGGTTCAGTACCTGCGCTGGCGGGCGCGCGAAAGCAACCTCAACCCCAGTCTGTTCCGGCTGGGCTCGCTCGTCTTCTGGATCCTCGTGGGGGCGCACTTCATCGCCTGCGCCTGGCTACTCCTGGGGGCTGGCAACTCCGCGGGCACCAGCGCCGACTACGCCCCGGACGACGCGGTCCGGCGGTACGTCCGCGCCCTCTACTGGACCACGACCACCCTGACCACCATCGGCTACGGGGACATTGCCCCGGTCGACAATGTCCAGACGGTCTTCTGCATGTTCGTGCAACTCCTGGGGGCGGGGATGTACGGCCTGGTCATCGGCGCCATGGCCAGCCTCATCGCGAACATCGATGTGGCCAAGGCCCAGTTCCGCGAGCGCATGGAGAAGATCGAGACCTTCATGAAGTACAAGAGCCTCCCCCAGGAGACCCGCGAGCGGGTCCACGACTACTACCAGTACCTGTGGGAGACCCGCCGCGGCTACGACGAGTACTCCCTCGTCGAGGAGTTCCCGGGCCCCCTGAAGGCCGAGATCCTGCTCTTTCTGAACCGTGCGATGATCGAGAAGGTGCCCTTCTTCCGGGGCGCCCGTCCGGACTTCGTGCGCGAGATCGTGTTGCTCCTCCGGCCGGTCGTCTTCTCCCCCGGCGAGTTCGTATTCCGGAAGGGCGAGGTCGGCCATGACATGTACTTCATCAGCCGGGGTGCGGTGGAGGTGGTCTCGGAGGACGGACAGACGGTCTTCGCCACCCTGCGGGAAGGCAATTTCTTCGGGGAGATCGCGCTCCTGCTCAGCCAGCCGCGCACCGCCAGCATCCGCGCCCTGGAATTCACCGACCTCTACCAGCTCGACCAGGAGGCCGTCGAGCGGGCCCTGAAGCGATTCCCGGACTTCGAGAAGCAGATCCGCGAACTGGCCGAGAGGCGTCACCAGGAGATCACCCGCACCGTGTCCGGCCCCTGAGGGGCGCGGGGGGGGGCGCTTGCCTGACATGACGCACTGCGCCAGGGGGGGACATCGGGGGGGTGCTGTTGTCAGCACCACCCCGAGCCATTAGACTCGCCGTGGCAGCCACAGGAGGCCCGTCATGACGAACCCCGCCTACATCGTCGAGGCCGTCCGCACCCCGCTGGGCAAGAAGGGTGGCGCGCTGGCCTCTCACCGCCCCGACGGGCTCGCCGCCCTCACCCTGAGGGCGATCCAGGAGCGCACGGGCATCGACCCGGCGGCCGTGGAGGACGTGGTCATGGGCTGCGTCACCCAGACCGGCGAGCAGGGGATGAACGTGGCGCGCCTCAGCGTCCTGGCGGCCGGCTGGCCGGTGGACGTCCCCGGGACCAGCGTCAACCGGATGTGCGGCTCGGGCCAGCAGGCGGTGAACTTCGCCGCCCAGTCCGTCATGTCCGGGGTCCACGACCTGGCCATGGGCGCCGGGACCGAGAGCATGAGCCGCGTCCCCATGGGCTCCGACGCCGGCCCCATCCACGAGGCGATCCAGGACCGCTTCGCCCTGGTCTCCCAGGGCATATCGGCGGAGCTGGTGGCGACCCGGTGGGGGCTCTCGGCCCGGGAAATAGCCGAGTTCTCCTACCAGAGCCACAGGAAGGCGGTAACGGCCCAGAGGGAGGGGCGCTTCGACCGGGAGATCGTCCCGGTGGCGAACGGCGGCACGCCGGTGACCCGCGACGAGGGGCCGCGGGAGGGCACCTCCGTGGAGAAGATCCTGTCGCTCGCGCCCTCCTTCAAGGAGGACGGGGTCATCAACGCCGGCAACTCCAGCCAGATCACCGACGGGGCCTCGGCGGTCCTGGTGGCGAGCGAATCGGCGGTCCGGCGCCACTCCCTGCGCAAGCGCGCCCGGGTCGTCAGCATGGCGGTCACGGGGAGCGACCCGGTCATCATGTTGACGGGCCCGATTCCGTCCACCCGGAAGGCCCTCGCCAAGGCCGGTCTCTCCATCGAGGACATCGACCTCTTCGAGATCAACGAGGCCTTCGCCCCGGTGGTCCTGGCCACGTGCCGGGAACTGGGCATCCCCCTGGAGAAGGTGAACGTCAACGGCGGGGCCGTGGCCCTGGGCCACCCCCTGGGCGCCTCCGGGGCCCGGCTCATCACCACCTTGCTCCACGAGCTGGAGCGGCGCGGCGGCCGCTATGGTCTGAGCACGATGTGCATCGGCTTCGGCCTGGGCATAGCCACGATCATCGAGCGCCTGGACTGATGGGTCGGGGGGAACTCGAAGGTCCCTCCCGATACCCCCCACAGGGATTCGCCCATGGAAACTCGCCCTCCTGCCGAAGTCGGCCCCCCCATGGCCCCCAAGGGGGTGGCGCGCGGGGCGGCCCGTTCCGGGGCCTTCTTCGTCGTCGCCTGCGACCGCGCCTTCCTCGAGGCCCTCTCCCTGGAGCTCGGGGGCCTCCCCTCCGTGGGGGGCCCGCGCACCCTGCTCAATCTCCGGGAGCAGAAGGGCGTCGAGACCTACGGCCGGGACGTCTACTACCTCCACTGCCCATGCGAGGGCGGCGCCATGGGGGAGGTCTTCCTCTGGCTGGCGGCGCGCCAGGTGCAGGCGGAGATGGTCGTGCACCCGGGGAGGAACTTCCAGATCCCGGCCGACCTGCGAGGCATGGGCAAGCCGACCCGGAAGCTCATCCACCACTGCACGAACATCGTCAAGGACGAGTTCCTCAGGGCCCTGGCACCCTACCCCGAGTTCCAGGCCTTCCGTCACCGCTACAAGCGCGAGGTCTCCCGGGCGAACCAGATGCTCCTGGCCCTCAAGACCGCCCTCTCCGGCGCCCCGGACGCCCCCCCCGCCCCCCAGGCCGCGACGGTGGACGGCGTCCGCGACCTGGTGAGGGAGGCCCGCTCGGCCTTCGAGGCCCTGGTCGGCGGCGGGCGGGTCCCAGCGGAGGCGGTGGCCGCGTGGACCGAGAGGCTGCTACGCCTGGAGGAGCGCCACCGGAGGCTGGCGGCGCGTATGGAGCAGATGGGGCACGAGCGGCGGAAGGAGCAGGCCAGGGACCCAGGGGATTGAGAAGGGCCCATCGAGAGGGGCCGTGAACGTGGCCGTGGGCGTGGCTCGTGACTCGTCGCTCGTGACTCGTGCCCGTGGGCGTGGGCGTCGCTCGTGGACGTGACTCGTCACAGCCGGTATTTCTTGTTCACCTTGTGGAGGAAGGTCTTCTCCTCCAGTCCCACCAGGCGCGCCGCCTCGCGCTTGTTCCGCTCCGCCTGGAGGAGGGCCGCCCCGAGGAAGGACCGCTCCCATCCCTCCAGGAACTCCTTCACGTCGAATCCCCTCGGCAGCCCGCCGTGGGACACCAGGGCCAGCGGCTCCGGCGGCTGAGGGATCGCCGAGCGGGCCGTGGCGTCGCGCCGGTCCCGCAGCGCCTTGAGGCGGACCTCCCGCACGACCTCGACCGGGAGGTCCGACAACCCCACCTCGGCGCCCCGCGCCTTGTCCGCGACGGAACGCTGGAGCGCGTGCTCCAGCTCGTCCACGTTCCCGGGCCAGTCGTAGGCGCAGAGCACCCCCATCGCCACCTCGCCGACCCGGTGCTGCCCAGTCCCTCCGTCCCGGGCCATGCGACGGATGAAATGCGCCACCAGGGCGGGGATGTCCTCCCGCCGTTCCCGGAGCGGCGGGACCTGCAGGGAGGTGTCCTGCAGGCGGCGGTAGAGGGCCTCGCGGAATCGGCCTGCGCCCACCTCGCCCCCGAGGTCGTGGCTCGTGGCCGCGATGAGCCGCACGTCCGGCCTCTCGCTGGAGCCCCCTGCCCCCGAGCGCACCTCGGTCCTCGCCAGGGCCTCGATGAGCTCCTCCTGGAGCGGGAGCGCCAGCTCCGCCACGTCGTCCATGTAGACGGTGCCACCTTCCGCGCGGCGAAGGCCCCCCGCCTTGGCGCCCCGGCGCACGAAGGGACACGCCGCGCGGCGGCTCCTCGCGTGGATCATCCGCGCGATGTGCTCCCTCCCCGTGCCCCGCTCCCCCATCACGAGGATCGCCGTGTCCCGCCCGGCCAGCTCCTCCACCGCGTCCCGCGCGGTCTCGGCCCAGCTTCCCGACCCCACCAGGCGAAGCTCCCGGACCCTGCGCATGCGATTCCGCAGCTCGCGGTTCTCCTCCGCCATGCGCCGGTAGGCGATGGCCCGCTGCAGCACCCGGGCCAGGCGATCGGCGACGGCCTCGCTGGTGAGGACCTCCCAGGCCCCCAGGGCCACGGCCATGCGTCCCTCGTCCGCGTCGGCCGCGGGGGCCAGGACCACCACCGGGCAATCGGGCTCCAGGGAGCCCAGACGGCGGACGAGCCCCAGCCCCTCCCGTGCCTCCGGACCGCCCGGGAGCATCAGGTCCAGGACCACGGCCATGGGACGCTCGTTCGCCAGGACCCGAAGGCCATCGGCGGCGTCGCGCGCCGCCACGATGGAATATCCCTCGTGGGCCAGCAAGGCCCCCAGCAGCTCGGGGGTACGGGCCTGGGGACTCACCACCAGGACGCGCCGCTGGGGCGACCTGCGCCGGCTCACGGCCCTCCCTCCGGTCGGGCGCTCACGTGGCCCTCACCTCGGACTTCCACCGTAGCCGCGAGAGGCCGTCCAGGCACCGGAGGGCCAGGGTCTCCACGGCCGGCGCCTCGCCGCCTCCCTGGGGGCGGACGTAGGACGCGGCTCCACGAGGCCTGCCGCCAGCGCCTCCCAGGGCCACCAGGTCCCGGGCCAGCCCCATGGCGCGATCGCCCTCCACGACGCCCACGAGTCCGCCCGCGGCCCCGGGCCTGCGGTGCGGTGGGCTCTCCAGGAGGGCCAGGGCGCCGCCCAGCGCGGCTGGACCCCAGCTCGCCAGGGGGGGCGTGGGCGAGCGCCGTGACGCGCCCCACAGGTCGTCCAGCAGGGCCTCCAGGCCCGCCGGGGGACACCCACCGAGGACCGAGGCCAGGTGCCGCGTCGCGTCGGACCGCAGCCGGAGGTGGCCTCGGCGCACAGCGCAGGACCGGCGCAGCTCCCGGAGGCATTCGGGGGCGCGCAGGCGCGGGCCGAGGATCCGGCGCGCCTCGATGGCCACGCACGCCCTGAGGAGCAGGTCCGCGCTGCGGGGGTCCATCCCCCTCTCGACTCGCGCCGCCCCCAGCCGGAAGTGGAGGTAGACGCGCAGGGCCCGCCGTGTGGCGCTCTCCAGCCGGGAGGGTCTGCCGATGCGTCCGGCCATGGCCTTCCCCAGCGTGTCCCGCAGCTCCAGGCCAGGCCGGACCGCCGCCCCCCGCGAGCGGTCCCGACCCGTCCCCGCCTGCCGGAACCGCACCCGCACGGTGCCTCGACCACGGTCGCGTCCGGCGGAGATGGTCACCGTGGAACCACGAGGGGCGGCCTCCAGGGCCTTGCGGGCCGCGCGGTCGACCAGCGAGCGGACCGCGTCGCGATCCATGGCCAGGGGGGGCACCCGGGCGGCGCGTCGGAGCTGCAACCGGACGGACCTCTCCTGGGCCCGTGGTCGCAGGGCCTCTGTCACCTCGTGCAGGACCGTGGCGAGCGGCGTGAGCGTCCAGCGCGAGCGCGGCCCGCCCCGGACCAGGGAGGCCAGGGCGTGGTGGACGGCGACGCAGGCGTAGACGACCTCCAGGGCGGCCGGGGCCCCGCCCTCCGCACCGGCCGGGGGGAGCCGTAACCATGCCAGGGCGTAGTCCACGCGGTTCTTCGCCTCGTGGAGGCGGTCCAGGATCGGCTCGGCCCAGCCCCTCCAGGGCCGTGGGTCCGCGCCGCGAACCACGGACGGGAGGGCCACCGACACCCGCGAGCGGGCGCTCCCGACGTTGAGGCGGACCCCCCGCGCGGCCAGCAGGTGCCGCAGCTGCGCCCCCGAGACGGGGATGCCCCCATCGCCACCCAGGGACCACGAGGCCTGGAGCCGCGCCCCGCTCAGGGTCGCGAACAGCCTCGCCTCGCCCCCCGGGAGGACCTGGACCCGCAGCCGCGAACCCGCGGCCACGGCCGGGGCCAGCGCGTCCACCACGAGGGCCGGCACGGCCCGCACGACCCGGCCGTCCGCCTCCCCCGCGTCGGTGCCGCTCGCCCCGGCGCGGAGGGCGCACTCGGCGGCCAGGCGGTCCAGGGGGGTCGCCACGGCGGGGCCGGAGAGGGCGGCCTTAAGCCCACGCAGCAGCGCCGAGAGCTCCTCGCTCAGACCTCCGAGGTCACGCCCCAGCGCCCCCGCGGGGCGCGGTTCGCTCCCAACGCCCCGGCGGCTCCCCATCGTCCGCCGACCCCCGGGGATCCGGTTCCAGGCCGTCGCGGCGGCCCTGGCCAGGCGACCCGCCACGGCCTCCAGGCGCGTCTCCACCGCCCCGGCGATGGGCGGGGCCAGGCGGCCTACCATGGGCACCCCCTCCAGGTCGAGCGGCCGATGATATGGCGCCATCGCCCGCCCATCCACCGGGCCGGGCCGGCGTGTGCGCGGCCGTGCTCGCGGACGTGGACGTGGCGTCTCAGGCCCCGGCCCCCGGGCCCGCGGTCTCCAGCAGGCCGTCCCGCACCCTTACGACGCCCTGGCAGCGGGACGCGACGGCGGCGTCGTGGGTGATGAGCACCAGGGTCATGCCCTCCGCGTGCAGGCCCTCGAAGATCTCCAGGACCTGTCCCCCCGAGAGGCTGTCCAGGTTCCCCGTGGGCTCGTCGGCGAGGATGACGGAGGGACACTTCACCAGCGCCCGGGCGATGGCCACGCGCTGGCGTTCCCCGCCGGAGAGCTCCGCCGGCCGGTGGTGGGCGCGGTCCTCCAGGCCGACCCGACGCAGGGCCTCCTCGGCACGCCCCCGGCGGTCCGCGGCCCCCGAATAGACGAGGGGGAGCATGACGTTGCGCAGGGCCGTCTCCTCCGGCAGGAGGTGGAATGCCTGGAAGACGAATCCGATCCGCTGCCCCCGGATGGCCGAGAGGTCCCGGTCCGCGAGGCCTTCCACGGCCTGGCCCTCGAAGCGGAAGCTCCCGGCGCTGGGTCGGTCCAGCATCCCCAGGATGTGCAGGAGGGTGGACTTGCCCGACCCGCTGGGGCCGCAGATGGCGAGCGATTCCCCGGGCGCGACCCGGAGGTCCACCCCGCGCAGCGCGGGGACCTCCACCCGCCCCATGCGGTAGACCTTCGTGACCCCGCGCAGCTCCATCACCGGGACACCCGGGACCTCAACCCCCACGGAGGGCCTCCACGACGTCCAGGCAGACCACCCGGCGCGCCGGCAGCGCCGTGGCGGCCAATCCCACGGCCACCGAGAGTCCCACGGCCAGGAGCGCCACGTTCCAGGAGACGTACGGCTCCCAGAAGATGAGCCGCTCCCACAGGGGGGTGTCCCTGGAGAGGGCCAGCGCGAAGACCACCCCCGCGGAGGCCCCCGCGGACCCGCCCGTCACGGACAGGATCAGGCTTTCCATGGCGAGCTGGGCCACCACGTCGCGCCTCCGGGCGCCCTCCGCCCGGCGGATCCCGATCGCGTGGTGCCGCTCCCGCACCGCCATGAGGGAGATGGTCATCACCATCACCACCGCCACCCCCAGGATGACCACCCAGATGATGTTGCCCACCATGCTGAACTGCCCCGCGCGGTCCAGGACCAGGTCCACCCACTCCCGCTGGGACCACACGTAGACCCCGGGGCCGAAGGGGACCAGGGCGGCCTCCACGCGGGCCTTCACCCGGGCCAGGGCCTCCGGGACGAGGACGCGGATGGCCACCTCGTCCACCGGCGGGGCGCCCTCGGGGCCCGCCGAGGGGAGGATCGTGCGGGGGAGATAGACGTTCTTGAACTCGAGCCTCCGCGCCTTCGCCATGCGGGCCCCGGCCATGGAGTCGAAGGCCTCAAAGCGGTCGCGCAGGACGAAGGGCTCCTCCGTCACCCCCACGACCCGCAGGCGGAGCGGGGCCTCCCCCGCGGCCAGCTCGACCTCCCTCCCCCGGGCCTCTCCCGCGGGGAAGAGGGTGCCCGCCACGTAGGCGTCCAGGACGCAGACAGGCCGGCGCGACCGGAGGTCCTCTTCCTCCAGGAAACGGCCGCCCGGGCGCACGGGGAGCCCGATGAGGCCGTGGGCCGCGTCGGTGGCTACCACGGTGACGAGCTCGGGGGGCCCCGGGGGCTCGCCCTCCACCAGGGCCCGGGCCTCGGCGGGGCCGAGGCTGCTGACCGAGACGGCGGCCTCCCCTTCGGGGACGAGCCGCCTCAGGACCTCCACCGCCTCCGGGGGCACCGGCCCCATGACGGGGAAACCCGAGGAGAGGTCCGGCAGGGTCTGGACGTTGAGCACGTCCAGGCCCACCTTCCTCAGGTCGCCCGCGAAGCGCCGATTGACGCCCTCTATGAAGGCCACCGTCGCCGTGCAGGTGGCCATGCCCACCGCCACGGTAGTGGCC
This sequence comes from Planctomycetota bacterium, assembly GCA_016209495.1. Classification (GTDB taxonomy): domain Bacteria; phylum Planctomycetota; class JACQVX01; order JACQVX01; family JACQVX01; genus JACQVX01. Next base: position 14,609 of record JACQVX010000236.1, read on the forward strand.
ACCAGGGTCGAGCGCAGGGCCCGCTGCCCGATGGCCCGGAGCGCCATGGCCAGGAGCGACCCCACGCGGGACAGGCCCGGACACCTCACTCGTGCCTCAGGGCCTCCACCGGGTCTATTCGCGCGGCCCGCCATGCCGGGATCGACCCCGCCGCGACGCCGGACACCACCGCCAGGGCCACGGCCAGCGCCGCGCGGGGGCCGGGAAAGGTGATCGTCATGAGGGCGTTGGGCTCGATCCATACGCGCAGCCAGGCCAGCCCCATCCCGGCCGGGACCCCCAGCGCCGCGCCGACCAGGGAGAGGACGGCGCTCTCCGCCACGAACTGCGCCGCCACGTGGGCGCGCGTGGCGCCCTCGGCGCGCCGGATGGCCACCTCGCGCCAGCGCTCCATGACCGACATGAGCATGAGGTTCATGATGACCACCGAGCCCATGAACAGGGTGGAGGCGAAGACGACCAGGTTGAGCCGCTCGTAGACGCGGATCTCCTCCCCCGCCAGGATCGGCCAGAGGGAGTTGGCGAAGACCAGCGGGGAGGTCCCGCGCTCCACCAGGAGTCCGCGAACCTCGCGGACGAGCCCCAGGACCCGTTCCGGCGTGGAGCGCACGAAGACCCAGTCCAGCCCGTCCCGGTCGACCTCCACGGCCCCCAGGGGGAGGTAGAGGCCGCGTTCGTCGCGCTTCCACTCCTCGCCCTCCTCCCGGATCCCCAGGAACATCTTCACCTGCTCGATGAGCGGCTGCAGTCGGTGGTCCCGCTTGAATCCGAAGTCGTCGCGCGCCAGCTCCTCCGGGTCGCGGCGGGCGACCAGGCCCACCACCTGGAAGGCCTCGGCCCCCGGGTCCCGGGTCGCCCGGAGGAGGAGCGTCCCCCCCACCGGGTCCGCCTCGCCGAAGAGCGCGCGGGCGGCCTCGGGCTCCAGGACGCAGACCCGCCGCCGGCCGGCCACGTCCGCCTCCTCGAGGAAGCGGCCCCTCTCCAGCCCCAGGGCCCTGGCCTGGGCGTGCCATGGGTCCGTCGCGATCACCGCCAGACGCGCCTCCCGGCCCCCGGCCCCCTCGACCCGACGACGCACCACCACCGCCCCGCTGGCCGCCGTCACGTCCCCGCGGAATCTCCCCCGCAGGGCCTCCAGGTCCTCGACCTCCAGGGGGCGGCGGCCGGACCCCCGCTCGCCCCGCACGGCAACGCGGTCCGTCCCCAGGGAGGCGGCCCTCTCCACGGCGGCGCGGCGGCTCCCCTCCAGCACCGCCGGGGCCAGGACCGCCACGGCCACGCCCCAGACCACGCCCTGGAGGACCAGGAAGGACCGCACCGGGCGCGCCCACACGCCGGCCAGGCCGATCCGGGCCCCGTCCGCCAGGGCCGCCAGCCAATAGGTCGCCGCAAGACGACCACTGCTACATGCGGCCGGCTGCGGCGGCGCGATGCGTCGTCGCTCGTCGTCGTAATAGCGCTCCGTTGCTATTGCTCCTCCTCACTCCTAGCCTCGCGCCGCCTCGCTCGGCCTCGGTGTTTCACGCAGTGATCGTCTTGCGGCGACCAGGTCCCACCCCAGTACATGGGCTCCACCACCCTCCACGCCCACGACCACGCACACGCCCACGACCACGCTCACGTCCACGAACCCGTCCCCCGTCCTCCGCGACCACGGGGCCGCCATGGTAGCATGAGCGCCCGGAGGGTGCGGGATGGGCAGATCGGAGGCATCCGGCCTCCCGCCGTGGCCTCGCGCGAAGGGGTGGTGGACCGCACCCGTCCTGGCCCTGGCCGTCCTCGCCGCCTTCGGGCCCGTCGTGAGGAACGGCTGGATCGACTACGACGACGGCTCCTACGTCCAGGAGAACCCGCCGGTCCAGCGCGGGTTCGACGCCGAGTCCCTCGCCTGGGCCTTCACCACGGGCCATTCGGCCAACTGGCACCCCCTCACCTGGCTGAGCCACATGGCCGACTGCGCCCTCTGGGGCCTGGAACCGGCGGGGCACCACCTGACGAGCCTGCTCCTCCACGCCCTGAACGCGGCCCTGCTCTATCTGGCCCTGCGGCGCCTCACGGGGCAGGCCGCCCCCAGCGCCCTGGCGGCCGGCCTCTTCGCCCTGCACCCCCTGCGGGTGGAGTCCGTGGCCTGGGTGGCGGAGCGCAAGGACGTCCTCTCCGGCTGCTTCGCCCTCCTGGCACTCTGGTCCTACGCGCGCCACCGGGAGGGCCCCACCCCCGCGCGCTACCTGGCCGTGGCGGGCTTCCTCGCCCTGGGCCTCATGTCCAAGCCCATGCTGGTCACCCTGCCCTTCGTCCTCCTGCTCCTCGACTGGTGGCCCCTGCGCCGCTCGCCGGCCGGGCGGACCCGAGCGGTCCTGGAGAAACTGCCCCTCCTGGCCCTGGTGGCCGCCTCCAGCGCCGTCACCTTCAAGGTGCAGGAGGCGGGCGGGGCGGTGAGCCCCCTGGAACGCATGTCCCTCGAGGTGCGCTCGCTCAACGCCCTGGACGCCTACGCCCGCTACCTGGGGAAGACCGTCTGGCCGTCGGACCTGGCGGTCTTCTACCCCCACGCGGGGGCCTCCCTCGAGGCCTGGCGGCCCGCGGCCTCGGCCGTCCTCCTGGCCGCCCTCACGGCGGGGGCGTGGGGCCTGCGTCGCCGCCACCCCTACCTCCTCGTGGGCTGGCTCTGGTTCCTGGGGACCCTGGTCCCGGTGATCGGCCTAGTCCAGGTGGGGGCCCAGTCCATGGCGGACCGCTACACCTACCTCCCCTCCATGGGCCTCGCGGTGGCCGCGAGCTGGCTCGCCTTCTCCTGGGCGCCCCGGCGGCGCCTGGGCCAGCTGGCCGCCGTCGCCGCCGGGCTGCTCATCGCCCTGGGGGTCCTCACCGCCCGGCAGGCCCTCCTCTGGAGGGACACGGAGACCCTCTTCCGCCACGCCCTCGCCGCCGAAGAGGGGAACTGGCTCGCCCACAACAAGCTGGGCTACCTGCGCTACCAGGAGGGCCACGTCGCCGAGGCCATCGTCCACTACCGCACCTCCCTCGGCATCAACCCGGATCACGCGGATGCCCACAACAACCTGGGCATCGCCCTGGCGGAGACCGGGGGCCTGGAGGAGGCGGTGCGCGAGTTCGAGGCCGCCCTGCGCAGCCGCCCCGGCTACCGGGTGGTCCTGGTCAACCTGGGTAACGCCCTCGTCCAGCTCCAGCGGCCCCGGGATGCCGAGGCCAGGCTACGAGAGGCCATTGCCCTGGATCCCCGGGACGCCGCGGCCCTCTACAACCTGGGCAATGCCCTCTCGGCCCAGGAGGGCCGGTCCGACGAGGCCCTCGCCGCCTACGAGGAGGCCCTGCGGGTCAAGCCCGACTATGCCCGGCCCCACGTGGGCCTGGCCAACCTCGTCATGGCGCGACAGGGCGTGACGGAGGAGGTCCTGGGACACTACACCCGGGCCCTGGAACTGGACCCCGGGGACGCGGAGACCATCAGCAATTACGGCAGCGTGCTCGTGCTCCGCAAGGACTATGATCGGGCCGTGGAGCAGTTCCGCCGGGCCCTGGACCTGAAGCCTCGCTTCGCCGACGCCCACAACAACTGGGGCGTCGCCCTCCTGGAGATGGGGGACGCTCGGGCCGCCGCCGATCACTTCCAGGCGGCCCTGGAGATCAATCCGGCGCACCCGAAGGCGCGGCAGAACCTGGAGAAGGCGCGGCCCCCATCCAGGGGGCCTTGACGTTGGAGATCGCCGTCCACTACAAGAGAACCGGGGGAGGGGGAAGCCATGTCAAGGCATGGGCGGGCGATTCTGTGGGGTGTCCTGGTGCTTCTCGTGGCCGTGGCCGTGGCCGTGCCAGGACAGGCCCAGGGGGCCTCCGGCACGCAGATCACCTTCCAGGGCCGCGCCGTGGATGCCGCCAGCGGCAATCCCAAGGCGGGGCCTCTGAACATGAGCTTCCGCATCTTCGCCGACCAGGCCGGAACCCCGCCGGCCCTCTGGACCGAGAGCCACAGCGCCGTCCCGGTCACGAACGGCCTCTTCGAGGTCGTCCTCGGTGGGAGCGCAACGGACCCGAAGCCCCTGGACGTCCGCACGGATGGCCAATCCGGGCCCGTCTTCGATGGCTCGGATCGCTTCCTCGAGGTCCAGGTCTTGGGCGAGACAAGCCCCCTCCCGCTGGTCCCGATCACCTCCGCTGGCTTCGCCATGAACGCGGCGCTCCTGGGAGGGCGTCCCGCCAGCGATTTCCTGCAAACCAGTGACACGGGGAACGTCGGTATCCGGACTACCGGCTTCCCCCGATCCAGGCTGACGATCCAGGGGGACGGGACCCAGACCAGTGGACTGAGCCTCTTGGCCGATTCAGTGATTTGGGACTTGTTCAGCGATCCGGGAGGGCGGCTGAAGTTCCTGTCAACGGGCGGCGCGAGCGTTGTCATTCGAGACGATGGGAAGATGGGAGTGGGTGTTTCGGACCCGTCGAGCCCCCTTACGGTGGCCTCCGTAGGTGGAGACCCACGGAACATCCGCGCCGTGGGCGCCACCACAGAGACCGGGATAACATTGGAAAACAACAGCAGCGGAGGCGGGAGGTTCAGTGTCTTCGCGACCGGCGAGACATCATCTTTCGGTAGAGGAAAGCTCGTCGTCATGACTGAACCCACTCTGACGAACCGCTTCACGATTCGCTCCGATGGCAACGTGGGGATAGGCCTTCTCGATCCCCAAGAGAAACTCAGTGTCCACGGCAACGTGCAGGCGAACAACTTCATCACCAGCCCCGACTTTGCCGAGGCGCTGGACGTGATCGGGTCCAGGAACGACTACGGCATCGGCGATGTGCTGGTCATCGGAGCGGATGGGCGGCTGGAGCTATCCAGTGAGCCGCGATCCAGGAGTCTCGCCGGCGTCCATTCCGCCAGTCCGGGCGTCCTGGGCACGGCGCATGGTCCGTACTGGGAGCTCGACCCAGAGTCCGGATCCGTCGAGACCGCGGCGTGGGTGGCCAAGGTGCGCACCGGCCAGGGCGATCCCTACGAGGTGCTGGTGCTCCTGGGGGTGGATGCCACGGGGCGCCATGTCCAGGGGTCCCATATCGGACTCTCGGGCGCCGTTTATTCCGTGGTGGCCACTCGGCTGACCGATGAGGGAGACACGGAACTTCGGCTTGATAGGCGGCTGGAGGCAAGTTCGGGAACGCTTCGCTATGCCCTGGAGGAGCGGAACCAGGTCTTCGCCGCGCTTCTCGGCGTCGTCTCTTGCAAGGTCACGACCGAGGGAGGGGCCCTTCGGCCAGGAGACCTGCTCGTAACATCCAGCACGCTCGGCCACGCCATGCGCGACGATGACCCTGGCGTGGGAATGGTGATCGGAAGGGCCCTCGACCCACTAGAAGACGATGGCACGGGCTCCGTCTTGGGCCTTATCAGAGTCCTCGTGACGCTGCAGTGAGACCACTGCCAGCAATGGCACGCCTGTTTGCCACCCTCTGCCTGTGTCTCCTCGGGCTCCTCGCCTCCTGCGGCCGCGTCCCCACCGGCTCGGAGGCCTTGCCCTCGAAGCCGGGCGCCCCTGTCGGCGACGCCCCGGGCCCCCCCGGCGGTGGCATGGCCGTGCTCACCGGCCGTCTGGTGCTGCACATCACCGACGCCCCCGCGCTCTTCGATCAGATCCTGGAGGCCAACGTCACCGTCACGAGGATCAGCGCCCGGCGCCGGGAGACACCCGCCGACCCCGGGGGCTTTGTCACCCTCGGCGAGGAGACCCGGCGCTTCAACCTCCTGGAGCTGCGCGCTGGGCTGACGGCCACCCTGGTGGACACGGCAGTCCCCACGGGGAGCTACGATGAAGTGCGGCTGGTCATCTCGGAGGCCGCGGTGCTCCTCAGGGACGGGCGGCACTTCCCCCTCAAGACCCCCAGTGCGGACGCGGCGGGCATCAAGCTCAAGGTCGACCCGGCCATCGAGATCCAGGTAGGCATCGCCGCCGAGCTCTTGCTGGACTTCGATGTGAGCCGGTCCTTCGTCTTCCTCGGACCCGCCAAGGCCCAGGGGCCCGAGGGGCAGGCGCTCCCCGCGGCGAAAGCGGACAAGGGCCCGTCGACGCCCCCGGGGTCGGCAGGCAAGGCCCCCGCTGGCGGGCCCGGCGCAGGCGGCCCCCCGGGTCCTCCGACCCCTCTCCCCCCGGATCCGGAAGATTCTCCCCCGGCCGGGGCCGGCCCTCCTGCGGGCAAGTCCCAGGGCTCCCCGGCGGGAAGGCCCGCGGGTCCCCCCGCTGGCAAGGGGCCTGGTGTAGCCCCGGGCCCCAAGCCCCGCGGACCTCTCGATGACATTCATGGCGTGCTCTTCAAGCCCGTCATCCGCGTGGTGAATCTCTCCAATGCAGGGCGGATCGAAGGCCTGGCCCAAAGCGATCAGGGCACCCCGGACCCCGCCGATGATGTGCCGCTTCGTGATGTCACCGTCACCGCCATCCAGGGGGCCGCCGTCATCGCCGGCAGCGCCAGCGACAGCGAGGGTCGCTACGTCCTGGTAGGGCTGCCCGCGGGGAGCTATGACGTGGGCTTTCAGAGGACGAACTCCAGTGAGCGGCTCGTCTCGGGCGTGGTGGTGACGGCAGGGAGCCGCTCGCGTCTCGATGTCACCCTGCAGCTCGAGCTACCCGGCTTCACGAGCTTCCAGGACGGGGATGCCACAGGCGACCCCAGCCCCACGGTGGAGGGGGTGGCCCCGCCGGGGGCCCAGGTGGAGCTCCTGGTGGACGGCCTGGTGGTGGCCACCACCTTTGCGGATGCCAGCGGCCGATTCAGCCTGGCGCCCGCCGCGCCCCTCGCGGACGGCGTCCACTTCCTGAGCCTGGGCAGCGTGGACCCCCTCACGGGCGATGTGCGCAGCTCCACGCCGGTCCTCCTCAGCATCGACCGCACACCGCCCGCGGCGCCCCTGATCGACAGCCCCCTGGACCCCACCGTGACGGTGCTGCCTCCGGCGCGGGTCAGCGGGCGCGCCGAATCCGGGACCACCGTCGAGGTCCTCGATGGCGAGACGGTCCTCGCTGCAACCACGGCCACGGACGGCCGCTTCGATGTCGCCATCCCACCCCTGGCCCCCGGGGTGCACGTGCTGCGTGGCCGCGCCACCGACCGGGCGGGGAACCTCTCCCAGCGCTCCTTCCCGGTGACGCTCTACATCTCCGAGACCGCGCTGGTGGGACGGATCCTCGATGCCGACACATCGCCCCCAGCCCCCATTGTGGGGGTCGAGATGGCCCTCGGGGGCACCGCGCTCACCGCCCCCATCGACCTCGCCGGCCGTTTCGTGCTCCTCGATGTCCCCGCGGGCACCCGCAGCCTGGCCATCCAGACCGGCCGGGGGCTCTATCCATCGATGACGATCCCCATCCAGGTCGTCCGCGGCCAGGTGAACCGCCTGGCGCCTCTTCTTCTGCCAAGGATTGACCCGGCCTCACGTACCGCCATCCCGTTGGACCCCGGCGCTGCGACCCTCGAGGATGTGGTGCTGACCTCCGCCCGCGTGCCGGGGGTCGAGCTGAGCCTGGCCGCCGGCACCACCGTCGTCTTCCCTCCGGGGGTGCCCGCGGAGGTCGTGCTTCTGCCCCTGGACCCCATGAACCTGCCTGTCCCCTTGCCGCCGGGGAGCGCCAGCCGGCGGGCCTTCGATGCCAGCCCCGCCGGTGCCACCCTTTCGCCGGGGGCGAGCCTGCGGGTCCCCAACAACGAAAGGCTCTCCCCCGGGGCCCAGGTGGCCGTATTGCACCTCGATGCCGCCGCCGGCGGGTGGGTCGAAGTCGGCAAGGGCACGGTCACCCCCGATGGGGCCTTCATCGAGACAGGCCCTATCGTCACGAGCCTCTCCCCCTTCGCCATCGCGTCCCCTGGGACCGCCATCGACTGCGATATCACCCTGCGGGTGCTGGATCGCGAGGGACGGCCCTTCGCCGGCCTCAGAGCCACCGTCAACGGCCAGTCCATGACCGATGCGGGCGGAGGGCTCTATCGCCTACCGGTCGCCGGCAACCAGCCCTTCACTCTCTTGGAGGGGGCCCCCCTCAGGGCCCTGGTCACCGGGCGCGCCAACGGCTTCGACTTCACCGCCAGCACCGACCCGGTGCTCGCCGAGTCTCCAGCGGTGGAGATCCCCACCCTGACCTTCGGTGCCACCCTGGGCCCCTTCGCCTTCACCCAGGGGGGGGCGGCCCAGGTCTCCAATGGCATCACCACCATCACCTTCGCGTTGGGCGAACGCTTCGCGCAGGACCTGCAGGGGCTCGAGGCGCTCGATCCCGCCACGAATCCCACCCGTATCTTCATGGGCATGCTCCACAAGCGCTTCGAGACGGAGGCGCGGCCCAGGATTCTCGCGATCACCACCCCCACGGGCGATGTCAGCCAGTCGGTGGGCATCCCCTTCCGGGTGGCCGACTCGGCCGCGGAGACGAGCGCGCTCGATATCGAGTTCTCCGTGGGGGGCGCTGGCTTCAGCGCGGCCAGCGCGGGGCTGGGCGGGGACCCCACCGCGGGCCTGGCCACCGCCCCCGGCGGCAAGGGCTACATCTTCCTCTGGGACGCCCTGGCGGACCTTGGTGCGGGCACGCACCAGGATGTCGTCCTGCGCATCCGCCCCACGGATGCCTCAGGCAACCAGGGAGCCTTCGTGGCTACCGGGCCCTTCAGGGTGGACCACACCGTGCGCTTCAGCGGCGGCGATTTCGCCCTGCTGCCGCAGGGCGCCGACCCCATGGCCGTCACCCTGGAGGAGAACCTCACGGGGCTCCCTGCAGTCACCGTGGAGACGAGCAACCCGGCGGTCTTTCGTCTCCAGGTGGGGGCCACGGTGGGGGATGCCTTCTCTCGCGCCCAGGGCGAGGGCTTCACGCTGGTGGGCCAGGCGCCGGGGCGCGCGACGCTACGGGTCACCGACGGCGCCTCGCTCATCACCGAGCGCATTGTGGTGGTCTGGGCGCGCCAGCATGCGGTGGCAGCCGACTCCACTTGGCCCTACCGCAACGCCCCGGACACCACGCAGAGCTACACCGAGGACGGCGCCCACATGATCCTGGGCAGCGGCATCTTCCGCTTCGCCTGGGAGCTGCTGCCACGGGTCGCCGGCCGAAACGGCCAGGAACCCGACTGGTGGCTGGCCTATCACTCCCGGGCGACATCGACGGGGGGTCCCTGCGGGACGGCGGGCTGGTCGCTGTCCTGCTACCGCAGCGTGGCCCGCGCGGGCTCGGCCATTCGCTACCAGGACGAGCTGGGCCGGCAGTTCCTATTCGATCAGGACCTGGGAGGCGGCCGCCTCACGGCCCGCTCGCGCTACGAGGTCCTCACGGAGACCCCTGCGGGGGTCACCATCCGGCAGCCCGATGGCACGCGGCTGTTCTTCCACCCGCTTCCCCAGCCGCTCGCTGACAGGGGCTTCACGTCCGGGGCCATCCGCGAGGAGCTCGACCGTTTCGGGGACCGGATCCAGTATGCGTATGACGCCTTCGGTCGGCTGGTGCGCCTCATCGAGAACCGCGGCCGCGCCTACTCCCTTTCCTACGACGCCGCCAACCGCCTCACGCGGATCGAGGAACAGACGGGCCTGCGGGCTCGCCTCGCCGATCTGCAGTACGACGCCGATGGCCTTCTCGAGCGCATCACCACGACCCCCGTGACGGCCGTCGGCGGGGCCACGGACAACACCTTCGAGGGGGCAGGCCGCAAGCGCATCGACTTCGTCTATGACGGCGCCCAGGTTGGGCTCGCGCTCAAGACGAACCTCCTGCATGTCATCTACCCCAACGAGGTCGCCGCTGCCGGCACCCCCCGCATCACGAATGTCTACGGCACCGATGCCGGCGACCCGGCGAGCTTGGATCGGGTGACCGCGCAGAGCTGGGGCGGAACCAACGCCACGGGCGAGGCCGCGGGTGGGAGCCTGAGCTACCGCTATGGGGCCCCGGATGCCTTCCGCGATGCCACATCGACGCCCCCCGAGCCTGCCGCTGGCGCTGACGTCGTCCTCGAAGGGCAGGTGACCGACCGCAACGGCAACCAGACCCTCTACCGCTTTGACGCCAAGGGGCTTTGCGTGGAGCGCCTGGAGCGCACCAACCGGGACCTCCGCCCCGGCGACCCGCCCTTCTACCACACCCGCTACAGTTTCAACGCCGATGAGGAGCTCACGCTGATAACCTACCCCATCGGCAACACCGTCACGTACCGTTACGACACCGCCAACCCCAACCGCTTCGCCCGGGGCAACCTCTTGGAAGTCGAGCAGGCCGCCGATGCCCGCGGCGATGGCACGGGCGGGACGCCTGCGCCCATCACCTGGCGCTACACCTACGAGCCCATGTACCAGGAGTTGCGCACCACCACCGACCCCCGGGGCAACGACCCGGGCTTCGACCCGCAGCCCAGGCCCGCGGTGATGCCGCTGGATTTCAACCTCGATGGGGACTTCACCGATGCCGGCGAATTCACCCTCGATGCCGCCGTGGGTTTCAAGGCGCGCTACAGTACGCTCCACACCTTCGACTACCAGGAGCTCGATGCCCTCTCGATCCTGGAGCTCGCCGATCGCGAGGGCATCGACCTGGACCTCGACGGCGCCGGCGCCACCCTCTCCGCCCACGGTGTGGCCACAGCGCTCGCCCTGGGAGCCGATGTCAACCAGGACGGCACCTCGGCGCAGGCCCGCGGCCGGGTCATTCGCCGGCAAGCCCCGAATGCCCGCCTGGCCGATGGCACCACCCAGACTGCGCTCATCACCGACTGGCAGTACAACGACTTCGGCCAGCTTGGCGCCGAGATCGACGCCCTCGGCCACGTGGACCGCTACCGCTACTACCCTTTGGCCTTCCCCTCGGGGCCACCCGCCGCGGTGGCCCCCGACCCCGAAGGCGGCGGCTACCTGCGCGACGTCACCCTGGACAGCGCCCAGCGCGTGGCTGCGCTTCGAACGCCGCCTGCGGTTCTGGATGCCAACGGCGTGCAGCTCCCGCCCGTGGCCGCCACTACGACCTACGGCCTCGATGCGGCCGGCAACGTCACGCTGCTTGTGGACCCGCGGGGTGTGACGACCACCTACACCGTCAACGAGCGCAACCAGACCCAGGAGGTCCTGCGCGCCGCCGCCGTGCAGCTCACCCCGGAGGAGGCCTCGCGCGAAGGGGTCGCGGACTTCATCGCGCCCCTGGGCTACCTTACCCGCTACCGCTTCGATGCCAACGACAACATCACCCGGCGCGACGTTGCCAACCGCGTAGGTGCCACCCCCGCCGATGTCGCGGGCAACCGCTTCATCGTGACCGCCACGGTCTACGACATCCTCGATAACCCCCTGGAGGTCTCCCAGGAGGTCGCAGAGGGCGAGACGGTCACGATTGCGGGGCAGGACTTCAGCCTTGCGGCGGCCCCTGCCGTGGTCACCCGCACCCGCTACGACGCCAATGAGAACCGGGTCCTCACCCTGTGGCCCGAGGCGGTCGCGGGCCGCCAGGTGGACAACGTCCTCAGTGCGGTCTACGACGAGCGAGACCTACTGGCGGAGCGCGCCCGTGGGGGGATCCCCTCGGGGCGGGCCGCCCTGGCGGCCCATGCCGCCCTGGGGTCTATCTGGAGTGCCCTGCCGTTGGAGGCCCGGGCCTCCGCCGCGAGTCTCGTCTCCGCGGTGCGCACCGCTTACGATGCAAACACCAACCCCGTGACGGTGGTGGACGCCCAGGACCATGGGGCCTCGGACACCGAGGGGGGGGACGTGACTGGGACCGTCTATGACGGCTTTGACCGACCTGTTGCGGTCACGGACCCCCTGGGGAACCGCACCGAGACGGCCTACGATCCCGCATCCAACGTCGTGGGCGTCATCGCACGCGGTGCGCCGGGGGTAGTAGCCGGCGCGGCCGATGCCAAGGGCTCCACGGAGAACGTCCGTCTCTCTGAGGGCCGTTTCACCTGGGATGAGCTCTCCCGCCAGACGGAGGAGGGGCAGGGCTTTTTCGTGACCGACGCCGCGGCGGAGAAGGGGGACCTCGCCCTCTACACGGCGCGGACCTTCTACGACCGACTGTCGCGAGTGGTGCGCACGGTGGAACCGGATGGCGATGCGACGCTCTTGGAGTACGACGGCCTGGACCGGCGGGTGCGCACGGTGGATGCGCTGGCCAACGAGGTGGTGCGCGAGTATGACGACGCGGGGAACGAGGTGCGTCGTGTGGAGGTGGAGCGGACGACGGGTGTGACGCCCCCGGAGGTCTTCTACACGGAGTTCCGCCTGGACGCCCTGGGCCGTCAGGTCCTCTCCGTGGACAACCTCGGCAACGCCGAGCGCCGGGAGTATGACTCGCGC
>JACQVX010000018.1 GCA_016209495.1 Planctomycetota bacterium
CCCCTGGGCCGCGCTGCCGGGCGCGACAGCGCCCATCGTGCCGCCCGCGCCGCCGGCACCGACACCCGTCGCCCCCGCGGCGCCGCCGGCCGCGCCCCCCCCGGGCGCCGCGCCCCCGTCGGCGCCCGGCGGCGGCCTCTTCGGGGCCATCGCCGGCTGGTTCGCCTCCGCCACCGCGCCGCGCCTCTCGCGCATCGAGCCCGACGTGGCCCCGACCGGTGCCCTGATCACGCTCCACGGCACCGGCTTCGACGATCAGAATTTCATGAACAACAAGGTGGATTTCAACGGAATCCCCGTCCCCACCCTCTCCGGGGACGAGTGGACCCTGTGGGTGCGCGTCCCGCGCAACGCCACCTCGGGCCCGATCTCCGTGAGCTCCTACGGGAAGTCCGCGGGCTCGGTCCCGTTCACCGTGGCGGGTCCTACCCACCCCCTCCTCGACAGCCTCACCCCCACCTGGGGCCAGCCCGGCGACCGGGTGTGGATCATCGGGACCCATCTCGACCCGAACCCCGCGGCCAACGGCGTCGTCTTCGACGGCCGCGCCGCCAGGGTCCTCGGCGCCACCCCCACCGAGCTGGAGGTGGAGGTGCCCTGGCTGTCCGCGGGCTACGGCACCGGCGTGGAGGTCCGTGTCACGGTGGGGGGGATGCGCTCGAACCCCCTCGACTTCGACGTGCGCTGACCCACCCGGGGCGCGGCCCCGAGGCCGCGCGGGGGGTCACATGCGGGCCAGGGGTCGCACGCCCAGGAGCGAGAGCCCGGAGGCCAGGGTCATCCGTAGGGCCGCCACGACGGCCAGGAGGGCACCCCGGCGCGCCGGCGGCGCGTCGATCACCTTCATGCCCTCCTGGCGCTCGACCCGGTTCCAGGACTGGGCCAGGTCGAGGAGGTAGCCGGCGACGATGGAGGGCTCGTGGTCCGCGGCGGCGCGGCGCACCGCCGCGGGGAGGCCGGCGATCCGGCGGACCACGGGGGCGACCCGCTCGTCGGCGCACTCCCCCCAGGCCGCCTCCCGCGGCGGTCCCTCGCCGGCGCGGCGCAGGATGCTCGCGAGCCGCGCGTGGGTGTACTGGAGGTAGGGCCCGGTCTCCCCGTCGAAGGCCAGGATCCGGTCCCAGTCGAACTCCACGTCCTTGATCCGCCGGTTCTTCAGGTCGTTGAAGACCACGGCCCCCACCCCCACCGCGCGGGCTATGGCCTCCAGCTCCTCCCCCGGCAGCTCGGCGTAGAGGGAGGCGAACTTGCCGCTCGCGCGCATGGTCTCGGCCGAGCGGCGCTCGGCCTCCTCCAGCACCTCCTCCAGGAAGACGATGGACCCCTCGCGGGTGCGCATCCCCAGGTAGTGGCCGAAGGCCACGTGGACGAGCCCCTCGGACCCCGGGACCCCCAGGAGCCGGGCGAGGGCGAAGAGCTGGCGGAAGTGCAGGGCCTGGGGGGCCCCGACCACGTAGAGGCAGCGCTCGAAGCGGTGGACCTCCGCACGATAGAGGACCGCGGCCAGGTCCCGGGTGGCGTAGAGGGTGGCCCCGTCCGCCTTGCGCAGGAGGATCGGCTCCTCGATGGGGGGCTCGCCCCCGCCCAGCCGCTCCACGTGGGCCGCCAGGTCCACGACCTGGGCCCCCTCGCTCGTCGCGAGGAGCCCAGCCTCCCGCACCCGCTGGACGGCTGCCTCCAGGCGGTCGTTGTAGCTGGACTCGCCCCGGGTCTCCTCGAAGTCCACACCCAGGAGGCGGTAGATCCGGTCGAACTCGGCCACGCTCGTGGCCACGCACTCCCGCCAGGCGGCGAGCCTCGCGGGCTCCCCCGCCTCCAGGCCGCGGAACCAGGCGCGACCCGCCTCGGCGACCGAGGGGTCCGCCTCCGCCTCCCGGTGGATCCGCACGTAGAGGCCCAGGAGGTGGTGCAGCGGGTCCACCCCCGGCGGCGGCTCGCGGCCGTAGCGCTCCCGGGCCACGTTGAGCAGCCCGAACTGGGTCCCCCAGTCCCCCAGGTGGTTCACCCCCACCACGCGCCAGCCCAGGCGCCGGTGGATCCGGCAGAGGGCCGCCCCGATGACCGTGGAGCGGAGGTGGCCGATGCCGAAAGGCTTCGCGATGTTCGGGCTCGAGTAGTCCACCACCACGGTCCGACCGGCCCCCTCCCTCGAGCCCCCGTAGTCCTCGCCGGCCTCCAGGACCGCCGGGAGGACCACGGCCGCCACCGCCGCCGCGTCCAGACGGAGGTTCAGGTAGGGACCCACGGCGCGGGCCTCCCTCACGAGGGCCGTGGGCCGGAAGGCCCGGGCCAGGGAGGAGGCGATGGCCGGCGGGGCCTTGCGCAGCCGCCGGGCCAGGGTGAAGCAGGGGAGGGCATAGTCCCCCAGCGCCTCGTCCCTGGGGACCTCCAGCAGCCCCTCCAGGTCCTCGCACGGGAGACCCGCGGCCCCCGCCAGGGCCTCCGCCACGGTGCGCACCAGGTCCATCACGTCGACTCCCTCCGCCGGGCCTCTCCCCGCCGCCTCCGGGCCGGTCGGCGCCGGGCCCGCGCGCCGGCGTGGGGGTAGATGTGGCGCTCACGCAGGACCCGGCTCAGGTGCACCCTCCAGTCCCCCTCCTGCCGGAAGTCCGGCAGGTCCAGGGTGTGCACCAGCTCGTGGATGAAGGGGTGGGCCTGGGCCCGCTCGATGTTCGTGGCGATGATGGTCTCGCTGGTCACCAGCTCCCTCCCCACGACATGGAGCCCCGGGGTGGCGAGGACCGTGGTGCCGGTGCGCACGATGTAGCACCCCACCAGGCCCCGCTCCACGCACTCCTGCTCGATGGGGCCGGTGGAGCAGAGGAAGCGGACCCGCTCCCGGTCCCGGTTCAGGATGGCGTCGTAGACCTCCTGGTACTGGGGGTCGATGAGGACCTCGGCGCCTTCCAGGAGGCGGCTCTTGGGGTCCTGGTCGGTCCCGGTCCACACCGGGTCGGCGCTCCCCAGGGCGCGGAAGGGGCCCAGCAGCGCCTCCGGGACCAGTATGAAGTGGCCCAGGTAGTCCCCCAGGCCCATGGACCCCAGGACCCGCACGTCGGTGTTGCGCGGGATGATGTGCACGCCCATCTCGCGCCAGTTGCGCACGGAGCGGTCGTCCAGGGCGTCCATGAGGCTGTTATGGAAGGCGTCGTAGGCGGTGAGGCTGAGGTCGACCTTGTGCTTCCGCAGGTAGGTGGGGGCGATCTCGTGCTCGGTCCCCTTGAGGATGACCGGGTGGTCCAGCACCGTGGTCTCCAGGGAATCGAAGATGATCCGCGCCGGGCGGCGGGGGCGGGCGCTGTCCAGGTCCACCCGCAGGCAGGAGGCCGCCTCCCGGATGAGGGCGTCGGCGCTGCCCACGTAGTCCTGCAGGCGCTGGAAGACCTCCCGCTTCGAGGACTGCTCGCCTCGGGCCGCCTCGCGCTTGATCCGGGACTTGTCGGAACCGGTGATGGAGAGGACGTTCTCCGCCAGGTCCGGGTCCATCCACCCGACGTCCGCCAGCCGGCGGAGGACCTCCTCGAGGGTGCCGCCCTTGCTCGGGATGGCCACCACCACCGGCTCCCGGGCCGGCGTCACCGCGCGAGCCCCAGGGGCCCCGCCAGGTAGGGGCGCGTCCGCATGGAGGCCAGGTCGGCGAGGAATCGGCTGCGCGGGTCCATGGCGAGCGTCGCCCAGTGTAGCCGCCGGGTCCGCTTGCGGGGTAGCCGTTCACGGGGACTTTGCGTGTCGTGGTTCGCGGAGATCCCCGCGCCGCCACGTCGGCCGCGCAGCCGCTAGTCGATGAGACCGAGCCGCCGGAGAGCGGCGTCGTCCCACTGTGCACCGGCGAGCATCGCGGCGAGCGTCTTGGGTGGGAAGGTCGCGCCCGGACGGTGGTAGGACACGACGACGCGTCGTCCGTCGGGGTGTCGGTAGACGCGGTGGCTCCCCTTTCCCCCGGTCCAACCGAAGCCATCCCGTTCGAGCGCCCGGATCAGATCCTGGGTGGTGAGCCCGCGGAGCGCCGGGTTCATGCCGTGACGACGCTGACGGCCGGGGCCTGGATGATCTCCTTGGCCCCGGGGACGGGCTCCCCGGCACGCACCAGATCTTCCACGTACGCCTCGACGGCCTCCCGGATGTTGCGAAGGGCCTCTTCCTGGGTATGGCCCCACGTGGCGCACCCCGGGAGTGCCGGGCAGGTCGCGGCAAAGCGACCATCCGTTTCCTTCACGACGTCCACCTGGAAGACGTAGGTCTTCATCCTGCGGCGGTTCCCCTTACTGGGTGTAGGTCAAACAAGCCCGTCAGCCGGCCACTGTAGCGGCGTACCCACATGGAGCGCCAGGGGCGAAGCGGCTCAGGCGGCCAGGTCCACGCCTCATGCCCACGCCTCACGCCTACGATCCACGATCCACGAGCGGAGTGTTACCCGGATCCGCGAGCCCCAGGGGCCCCGCCAGGTAGGGGCGCGTCCGCATGGAGGCCAGGTCGGCGAGGATCAGGGCACGCGGGGAGACCGCCTCCCCGGTGAGCCCCCGGTGGCAGGCCAGGGCGGCCCCCACCGCCTCGAGCAGGGCCGTCGGGTCCGAGGGCGCGGCCCCCTCCAGCTCCAGGGCCACCTCCAGGGCCTGGGGGTCCGGCCTCTCGAAGCCCGCCTCTAGGTGCTCGTGGGCAGCGAGGGCCTCGTAGGGCTCGCCCAGGAGGACCTGGACCAGGGCCAGCCAGTACCAGACCTGCACCGCCTCCTGGAGGAGGGGGCCCTCGTGGGTCCCGCGCAGGCAGCCCGCCAGTTCCCGCGCCTCCTCCTGGGCCCGCCTGCCCGGGTGGGCCGCATCGGAGAGCGCCAGGAGCCTCGCGGTGGAGGAGACGCCCTCCAGCTCCCGCGCGTGCGACGAGAGGTGTTCGTAGGCCGCGTAGGCCCGGCGGTAGAGATCCGCGGTCTCCAGGCCGTCGAAGGATCGGTTGCCCGGGTCCATGGCAAGCGTGGCCCAGTGTAGCCGCCGGGCCAGTTTGCAGGGTGACCGTTCCCGGGGGAATTGCGTGTCGTGGCTTCGCCTCACCTGACAGAACCGGTCATGGACTTGCCGTAGGCATTCAGGCCTTCATCGGGCCTGGGTAGCCGTCGACGTGGGCGTGGGCGTGGACGCCCAGCGTCGCCCCTCACCACACATGGTCACAGGGGCGGGACCACCCCGGCGGGTGGGGCTCACGGCTGGGAGTAACCCGGCAGGTCCGCGTAGACCCGCAGGTCCCGCAGCTTCTGTCGCACCAGCTTCAGGTCCTCCCAGCTCGCCGCCTTCTCCCCGGGATTGCGTAGCAGATAGGCCGGGTGGTAGGTCGGCATGAGGAGGACCCCGCGGTAGTCGTGGAATCGGCCCCGGAGGCGTCCGATGGAGGTCTCGGTCGCCAGGAGGTGGCGGGCCGCGTGGGCCCCCAGGGCCACCAGGAGCCGCGGGCCGATGAGGCGGATCTGCTCGTGCAGGTACGGGGTGCAGCTCGCCTTCTCGTCCGGGAGGGGCTCCCGGTTCCCGGGAGGGCGGCACTTGAGGATGTTGGCGATGTAGACCCGCTCGCGGGGGAGCCCGATCCCCGCGAGCATCTTCGTGAGGAGCTGTCCCGCCCGGCCCACGAAGGGCTCTCCCAGCCGGTCCTCGTCGGCGCCCGGCGCCTCCCCCACCAGCATGAGGGGGGCCCGCGGGTCGCCCACCCCGTAGACCGTCTGCGTCCGCGTGGTGGCCAGGCCGGGGCAGCGGGTGCAGCAGGCCACCCGGGCCGCCTCCGCGGCCAGGAGCTCCGCCCCGTTCGCGGCGGGGGCGGCAGCGGCGGCGGCGACCTCGGCGGGGGCGGCCGCTCGCCGCCGGACCCATCGCGAGAGCCCGTGGGAGCGCGCCGCCGCCAGGCGCACGGCCAACTGCAGCCGCAAGGCCTCGCGAAGCTCGTCGTCGGGGGGGGGGAGGGTCACGGCCGGCATGATGCCGACGCCCCCGGAGGGGATCAAGGAGCGGGGAAGGTGTTCGTGGGCGTGGGCGTGGGGGCGCTCTCCCTGCAACCGCCTGCGCTCGTAGCCACGAGGGTTCCAATCCCGGCGCCACCTCCAGGACATCGCTACTTCCTCCCGCTGACTGCCCGCGGGCGGCTAGGCCGTCTTCGACCTGGCTGGACGAGGCGACTGGGTAGGGAGAGGTGGGAGGGTGTAGGGGCTCGATGCCTTCGAGCGGTCAGTACCAGTGGAAATGCCCTAGCCCTCGCAGCATGGCGAAACCTACCAGGGCGGCCAGCGCCCAGAGGTGCGGTCGCCGGCTGCGTGCGGCGAGGATGCGCCCCAGAAGCACCACCACCCAGGGAAAGTGCGTCATGGAGAGCCTTACCGGGTGGTACCCCACCACGCACCAGAATGCCGCGGTGCAGCCCGCATAGAGCGCCAGGTGCCTCGCCAGCCCCGCTGGGAGCGGGGCCTGCGGGGCGGCGGGCCGCGGCAGCAGAAGAAGGGCCGTCGCCCCCGTCGCCAGCGGCACGAGGAAGCCCATGCCCATGGCCTGGAGGTGGTCGAGCACCCCCAGCCCCACGGAACGCCGGAGGAGCCAGGTTTCCCAGTGCTCCAGGGGTAGTCCTTGCTGCAGGACAAGCGCCGCACAGAGCGCCACCGGGCCAGCGGCCAGGAGGGGCATCAGGATGTGGCGACGGTCCCGGCGCGCTGAACGCAAGGCCTCCGCCGCGACGTTTCCCAGCGCCCATACGAGTTCCTTCCCGAGCAAGGCCAGGCCCAGCACCGCGGCGGGCAACAGGCCCGAGCGGCCCCGGGGCCAGGCCCGCGACGCCAGGAAGAGGACCAGGGCGGGCACCAGCAAGTCGAAGGCTGCAGTGTGTGGCACCAGCAGGTAGTCCACCGTATCCGGGTGGGCCGCAGGAATCAGCGTCAGGCAGAGGGCGAGGCGGGGCGGAAAGCACTCCCTGAGGGCGCCGAGGACCAGCCAGAGGGCCAGCCAGCACAACGTCAGGTTCACCGCCACCAGCGCGCCCCAGGCGACCACCACCTCGCCGGGGTCCAGCCCAGTCCACTGCTCCGGTTGGTGGCCCCTGCCGGCCAGCTCCTGCACCTGCCGCGTCCAGTCCTCGGGGACCCACCGCCCCAGGGGTCTCAACGGCCGGTAGAGCAGCCAGCCCAGCGTCGGGTAGAGGGGGCGGTGCGCGAGCTGGCGGCCCCACTCGACCTCCAGGAAACCCCGCGGGTAGCGCACCACCAGGCGGACGAAACCCGGGCTGTCCCAGTTAAAGGCGTAGCGCAATCCGGCCCGCTCGGCCAGCCCCGCGTCCATGAAATTCGCCTGGCGGTTCGGTGAGACCAGGTGCAGCGACCCGGCCAGGGCCAGGCCCAGCAGGATGACGACGCCCTCCCTTGCCCCGGGCGCTCGTCGCGGGGCGTCGGTCAGTACGATGGGGGCGATGGGGAGCCCTCGTCCGCGGGTGGGGTAACGAGGACGCAGGCCATGACCGCCAGCAGTGGGACCAGGGCCAGGGAGAAGCGCACGTTGGCGTAGCTGGCCACGTGCACGGCATAGAAGTAGGCCGGTGTCAGCAGCAACGGGCCCCGCAGGGTAGTCGCCGCGGGGTGCCGGGCGAGGCGTGTTGCGCCCACGAGCGCCACGAGCAATAGCGTCCCTTGCAGGACGGCGATGGCCGTGTCATGCGTGCCGGACGCCGAGGCGAACCAGAAGCGCAGGGCCTTGCGCGCCCAGGTGGCGGCGGTGGCCAGGGGGGACATGCCCATGGTGACGAGGCCGTCGCGGTAGAGCCGAAGGTCCTGGAGGACCACCTGCCTGGGGGTCTCGGGTCGGGGGAGTGAGGCCAGGTAGCTCCGCCAGCCCGCCGCGTCCGGCCCCTCCCAGCGCCCCTCGGAAGGCAGGTAGTTTCCGACGAAGAAGCTCACGCCGCCCCGGTCGGTGCTGACCGGCAGAGGCAGTCCGGTCTCGAGGGCGTTGTGCACCGTCCACGGAGAGAGGGTGAGCAGGAAGGCCGCCAGCATGGCGATGGTACCAGCGCGGTCGCGACGCCAGAGCCAGGGTGCAACGACCAGAGGCAGGCCGAGGAGGGCCGCCTTGCCGAGGGCGGCCAGGCCGAGGAGCACCCCCGCGGCGGCTCCGGTAGCGCGCCCTGGGACCTCGGCCGCGCGGACCAGGGCCCATACCGACAGCACAATGGTCAGGCTGAGGAGGGGCTCCCGCAGGGCATCGGATGCCACCCAGGCGCAGAGCGGGTGCAGGCCCCAGATGGCACAGGCGGCGAGGGCTGCCGCGGGGCCCATGCGCGGTCGGACCAGCGAGTGGATGACCAGGGCGGTGCACCCATCCAGCAGGGCCTGCAATAGTCGGACGTGGGCTAGACCGGTGCCGACGGTGGCGCGCCAGGCGCCGAGGACCGCCGGCCAGAGCGGTGCGCGCTCCATGTCGGGCCAGTGTCCCGCCGCCACCTGGTCCGCCAGGTGGCACCATTCCCGCGCGTCCGAGCCGGTGGAGGCTGGCACCAGGGAGTCGAAGAGCAGGTACTGGGTCGCCAGGCGAGAGAGGGCGACGACACAGAGGATCGACGCCGCGCTGCCGCGATATCCGCCCCCCCGTCCCGCGGGAGGAAGGACTTGCTGCCGGAGCAGGGCGGCGCACTGGACGACGCGTTCCCTGAGTAGCAAGTCGGGCCCTCCGCTCTCCTCGGGCGTAGGGAGATAGCGAGTTTGTATAGGCGGGGAAGGCACGAGGCAAGCGTTCTGCCAGGTAGAGACGTAGAGAAGGGGGGGCGGGTCTCCCGGCCCCCCTCGGGTCACGGAATGCGAGTCCCACGGGCTCGCGTCACCGCACCTGGATGGTGCGGAGGTCGCTCTCGATCTGGACGCCTTCCACCTGGGCCATCCCGCGGAAGTGAGTGCCCCACGGACCTCGCGAAGATCGTGCGCCGCATCGAGCGCCAGGGCAAGGACGCCGTCGTCGCCCTGGAGGGCACCTCGTCCTGGCACTGGCTGGTGGACGCCCTCCTGGGGGCGTGGGGTGGATGTGCGCCTGGCCCAGCCCGCGGACCCCTGGAGGGTCTGCTCTACCAGGGTCTGGCCTTCGACGCCGGCCACCCGCAGGGCTACCAGCGCGCGAACGTGCACGCGACCACCTGGGATTGAGGTGGCGGCCGGCTGCGCGGCCACCCGTCGTCGGACTGCTTGCCAGTGGCGCCCGCCCGCGAATCGACGTCGATCACGCCGATGATGGCGCCACGCACCACCAGGGGCACGCCCGTGCGGCGGATGGAGTCGCCAAGTGGCGCGCGTCCCCTTCTTCCCCGGGCTAACACACTCCGGGGCGGCGCAGTATGCTGGAGGCGCCATAGAACCGGATGTCGCGGAGCGAAACTCCGTCTGGGCCGAGATCGCGCGTCGCCTCGTAGAGGCCTACCGGCCCGAGCGAATCTACCTCTTCGGCTCGAGCGCCCGGGGGGAAGACGGGCCGGTCAGCGACTACGACATCCTAATGGTGGTCGCGACCAACTTTCCGCAGTTCCCGTACGCGATATCGCGCCACGACCGGTCACGAACAGAGCCGGAACGCGGACACGGGGAGTCGCAGGAGGGCGAGGACCGTCTCGTGTAGTGTGCTGAGCTGGGGCTCGAATACCTGGAGCAAC
>JACQVX010000249.1 GCA_016209495.1 Planctomycetota bacterium
CGCCTCGCTCGGCCTCGGTGTTTCACGCAGTGATTGTCTTACGACTCCTGACGGGGGCCCACTCCCACCGGGACACCCCTTTTCCCTTGACCCCCCCGGGCGACCCCGCGATCCTCTCGCCCGTGCTCGACCTCCTCCTGGGCCAGATCCTGGACCGGTTCGTCCTCACGCGCGAGCGCGTGGAGGGCCAGCTCCGCTCCCTGGTGGAGGGCGGCTTCCTCCCCGAGGATGAGGCCCGGCGCCTCGCGGGGCGCATCCTCGAGGAGCTGGGAAGGCACCGGGAGACCCTGGCCCGGGCGGGGTCCGGGGCCGGCGCGACCCTCTCCAGGGCACTGGACCTGCCGAGCCGCGCCGACGTGGAGGAGCTGAAGGCGCGCCTCGCGCGCCTGGAGGCGGCCCTGGCCCGCAGGGGCGGCGCGAGGCCGCGGCGACCGCGACGACGCCACGGCGGCGCGACGCCGAGCGCGCATCCCCCGGAGGAATAGCACTCCTTGGAGATCATGAACATCATCAAGATCCCCAGGACCCTGCGGAACATCAACCGGTTCCGCGAGATCCTCAGGGTGGTCGTGCGCCACGGCTTCGGCGACATCGTCGCGCGGATGGGCCTGGAGGGCGTGCTGGAGCAGGCCGCCCGGGTGACTCGCCTCGGCCGCGCCGAGGGGCCCGCCGCCGCTCGTACGCGATACTCGACGGAGGAGCGCATCCGGATGGTCTTCGAGGAACTGGGCCCCACCTTCATCAAGCTGGGCCAGATCCTCGCCACCCGTCCGGACCTGGTCCCCATGAGCCTCGTCCTGGAGCTGCGCAAGCTCCAGGACCGGGTGCCCTCCTTCCCCTTCGAAGAGGTGCGCGCCACCGTCGAGCGCGAGCTCGACCGGCCCCTGGACGAGGCCTACGCCTCCTTCGACGAGGTGCCCATCGCCGCCGCCTCCATCGGGCAGGTGCACCGCGCCTCCCTGCCCGGCGGCGAGGCGGTGGTGGTGAAGGTGCGGCGACCCCAGATCGAGCAGGTCATCGCCACGGACCTGGACATACTCCTGTTCGTCGCCGAGGTGGTGGTGGAGAACCTCGCCGAGGCCAAGCAATACGACCCGGTGGGGACGGTGGAGGAGTTCGGTCGCTCCATCCGCCGGGAGATCGACTACGGCCGCGAGGCGGGGAACATGGAGCGATTCGCCCGCATCTTCGCCGACGACCCGGACGTGGTGACCCCCCGGGTCCACCGCTCCCACTCCACGGTGTCGGTCCTCACCATGGAGTACATCGACGGCTTCAAGGCCACGGACGCCGAGGCCGTCTCGCGCGCGGGCATCGACCGCATGAAGGTGGCGGAGGTGGGGACCCGCTGCGTCCTGCGCCAGGTCTTCGAGCACGGCTTCTTCCACGCGGACCCGCACCCGGGGAACTTCTTCGTCCTCCCCGGGGACAAGGTCTGCCTCCTGGACTACGGGCAGATGGGCACCCTGGACCAGGAGCGCATCGACGACCTCCTGACCTATCTGGTGAGCATCCTCTTCAACGACACGGCCCAGATGGTCCGTCTCTTCCAGCGCATGGGGCTCGTGGACGAGTTCGCCGACACGCGCCCGCTCCGGCAGGAGGTGGACGACCTCATCCGGCGCTACTACGCGGTGGAGATCGGCCGCATCGACATCGGGAAGTTCATCGGGGAGGTCTTCGAGATCATCGCCCGCCACAAGGTGGTCATCCCCTCGGACCTGTTCCTCATGTCCAAGGCCCTGGCCACCATCGAGGGGACGGTCCACGAGCTCTACCCGGACTTCGACCCGGTGGGGACGCTGCGCCCCTACCTCCTGGAGATCTATATCCGGCGCCTCTCGGACCCCCGCTTCCTCACGCGCCCCCTGCGCCGCGCGGCGGAGGAGTACGGGCTCCTGGCGGCCCAGTTCCCTCGGGACGCGCGCATGGTCCTGGCCCGGCTCCGGCGCGGCGAGCTGGGTCTGGAGGTGCGCGTCCCGGAGCTCGGCCGCGCGGTCCTGGAGTCCAACCGCAGCGCCAACCGCCTGGCCTTCAGCGTCATCATCGGGGCCATCGTCATCGGGTCCAGCCTCCTTATCGGGGTGGACCGCGGCCCGGCCGTCTACGGCGTCTCGCTACCCATGGCCGTCGGGGCCGGGGGCTACGCCCTGGCCCTGGGGCTGGGGCTGCTCGTCTCCTTCGGGATGTTCCGCAGCGGCAAGTTGTAGGGCCGCGGCCGGCGGACCTCCATGGCCGACCTCGTCAACGAGTTCTCCTGGTCCCTCTCCCGGGACAAGCTCTTCCGGGAGTGCCCCCGGGCCTACTTCTTCCACTACTACGGCTCCTGGGGCGGGTGGGACCGACGCTCCGGCGAGCGCCCCCGACTGCTCTACGTCCTGAAGAGGATGAGCGCCCTGGACCTCTGGGCCGGCGACCTGGTCCACCGGGTCATCGAGGAGGCATGCCAGCGGGCGCGCCGGGCGGGGCCGGGGGACGGCGCGGACCCCGAGGCCCAGCTCGGCCATGCCCGGGACCGGGCGGTGGCGCTCCTGCGGCGGGAGTGGGTGGACTCGCAGGAGCGCCGCTGGGAGGACGCCCCGAAGCACTACCTGAACCTCTTCGAGCACTACTACGGGACGCCCCTGCCCCGCGAGCGGACCGACGCCATCAAGGAGCGGGTCCTGGGCTGTCTGGGGCAGTTCTTCCGCTCCTCCGCGTGGGAGGAGATGCGCCGCACCCCGGCGGCGGGGTGGCTGACCATCGAGGCACTGGACTCCTTTCCGGTGGAGGGGGTGCGGGTCTATGCCAGGCCTGACCTGGCCCAGCGTCGCGGGGGGAGGGTGGTCCTCTACGACTGGAAGACGGGGCGACCCCGCCCCGACGACGAGGACCAGCTCGTGGCCTACTCCCTCTACGCCCTGCACAAGGGCTGGGCCGCCGCCCTGGAGGAGGTGGAGGCCGTCGCCGCCTACCTGGCCACGGGCGAGTGGCGTCGGGTGGAGCTGGATGGGCCGCGAGCGGAGGCGGTGCGGGCGCGGGTTCGCGAGGGGGCGCGGTCCATGCGGGCCCTCCTGGACGACCCGGAGGCCAACCGGGGGACCGAGGGCCGCTTCCCCCTGACGGAGGACCTGGCCGCGTGCAGGCGCTGCAACTTCCGCGCGGCCTGCGAGGGGGCCCGGCGGCCCGGCGCCGAGCTGAGCGGCGCGTCCCCGCATTGACAGCGGGCCTCCGGACGGCTAGCTTCCCCGCCCCGCCCATGGACCCCAGGATCGTGGCCAATTACCGGAGTCCCGAGGGGGCCGCGCGCTACGAGGTCCTCTATCGTGGCCGCCTCCACAAGCGGATCTCGGATCGGGTGGAGCGCCGCCTCATCCAGCGGGTCTTCGACCGCATAGGTCCCCAGGGGCGGATCCTGGACCTCCCGTGCGGGGCCGGCCGCCTCTTCCCGGAGCTTGCGCGCCATAGCGCGTGGGTCGTGGAGGCGGACTTCTCGTACCCCATGCTGGGGCGCTGCCGCCGGAACACGGAGGCGGTGGGCTACGTCAACGGCTCGGCCCTCGCGCTACCCTTCCGCGACGGGAGCTTCGACGCCGTCTTCTCCGCCCGGCTGGCCCACCACCTGCCGGATAGCCTGGAGCGCGATCGCTACATCCACGAGGTGGCGCGCGTCTCCCGCCGCTGGGTCGTGATGACGTTCTTCGACGAGTTCTCCCTGAAGAACGTGGTCCGCGTCCTGCGGCGCCCCTTCAACCGAAAACGCCCCAAGGTGGCCATCTCGACCACGGGCTTGCACGCGGTGGCGGCCGCCGCCGGCCTGGAGCTGCTGGAGTCCCACCCCCTCTCGCTGCTCTTCAGCGGCCACCGATATGCCCTCCTTCGCAAGGTAGACGCGCGCGATCCGTAGACACTCCACGGTCCGGCCCATGGTGGCGCGGGAGGGGTGGGGCGAGGCCCTGGCCGCGGCGGGCCTGGGAGACCTGACCGCGGCCCTGGGCTTCGGCGGCGGAGAGCCTGTCCGCGAGGGCCGGTTCGCCCGCGTGATCCGGGTCGCCCTCCTGGACGGCCGCGGCGTCTACGTCAAGGCCTATCGGCCCCGGCCCTTTCCCCCGCGGGAGGCCCTGCGCCGCTCCAAGGCCCGGAGGGAGTACCGGAACCTGGAGCGCCTGTCGGCCCTGGACGTCCCCGTGGTGACACCCGTCGCGTGGTGCGACAGCGGCCTGGGCATGGGCGGGCCCAGCGTCCTGGTGGTGGAGGAGTTCCCCGGGGCCGTGGACCTCCGGCGATTCTTCTGCCAGGACCCGGATGCCGCCGGGCGAGAGGCGGCCCTGGGGGTCATGGAGGAGGTCCTCCTCCCGGCCCTGGGACGGCTCCACCGGGCCGGGCTGTGCGCCTACACCCTCTTCGACAAGAACGTCCTCTACCGGCCCGGGGCCTCCGTGGATCGGCTGCGCCTGGTGGACCTGCCGGAGGTCCATCGGGTCCCCTATCCCCTCCGCCGCCTGGGGGCGCTCCGGGACCTGGGGCTCCTGAACAAGGGGCTGGTGGGCCGGGTGGGGGACGAGCGCCGTCGGGCCCTGCTGGAGACCTACCGGGGGCTCTTCCGCCCCGGGGACCCTTCCTTCGTGGAGGCGGTGGAGCGCCGCACCGAGCGATTCCGCCACCGGACCGCCGTGGGCTGGGCCTCCTGGAAGTTCAAGAAGCTCGCCAAGCGCTGGCCGCCGCTCCGGGCGTTCATCCGGTAGAGGCTCGCGCAGGCTGGAACCCATCGGACTCGCTTCCGCGGGAAGGACGGCGGACCGGAGGATGCCGCGGAGGTCCCGGAGTGTGCGAGGAGGCCACGGCGGCATGGCTACCGGCGCCGGAGGCCGGGCGCTATACTTCGCGACCCCATGACGGTCGGAGGCTGTGAGCTGCTCGTCACCGGGGCCAGCGGGCTCCTGGGCTGGAACGTGGCCTGCAGGGCCTCCGGCCGCGCCGTGGGGACCTACCGGCGCCGGGCAGTCGAGGGGGCGCCGTTTCGCATGGCCCCCCTGGACCTGGCCGACGAGACCGCGGTGGAGGCCCTGTGCTCCACGCTGCGCCCCCGGGCCGTGATCCACTGCGCCGCCATCTCGGACCCCGTCCGCTGCGAGGCCGAGCCCGAGGAGGCCACGGAGGCGAACCTTCGAGGCACCGCGCGCGTGGCCCGCGCCGCCGCGCGTGCGGGCGCGCGCCTGGTGGCCATCTCCACCGACCTGGTCTTCGACGGGGAGCGGGGGCGCTACCGGGAGACGGACCCCGCCCACCCCATCTCCCACTACGGCTGGACCAAGCTGAGGGGCGAGGAGGAGGCCCTGGCGGCCTGCCCCGACGCGGCGGTCCTCCGCGTCTCGCTCCTTTGCGGGTCCAGCCGCACGGGCCTGGAGTCCACCTCGGAGCGGCTCCTGGCCGCCCTGGCGGCGGGCCAGACCCCCACGCTCTACGAGGACGAGTTCCGCACCCCCACCCCCGTCGGCCCCCTGGCCGCCGCGGTCCTGGAGTTCGCGTGGGGCCGCGCGGCCTCCGCGCGCGGGGTCTACCACCTGGCGGGCCCCGAGCGCCTGAGCCGCCATGCCCTGGGCCTGCGCCTCCTGGGTCACGCCGGGTCGCCACCGTCGCGCGTCCGCCGGGGGAGCATCCGCGACCACGTCGGCCGCCCGCCCCGGGCGCCGGACACCTCGCTGGAGAGCGCCCGCGCCGCCGCACTCCTGGGGGGCCCCTTGCCCCCCGTGGACGGGGCCTGCTGAGCCGCGGCGCGTCGAGCACGCCCACGCCCACGCCCCCCCACTGCCGCAGGAGGTCCTCCGTCACCCTCGTGTAAACTCTGGCCTCGGCCGCGGGGGGCACGGCTACCGGCGCCGGAGGCCGGGCGCTATACTCCGCGACGCCATGACGGTAGAAGGCTGCGATCTCGTCGTCACCGGGGCCTGCTGAGCCATGCGCCTCGCGGGCCTCTGGACCGCCGCCCTGCCCCTCCTCCTGGCCCAGGAGCCGCCGCCGCCCCCCGCGCCCTTCGAGGGGATCCGGCTCCACCCGGAGGAGCGGCGGCTGGAGGTGGACGGCGCCGTCTGCCTCCAGCGCGGGCCCCTGGAGCTCCTGGCCTGCACGCGCATCGGAAAGGTCCACGAGGCCATGCTGGTCCTGGGCTGCCAGCCACGGGAGCTGAACGCCGCCCTGCTCCTCATCGACCTGGAGAGGACACCCGACCCCTACGAGTTCGGCGAGGCCCGTCCCCTGGACGGGGACCGGGTCGTCCTGGAGGTGTCCTGGACGGGAGAGGACGGGACGAGCGCCCGCCACCGGGCCGAGGACCTGGTCCTCTTCGGCCCCACCCGCGGGACCCTGCCGCGCTGCGGCTTCGTCTACGTGGGTTCGCGCTTCCTCCGGTTCCCTTACTACGAGGTGGACGAGGACGGCCGGCGGGTCCAGAAGGGGGAGCGGGAGTTCTACATGGCCCAGGAGAGCGGGAACCTGGTGGCCACCTACCACGACCCGGACTGCCTGCTGGACCTGCCCCTGGAGCAAGGGGGGGACGACACCCTCTTCGGCGCCAACGGGGACCTCCTGCCGGAGGCCGGGACCCCGGTGGTCCTGCACGTTCGGGCCGTGGACGCCGAAGACCCGGCCCTTCGGGAGCCCCCGCGGGTGAGCCGGCCCGCCGGGGAGGCCCCGCCGGAGGGGGCGGGGGACGGGGA
>JACQVX010000250.1 GCA_016209495.1 Planctomycetota bacterium
CCGGGACCTCGGGGGCCCCGACGACGTGCGCCACGACCTCGGGCTGCGGGTGGAGTCTGCCTATCTGCAGCGCGGCGGGCAGTTCGCCCTCCGGGTGGACTACGACTACTTCCAGGGCAACTACCTGAACGGACTCGCCTCGAAGGGGATCTTCAACCACGAGCACACCCTCACCCTGGGGGCGCAGATCGGCATCCTGGACGGGCTGCAGCTCGGCCTGGGCGTCCCCTTCACCCGCCACGTGACGAACGTCAAGGGTGCGGCCAACAAGATCATCTCCCCCGCCGGCGAGATCCTGGACCTGGGCGGACAAGAGGAGGACCTCGACGACCTCTCCCTGGGGCTGCGGCTGGGCCTGCTCTCCCAGACGAGCGACAACCCCCAGGTCACGGGAGGTCTGGACTTCACCGCCCCCATCGGGGACGACACCGAGTACATCGGCCGGGACCGCTCCACCTACACCCCGGCCCTCCTGGTCTCGAAGGAGTTCGCCTCGTTCATCTTGCACTCGAACCTCCGCTACCGTTTCACCCCCTCGGCCCAGAATCGACTGCTCCACCGCCAGGTGGACCGCAAGGAGGTGGAGATGGGCATGGGGTTGGATTTCCCCCTCTCCGAATCGGTGCACCTGGCGAACGAGGTCCAGGCCCGATGGGAGGACTTCGGGGTCAAGCGCACGGGGATCACGTTCACGAAGTTCGGCGACTTCGCCAATGGCGTGGCCTTCTGGGTCCCGGGGATCAAGATCTACTCGGGCGAGGCCTTCAAGATTGCCAGCGGCCTCTCCCTGGGCCTCACCGAGGACAGCCCCAAGCTGGGCTTCTCGAGCGAGATGGAACTGAGCTTTTGACCGGACCCCGAACGACCCGTGACCGGACGATCTCACCGTCCGGGCGGTCGGCGCGAGTGTCTTTGATCTGGAATGACAAGCACTAGCGATAGTTGCACGGCCGTGAACTCACATGTCTTCGCGGAGCGTGGCTTGCCTTTTACGAGGCCTTCGCAACGAACGGGAGGTCCCTCATGGCCAGGATCCTGGTAGTCGACGACTCCGAAGCCATCGCGGTGTTCCTCGCGGAGACCCTCGAGGCTCAAGGGTACAGCGTCCGCACCGTGACCTCCGGCGAGGAGGCCATCTACGCGGTGAACGAGGAGGCCTTCGACCTGGCGGTGGTGGACGTTCGGATGCCCCGGGTGGGCGGCCCGGACGTGGTCCGCTTCATCAATCGGGGCCGTTTCTGCCACCAGGAGGAGTTCCGCCGGATCCCGGTCATCCTCCTGACCGACGGGGATGAGGAGGAGATCCCCGAGGGCATCGAGTACCACGCCACCCTGCGGAAGCCCTTCGTCGTGGGCGAACTCCTGGTGAAGGTGGAGAACGCCGTCGGGCCGGAGGTCCCCGAGGCCGAGAAGACGCGGCGCTACGTGCGCCGCCACGTGCGGCTGCCGGTGGAGGTGCGCATCGACGCCCAGCGCTTCCGCTACCACACGGTGAACATCGGTCTGGGGGGGGTCCAGCTCGAATGGGACCGGTGCCCCTTCTGTAGCGTCCCTCGCCAGGCGGCCCGGGACATCTCGGCGGGCACCGCGGACCGGCGCGCCCTCCACGACCGCTGCCGCTCGGGGAAGTATCGTTATCGCCGCGCCGGGACGCGCAGCATCCTGGCCCGGATCCAGACGCAGGAGGGGGTCCTCGAGATCCCCGCCAAGCTGGTCTACCATGTCCCTTGCTCCGCACAGGACCTCACCAGCGGTCCGGCGGGCCACGAGCGCGCGGGATTCGCCTTCACCCAGGTCACCGTGGCCCACATGGACCTCATCGAGCGGCTCTGCGACCCCGAAGGGACCGCGGCACCGACGAGGTAGGCCCCGTCGCGGACGCGAGGGCCTCGTCCGTCCCTTGCCTGCCGGCCAGGCCTGCAGGCGAGGCGGCCCTTTTCCCTGGGCGCGTTCCCGCCGCCCCGCTATGATCCGGGCCCTCCGAGGAGGGCCGGGCCGTGGAGATCCACGAGGACATCCTCCAGACCGTGGGCCACACGCCCCTGGTGCGCCTGAACCGCATTGCCCGCGGGATCCAGGCACAGGTGGTGGCGAAGCTCGAGTACTTCAACCCGGGCTCCAGCGTCAAGGACCGCATCGGCCTCCCCATGATCGAGGACGCGGAGAGGCGCGGCCTCCTCAAACCCGGCGGGACCATCGTGGAAAACACCTCCGGGAACACGGGCCTGGGGCTGGCCATCGCCGCGGCGGTCAAGGGTTATCGCTGCGTCTTCACGATGCCGGACAAGATGTCCTTCGAGAAGGTGAACCTCCTGAAGGCCTTCGGGGCCGAGGTCATCGTTACTCCCACGGCCGTGGCCCCCGACGACCCGCGCTCGTATTACTCGGTGGCCCGGCGGCTGAGCCAGGAGATCCCCAACGCCTATTACCCGAATCAGTACTCCAATCCGGCCAATCCCCAGGCCCACTACGAGAGCACGGGCCCGGAGGTCTGGAGGCAGACCGACGGTCGCGTCACCCATTTCGTCTCCTCCGTGGGCACCGGCGGGACCATCACCGGGACCGCCCGGTACCTGAAGGAGCGGAACCCCGAGGTGCGGGTCGTGGGCGTGGACCCGGTGGGGAGCATCTACTACGACCTCTTCCACACGGGCCAGGTGCCCCCCGGGGCGCTCAAGACCTACAAGGTGGAAGGCTTCGGGGAGGACTTCCTCCCGGAGACCGTGGACCTCAAGCTCATCGACGAGATGGTCCAGGTGACGGATCGGGAGTGCTTCCACATGGCCCGGCGACTCGCCCGCAGCGAGGGGATCTTCGCCGGGGGCTCCTCCGGGGCGGCGGTCCATGCGGCGCTGAAGGTGGCGCGGGACCTGCCGGCGGAGGCCCTGGTGGTGGTCCTGCTCCCGGACACCGGGGAGCGGTATCTCTCCAAGGTCTTCAACGACGAATGGCTGAGGGAGAACCAATTGCTCGAGACCCGTTACTCGCTCGGGGTCCGGGAAATCCTGGCGCGCAAGGGTGCCGCCGGGAGGGGGCTGGTCTCCGTCCGTCCCGGGGCCACGGTCGCCGAGGCCATCGCCCTCATGCAACGGCACGACGTGAGCCAGCTCCCGGTGCTGGACGGAGAGGACCAGGTGGGGACCTTCCGGGAGGAGCGGGTCATCGACTGCCTGCTGGGGGGGCGCGACACCGCGGCACTCCGGGTCCGGGATCACATGGACGCCCCCCTCCCGGTGGTGGAGGAGGACGCGGACCTCGAATCCATCTCACGCATGCTCACCCGGGAGACCCCCGCCGTGATCGTGCGCTGCGACCAGGGGCTGGAGATCCTCACCAAGTACGACCTGGTGCAAGCCCTGGCCAGCCGCCAGGACGGCGGCGGGGCCCGCTGACCCCATGGAGCCGCTGCGATTTGCCACCCGGGCGATCCACGCCGGCTGCGAGCCGGACCCGGCCACCGGGGCCATCATGACCCCCGTCTACCTCACCTCGACCTACGTCCAGGAGGCCCCCGGCCGGCACAAGGGCTACGACTACTCCCGCACGACCAATCCCACCCGGACGGCCCTGGAGCGGAACCTGGCGGCCCTGGAGCAGGGGACCCACGGCGTGGCCTACTCCAGCGGCATGGCGGCGGTGGACGCCGTGCTGAAGACCCTGGTGCGCCCGGGGGACCGGGTGGTGGCGGGGAACGACCTCTACGGCGGCACGCGGCGGCTCTTCGTCTCCACCTACGAGCCCTACGGGGTGGAGTTCCGCTTCGTCGACACCACCGACGCGGCCCAGGTAGGGCGGGCCCTGGACGAACGGACCCGCCTGGTCTGGGTCGAGACTCCCTCGAATCCCCTCCTGCGGATCACGGATATCGAGGCGATGGCGGGGCTCGCCCACTCCCGCGGGGCGCGGATGGCGGTGGACAACACCTTCGCCACGCCCTTCCTGCAGCGGCCGCTCCTCCTGGGGGCAGACCTCGCGGTCCACTCGACCACCAAGTACCTGGGCGGCCACTCGGACGTGGTGGGGGGGGCCGTGGTCACCGCTGACGCGGGCCTGGCCGAGAGGCTGCACTTCCACCAGAACGCCACGGGCGCCGTGCCGGGTCCCATGGACTGCTTCCTGGTCCTGCGCGGGGTGAAGACCCTGGCCGTGCGCATGGAACGCCACTCGGCCAACGCGAGGAGCGTGGCCCTCTACCTGGCGAAGCACCCCCGGGTGCGCCGGGTCCACTACCCGGGGCTGCGGGAACACCCGGGAAACGACCTGGCGGACCGCCAGATGGACGACTTCGGGGGCATGGTGTCATTCGAGGTGGACGGGGGGGAGGCCGAGGCCCGCGCCCTGGTCTCCCGCACACGGGTCTTCAGCCTGGCGGAGAGCCTGGGGGGGGTCGAGAGCCTCATCGAGCACCCCGCGAGCATGACGCACGCCTCCATACCGGCGGAGGTGCGGCGCGCCGCGGGGCTCTCCGACGGCCTGGTGAGGCTCTCGGTGGGCCTCGAGCACGCCGCCGACCTGGTGGACGACCTGGGCCGGGCACTGGAGGGGTAGCGTGGCGGACGCGGCGGACGCGGTGGACGCGGCGGCGCGCCGGGCCCGCGCGGACGACCTGGACGGCATCCTCGGCCTGGTGGGGTCCTTCTTCGAGGAGCAGGCCCGCCTGGAGCCTTCGTTCCGGCCCGCCGAAGGGTGGGGGGAACTCGTCCGCGGCTTCCTCCAGCGTTCCCTGGCCGACGAGTCCTACCGCGTCCTCGTGGCGGACGCGGAGGGCGCCCCGGCGGGTTTCGCCATGGGCGGGGTGCACGTGGAGCCCACGTTCCGCGAGGGGCGGCTGGGCTACATCGCGGACCTCTACGTGGCCTCGCCCCACCGGGGGCGAGGGCTGGGCCGGAGCCTGGTGGAGGGGCTCATGGTCTTCTTCCGAGAGCGCGCCTGCCACAACGTGCAGCTCAACGTCCTGGTGGCCAACGCGGCGGGGGTGCGCTTTTGGCGCCGCTGGGGCTTCGCCCCCTACATGTGGCGGATGAAGCGCGAGCTGGGGGCGCTCGCCCCCACGGCCCGATGAGCAAGCAAGCGCAGCGCCGCGAGCGAGTAGATAGAGCCCACGCTTGTGGTTCGACCGAGCAGAGCGAGGGAGAACATACAAGCGGGCAAGCGGAGCTTGCGAGCGAGGGATGACCGGCTGGCTCGCCCAGCGGCGGGGGACCCTCTACGTGGAGGCGGTGCGCCTCCAGGAGCGCGTGGCCTGCGAGATCCTGGAGGCCCGCCCGGAGGTGGCCCGGGTGGCGGCGGCGGAGCTCGTCGAGGTGGTGCGCTCCCACCTGGCCCTCACCACCGCCGAGGTCCGCAGGGCCCTGGAGGCCGTGCGCGCCGGGGTGGCCTCCTGGCCCGTGGACCTGGCGCTGTGGCAGGCCCTGGCCCTGCCCCTGGAGGTGGCCCTGGCGCGGACCCTGGTCCTGGGAGACGAGCTGGAGGACCCCCTGGACGTGCTGGGGGTCCCGGAGGCGATGCGCGCACGGCTTGGGCCGGGTGACGGGCGCACCCCGGCGGGCTCACGGGTCGAGGACCTGGAGCGGGAGGCCCACCGGCTCCTGGGCCTCCGGAAGTTCAAACGGGCCGTCCGCAGCCTGCGCAGGGCCGTACGCGTGGAGCCGGGGCGTTCGGCCCTCCACAACGACCTGGGCCTGGCCTACGCCATGGCCGGACTCCCCGGGCGGGCCATCGAGTGCTACCGGAGGGCCATCGAACTGAACCGGCTCCACCCCGAGCGGCGTAGCCCCGAGTGGGCCCTCGCCTGGTTCAACCTGGGACGGGCCTGGAGGCGCATGGGGGCCGAGGCCTTCGAGGACCGCATGCTGGACCGCGCCGTGGAGGCCTACGCGGCCTCCCGCGAGGCCTTCGAGGCCTACCTGCGCGAGGCCCCGGAGGGGACGCGGCGGGCGGACACCGAGGACCAGCTCCGCCGCCTGGCCGAGGAGCAGGCCCTCGCCGAGCGCACCTGGCGCCTGGTGACCGGCCGCCCGCCGGCCCCCGTGGCGGAGGCGCAGGCCGGCGGGGCCGAAACGCCCAACCGCCCTACCGGCTGAGGTCCTCCCCCTCCACCACGACCCGCGCGGTATGGATCCGGGCGAGGTCGCGGCGTTCCAGGTAGAGGTCCAAGGCCAGGGCCGGGTCGCGCCCCACCGTGCCGCGGTGGACCTCGCGGCCGTTCAGGCGCACGGTGACCGGGCGGTCGAGGTCCACCAGGGCGTCGTTCAGGTAGACCTCCAGGCCCTGGAGGGACGGCGGGTCGTGGCCCTCCAGGGGGGCCACGGTCAGAGCGACCTCGTTGTCCTCCCCCACCTCCGCCCCGAGGTCCACGACCCCCTTCCAGCGGGTCAGTCGAACCCACGCGTGGCGGCCCCAGGGGTTCATGGCGCTCGCCATGACCTGGGCGATGCGCCGCGGCTCCGGGACGCGGCGGCGCTCGGCGAGCCACCCGGCGATGCGCGGCATGGACTCCGCGGGGAGGCTGTGGCCCAGTTCCGGGTGGAAGTCCCAGACGAACTCGGCCCCTGCGCCTTCGAGCACCGGTAGAGGGGCCCGGAAGTCGGCCTCGGTGATGGTGGGGTCCTTCCCCCCCTGGACGATCCACAGGGGGACGCCGAGGCAGTTGGCCGCCAGCCGTGGGTCGCGGGTGGCGAAGCCTGCGCCAGGCACCGAGGCCGCCAGCCGGTCTCCCAGGGCGATGGCCCAGGTCCAGGCGAAGCAGCCGCCCATGGAAAAGCCGCCCACCGAGACGCGGTCCGTATCCACGGCAAAGGACGCCGAGAGGTCCGGGAGGATGGCCATGAAGGCGGCCCGGGCCGTGGCGTAGGTGGGGGAGTCCGGGTTGGCCGGGTCGTCGGCGCGGAGCCGGGGGGAGACGAGGATGGTGTCCGGGAGGGCCGCGTCCCAGACACGCCAGCCGCCGTCGGAGGTCCCCTTGCCGTTCACCCAGAGGAATACGGGCCAGGGTCGCTCGGGGGTGTAACCCGCCGGCAGTCGCACCTCGTACGGGTAGTCCGGGTAGGGGTAGCCGGGCCCCGAGGCGCGGGCCACCCGCG
>JACQVX010000240.1 GCA_016209495.1 Planctomycetota bacterium
CCCGCTGCCGGTCCGCCAGGACCGTGGCCGTGCAAGGGGCGAGAATCTCCACCTCCCGCCGGATCCCGTCCCCTCCACGGTAGCGGCCCGCCCCCCCCGACCCGCGCCGCACCTCGTAGCGGCGCACCCGCAGCGGGAACGCCGCCTCCAGGGCCTCCACGGGGGTGTTGAGGGTGTTGGTCATGTGGGTCTGCACCGCGTCCAGGCCGTCGGCCCAGGGGCGGGCCCCCATGCCCCCCGCCACGGTCTCGTAGTAGGACCACGCGCGGCCCGTGCGCGGGTCCATGCCCCCCAGGGCCAGGTTCGTCATGGTCCCCGCGGACGCGGCGCCGATCCGGCCCGGCAGGGCCTGGGCCAGCGCCCCGTAGAGGACGTCCACGACCCGCTGGGCGGTCTCCACGTTCCCGCCGGCCACCGCCGCCGGGGGCCGGGGGTCGAGCACGGTCCCCGTCCTCGTGAGGACCCGCAGAGGCCGGATCAGCCCCTGGTTCATGGGGACCGGCCCGTCCAGGAGCGTACGCAGGACGTAGAGCGTCGCGGACAGGGCGATGGCCGGGCTGGCGTTCAGCGGCCCCGCGCACTGCGGGGCGCTCCGGCGAAAGTCCGCCTCCAGGGTCGAGCCCCGCACCCGCACGTCCACCCGGATGGCGACCGGACCCGGCTCGACCCCGTCGTCGTCCAGCCGGTCCTCGAAGCGGTAGACCCCCGCCCGGATGGCCCGGATCGCCCTGCGTGCGAGCCCCTCGCTGTAGTCCGCCAGGGCCCTACCGGCCCGGGCCACCTCCGCCGCCCCTCGCCGGCGGACGAGGTCCCGGAGGCGCCGCGCGCCGGTGTGCAACGCGGCGAGCTGCGCGCGCAGGTCCCCCTCCCGCTCCTCGCGGACACGCATGTTGGCGAGCAGGAGGTCGAGGACGTCTCGCCCGAGGCGGCCGCCGCGCACGAGGAAGACCGGGGGGATGCGCAGCCCCTCCTGGTGGATCTCCGTGGACGGGCCCATGGAGCCTGGCGTGGCGCCCCCCACGTCCGCGTGGTGGGCCCGGTTGGCCACGTAGCCCACCCTCCGACCCCGGTGGTGGACCGCCGCCACCACCGTGAGGTCCGGGAGGTGGGTCCCCCCGGCGTAGGGGTCGTTGACGAGGACCACGTCGCCGGGACCCAGGGACCTCTTCGAGACCGCCGCGCGCACCGAGAGGGGCATGGCCCCCAGGTGGACCGGGATGTGGGCCGCCTCGGCCACCAGCCCCCCCGCCCCGTCGAAGAGTGCGCAGGAGTAGTCGCGGCGCTCCTTGATGTTGGTCGACCAGGCGCTCCGACGGAGGCTCGCGCCCATCTCCTCGGGGATGGCCGCGAGGAGGTGCCGGTAGACCTCCAGGGTCACGGCGTCCATGGGAGTCCGGCGCTCCTTGCGCGTCATTCGAAGGCCGGCACCTCCACCGTGGACTCGCCCCCGTCCTCCAGCCGCGCCACGAGCTCCCGCTCTCCCAGCCCCGGCGCCACCAGCCGCACCCGGTAGTCCCCGGGCCCGAGGGGTGGCACCGCGATGGGCCACCCGGTGCGTCCCGCCTCGCACCACCGGTGGAAGAGCCTGCGTCCCGCCGCGTCGTACACCAGGACGGCCACCGAGAGCCCCGGGTCGGAGCACGACACGCGAAGGTCTCCCCCGCCCCTCTCGAGCGCAGCCACCACCACCCCCCCGTCGGGCCGGCACCCCTCCAGGACCGCGGCCCGGTAGCCCGGGGCGGCCACCATGGTGCGCAGGGGCCGCTCCCCCAGGGCCGTCACCTCCAGCCGTCCCCCCCGGGTGGGCTGCGTGGGGGCGACCTGCCCCAGGACCATGACCCCCACCAGGTCGGACCGCTCCCCGTCCCCGGCGTCCACGAACCAGGCCCGCGCCCCGTCCAGGGGCGCCCCGTCCGAGGCGTCCACGGCGCGGATGACCAGGCTCCCCGCGTCCCCGTCGATGGCGAGCGCCCGCCGCTCGCCCGGGACCAGGTCCAGGTCGTGTCGTCGGGGGACAGGGCCGAGCCAGGCCACGCTCACGCGACCGGCCGGCAGCCCCTCCAGGACCACCTCGCCGGGGGCGGCCCCCGGGGCGGGGCCGAAGACCGCGAGCGGCGCGTCCGTCCCGGCGAAGGCGACGACCCCCTGCGGCCCGAAGGGACGGCCCCCCAGGGTCGCGCGCACCACGACCGCGGCCTCGCCCCCGGTGGAGAGCGAGAGGCCATGGGCCGGCGATCCCAGGATCAGGGCCCGCCGCGCACCGACCCGCGCCAGCCGGAGGACATGCTGACCCCGGGGGACTTCCGGGATGAGGAAGGCCCCCCGGCGGCCGGAGCGGACCTCCGCGATGGGGACCGGGAAGGCGCCCGCGTGTTCCAGCACCAGGGCCTCGCCCACCACGGGCTCTCCCCGCCCGTCGGTCACCCGCCCCGACACCGACCCTGCACCCCCCGTGGCACCCGGCGCCGGTCGCAGGACGGCCGGCCGAGCCGGGGGCGGGACACCACGCCGCGTCCCCTCGGGGTCGCCCCCGGACGGCCCCCAGAGGTAGAGCGCCCCGGCCACGGCCAGGACCGCCGCGGGCCAGGCCCAGCGCCTCATCCGGCCCGCTCCCCCCGGTCGCGTGCCCGGGCCTCGCCATGCCCGCCCCTCACGGGGAGACCCGAATCCGGAGCGTGCCCTCCGGTTCCACCCGCAGTCGGGCCCCCGGCGGCACGAGGGTGGTCGCGCTGTACTCGCGGACGATGGCGGGGCCGCGTATCGAGGCGCCCTCCTCGAGGCGGGCCCGCTCGTAGCAAGGCGAGAGGACGGGCCCCCGGGCGTCGAACCAGACCGGCCAGCGCGCCTCGGGCCGCGCGACCCCACGCCGCCCCGCCTCGTGGCGCGGCCCCGGCGCTCCCGGGAGCCTCCGGGCCGCGCGGGCGCGCACCCGCAGGTTCACCACCTCCACCGGCGAGCCCGGGTGGGCATGGCCGTAACGCCGACGGTGTTCCCGGTGGAAGGCCGCCACCCACCCCGATCGGGCGGACCAGGGGACGGTGAGCTCGTAGGACTGGCCACGGTAACGGGCGTCCACGGCGAGGGCGACCCGGCCCCGCCCGGTGCGGACCCCCTCGTTAGCGAGGAAGGCCCGTGCCTCCTCGACGAGGCCCGCGAAGTCCCGTGCGCGAAGCCCCTCCGCCGGGACCAGCCGCGTCCGCACCACCTCGCGCTGTATGGGGGCCACCGCCATCCCCCAGGCCGAGAGCACCCCCGGTTCCGGCGGCACCAGGACCTCTGCGACGCCCAGGGCCCGCGCCAGCTCCACGGCATGGAGCCCCCCGGCCCCGCCGAAGGCCACCAGGCGGAACCGGCGCGGGTCGTGGCCCCGCTCCACCGAAACCGTGCGCAGGGCCCGCTCCATCCCCGTGGCCACCACCCGCAAGACCCCCAGGGCGGCCTCACGCCACGCGAGCCCCGCGCGGCGGGCCAACCCCCGCACGGCCCTCACGGCCGCGGGCACGTCCAGCTCCAGCTCTCCCCCCAGGCGGACCCCGGGCGGCATACGCCCCAGGACCACGTGGGCGTCGGTCACCGTGCACTCGGCGCCGCCCCGGCCATAGGCCGCGGGTCCGGGCTCCGCCCCCGCGCTCCTCGGGCCTACCCGGAGCGCCCCCCCCGCGTCCACCCACGCC
>JACQVX010000241.1 GCA_016209495.1 Planctomycetota bacterium
CCCCAGGCGGGCCTCCAGGGCCCCCAGGTCCACCCGCAGCTCCCCCCCGAGCGCGCGCCCCCAGGCCCCTCCCGCCAGCTCCACCAGGGATCGCTCCCCCACGCGTATGGGGGGGAAGTCCAGGGGGAGGATGAGGCAGCCGCTCCCGGCGCCCGTCCGTACCCGGTCCAGGCCGTGGACCCGGTCCCCCTCCCCTGCGACCCTCCAGGCCAGGTCCCGCGCGCCACGGATCGAGGCCTCCCCCTCCACCCTCGCCAGGGAACCGAGGACCGGGGGCCCCGCGGCCGAGGACCGCACGCGCTCCAGCTCGCGCAGGTCCCGCCAGACTTGCACGGCCCCGCCCAGGGCGACCGCCAGGGCGGCCAGGACCAGCGCCACCAGCGGCCAGGGTCGCGGGGGCCGGTAGTCGGGGGGTGCCTCGATGCCGGCGCGGTTCATCGCCGGGTCACTCTCCACGCATCACGCTGGCCTTGCACCCGGGCGCCCCTCCTGGACGGCCGGTGCCGGGAACAGGCCGCGCTGCCTCGCGCGCTGCTGGTGAGGGCCCGGATCGAACCCGACCCACTCGATCCCCTCGATGCCGTCGAACCGTCGGGCCATCACCGCCAGCGCCTCCGGGTTGTCGTCGACGAGGATGAAGCGTCTGCCGAGCTGGATCGCGGCGACTCCCGCCGTGCCGCTCCCGGCGAAGAAGTCGAGAAGGACCGCGCCGGGTCGCGAGGAGGCCTGGACGATGCGCCGCAGGATGCCGAGCGGCTTCTGCGTCGGATACCCGGTCTTCTCGGAGCCGCTGGTAGGAACGATGGTGTGCCACCAGGTGTCGGTCGGGAGCTTCCCACGCGCCGCCTTCTCGGGGCCGACGAGGCCCGGCGCCATGTACGGGATGCGCTCGATCTCGTCGACGTTGAACACGTGGTCGGACGGATCCTTGGCATAGAGCAGGATGTTGTCGTGCTTGGGAGGCCAGCGGTCCTTCGGGCGGCCGCCATAGTCGTAGGCCCAGACGATCTCGTTCAGGAAGGCGTCACGGCCGAAGATCGTGTCGAGGAGAACCTTGCAGTAGTGCACCTCGCGGTAGTCCACGTGGAAGTACAGGCAGCCGTGGCGCGCCAGGACGCGGTAGGCCTCGGTGAGCCGCGGCTCCAGGAAGGCCAGGTAATCGTCGAAGAGATCACGGAAACGCTTCGTTCCCACGACGATGCTCTGGTAGCGACGGCCCTGGAATCCGACGCGGTCGCCTTCCGCGCAGCGCACCGTCTGGATCTGCGTCCGCCGCTGTACCTTCCCCGTGTTGAACGGGGGATCGATGTAGATCAGGTCCACGGACGCCGAGGGCAGCGCCCGGAGGACTTCCAGGTTCTCCGCCAGGTGGATCCTGCCGGTCATCCGTCCTCCCTCGGGTGCTCGCGGCTCGTGCCGCATGGCGCCTGGCGGCGGGTCGAGGATCTCCTGGACGGTCGGGACATCGCCGGCTCGTTCCTGTCGCCTTCTCTGTGCCCTCACCGTCGCCGCGGTGAGGGCTCATCTGCCGTTCCTATCGGGCCCCTTCCACCAAGCCCTGGAGCCACGCGCGGGCGTCGCCGCGGGCGGGGACCTCCCGGAGCCGCGCGATGGCGAGCCTCAGGTCTCCGCCGCAGACCTCCCGATGCAGGCGCTCGAATAGCCCGCCCCCGGCGCGATAGACCCGGAGGGAGGCCAGCAAGGCGTTGTTGAGAGGCGCCCCCGCGAACCAGGAGTGGTCGTCCGCCTCGAATCCCCCCCGCATCGCCTCGAAGCGCGCGCGGACCTGGGCGAAGGCCTCCTCGCGGGCCCTCCCCAGCTCCTCCGGGGCGAGGCCGCGCCCGTAGAGGGACTCCAGCCCCGCGCAGGCCTCGTCCAGGAACGCGTCGAAGCGCGCCTCGTCCCGCCGCCGGGAGTGCCAGGCCTCCACCGCCGGCGAGGGGTCGCCGTGGCGCTGGGCCAGCCAGGCCAGGGCCGCCTCCCGGCCCACGTAGGAGGCCAGGGTCTCGTTGAAGTCCACCTGGTCCTTCACGAAGACGGTGGCGTGGGTCATCTCGTGGAGGACCACCTCCGCCAGGTCCGCCTCGTCGTAGTCCAGCATGGAGGAATAGACCGGGTCCCGGAACCAGCCCAGGGTCGAGTAGGCCGAGACGGGCCGGAGGTAGGTGTCCAGGCCCTCCACCTCCAGCCGCCGGCGCTGGGCCTCGGCCCGGTCCCGGTCGAAGTAGCCCAGGTAGGGGACCCTCCCGACGATGGGGAACCACCAGGTGCGCGGGGCCAGGGAATCCCTCGGACAGGCGGTGAGGTTCCAGCAGGTGGGGCTACCGCCCGTGTCCACGAAGTCCTCGTAGCTCCCCCCGGGGACCAGGCCGAGCGACTCCCCGAAGGCCTTGACCTCGGGCACCAGGGCCAGCCGCCGGAGCCGCTCCGGGGCGCCGCCCCCCTGGGCCAGGACCTCCCGGATGGGACGTCGGGCCCAGAGGAGCCGGGCCTGGCCCCAGCCCACGTGGCAGACGTAGGCCACCGAGCAGCCCGGCAGGAGGCAGGTCGCGCCGATGGCCGCCAGGGCCGAGCCCAGGACCCAGCGCCTCCTACGGCGCAACATCGGCCTCGCCCGCGAGCGAGGAGAGGAGCCGCTCTTCCAGGGCGAGGTCGTCCTCCAGGGCCCGCCAGGGCGCCCCACCGGACGCAGGCGGCCCCCGGTTCCACCAGCCCGCGCGGCCGGAGGCGGCCTGTAGCTCGACCCTCAACCGGACCCGATCGCCCTCCACCGCGACCCAGGCCCGCCGCCGCACCCTCCGCCGGAGGGAGCCCGGGTCCTCCGGGGTGGAGCCGTGCAGGCCGGCGACCCAGGGCCGCCCCCCGTGCAGCTCGTAGGTCCAGCCGGTGGGTCGGAATCCCGCCGAGGTAGGGAACTCGCGACCCACCGCGAGGGCCACCTGGGCGGGCAGCACCCCAGGCAACTCCCGTTCGCTGGAGCGCCCCGAGAGCCCGGGGGGGCCGGACGCGGCGCAGCCCCCGAGGGCCGCCGCGGCGACCACGGCGAGGGCCGGTCTCACAGCAGGTCCATCCTCAGGAAGCCCACGCGGGCCACAAGGAAGCACAGCACCGCCTCCACCGCAAGGATCAGGACCTCCGGCAGGGCCCCCGCCAGCCGGGCAGGGAAGGGCTCCAGGGCCATCTCGAAGCGCGGGAGGCCGGAGGCGGGGACGTCGTCCCAGAGGGCGCGCCGGAGCTCCCGACGGTGAGCCTCCAGGGCCTCCTGCAGCCGGACCTCGTGGGCCAGCCCCGTCTGCGCCAGCCGGGCCACGGCGAACTCGAAGACCGCCACGGGTGAGAGGCGGCAGAGGTTCAGCGTGAGGGCCGAGAGGGAGCGCCGCCGCGCGCGGCCCGGCCCCGTCGCCGCCGCCACCTCGGCCTCCATGGCCTCCTGT
The DNA here is from genome assembly GCA_016209495.1 of Planctomycetota bacterium. Lineage (GTDB taxonomy): Bacteria > Planctomycetota > JACQVX01 > JACQVX01 > JACQVX01 > JACQVX01. Next base: position 3,435 of record JACQVX010000241.1, read on the forward strand.
ACCTCCGCATGGCGCTTGCGTCTCCAGGCGATGGCCTCCTCCTGGCTCAGGGTGCCCTCCCGGATCGCCCGACGCCTCTCCCGGCGCTCGGCGTTGAAGGCCGCGCGGTGCCGCTCCCGCACCCGGGCCGCCACCGACTCGTCCGCGTTCTCCGACGGGGCGCTGTAGATCGCCCGGGCGACGAAGGGCGAGAGGTTGGGGAGCACCAGGGCCACCAGGACCCACACCCCCCCCAGCGCGGCGATGGACGTGGCGGAACGGCGACAGAGGCAGGAGACCGAAAGGCCGAGGCCATAGCAGACCGCCACGAAGAGGAGGCAGACGACCCCGAGGACCGCCAGGGAGGCCCGCTCCACGGCGCCCAGGGGCACCTCGGGCGAAGCCTCCAGCACCAGGGCCGCCGCCAGGAAGGCCGCCACGAAGGGCGAGGCCACCGAGGCCATGCCCCCCAGGGCCTTCCCGGCCAGGAAGCTCGCGCGCCCCACCGGGTAGCTGAAGACCAGCTGGAGCGTCCCCTCCTCCCGCTCGCCGGAGACGGCGTCGTAGGCGAAGACGAAGACCATGAGGCTCCCCACCACACCCACCAGGTAGGCCAGGTCCAGGGGCGGGAAGAGGTCCAGGACCGGGTTGGTGTCCATGGCCCCGCTGGCCATGGACGTGAGCCCCGGGCCCACCCGCACGGTCTCCGGGGCCCCCCGCTCCACGCCGGTGACGAGCACCCGCAGGGGCGCCAGGGGCCGTTCCGCCGTCGCGTCCCGGGCCGCCTCGCGGGGGTCCTCCGCCTCCTCGCGCATCCGCTCGGCGGCGATGCGGTTCTCGTCCGAGCGGGCGCGCCTCCGGGCGAAGTCGTCCACCTGGAGGAGGACGCCCCCCAGGACCAGGGCGAAGGTGGCCACCGCCCCGATGACGAAGCGGGAGCGATGCAGGGCCTCCGCGAACTCCTTGCGGGCGATGGCGAGGATCACCGGGGGTCGTACCTCAGGAAGGCCACCAGGGCCGTGAGGAAGGCCAGGGCGTTGCCCGCCACCAGGGCCACCGCGTCCGGGAGGGCCGCCGCCAGGGCCTGGCGGAGCGCCGGGGTCGCCACCTCCAGGCGGGGCAGGAGGCCCGCCTGGATGGGTTCGTTCATGGCCTCGTGGCCCCGGGTGGCGAAGAGATCCATGGCGATCCGCTCCACCTCCCCGGTGAAGCGGTCGTTGAGCCGGTCCACCGATTCCACGTGCTCGGTCCAGGACTCCAGGCCGGTCCCGGACAGCTCCCCGGCCGCGTGGAGGAAGGCCGCCGCCGGGGAGGCCCGCGCCAGGTTCCGCGCGAGGCGAGCCTGCTCCAGGAGGCGGGCCCGCCGGGCGCGGTCGATCTGCCTCGTCTCCCGCTTGATCTCCTCCCGGATCCGCATGTAGTCGGCCCACTCGGCCATGCGCCCGCCTCCCTCGACGCGCCGGAAGCCCCGGTCGCGCACCTCTTCGGCCTTGGCCTGCTTGCGCGCCTCCGTGTGCTTGACCGTCTCCACGGGCCGGAGGACCCGCGCCACCTGGGAGCCCAGGGCCGGGAGCGCGAGCACCAGGAGGATCCAGAGGAAGAGGCAGACCACGAGCGAGGTGGCGGGCCTGTGCGTGAGGGAGGAGACCGCCAGTCCCGCGGAGAGGAACAGGGCCAGGTAGAGGAGGGCCAGCGCGGTGAAGAGCCCGACCCGGAGCCAGGCGGCCGCCCCCAGTCCCAGCGGGGCCGCCAGGGGGGCCAGGCCCACGCCCACGGCCACCGAAAGGGCGAGGGGGGCCGCCATGGCCAGGAAGGCCGCCCCCCACTTGGCGAACAGGACCAGGTCCCTCGGCACCGGGCTCGACAGGATGAGCCGGAGCGTCCCGTCCTCCTTCTCGCCGCAGACCGCGTCGTAGACGAAAAGCAGCGCCAGGAACGAGACCACCGCCGCCACCACGTAGGCCAGGTCGGGCCGCTGGAAGAAGGCCAGGACGGGCTCCGCCTCCGCGGGCGAGCCCAGGGAGAGGGGCTGACCCCTCCAGACGCTCACCTCGAGCCGCACCGGCCTGCTCATGGCCGAGGCCAGTCCGTAGCAGACCACCCCCAGGGGCTCCGGGGGGCGGCGGAATCCGAAGCTCTTGTCCAGGATCTCCGAGAGGGTGAAGTCCTGGGACCGGACCTCGTCGAACTCCCGCTCCTCCGCGCGCCAGGCCTCCACCTCCCGGGCGTAGCCCCGGGCGCAGGCGAGTACGCAGGACACGACGAGGACCAGGGTGAGCCCCACCGCCACCTGGTAGCGGAGGTTCAGGACGTGGCCGCGCAGCTCCTTGACGACCAGGGTGAGGAACAACGCTCAGCCCTCCGGGGCGGCGCCGCCGCCGGGGCCCGCGTCGTCCACGTAGCGGGCGTAGAGCCGCGCCAGGTCCGCCGTGGCCAGCTCCTCCCGCCGGAGGATCGTCACGAGGCGCCCCCGGACCATCATCCCCACCCGGTCGGCCACCTCGCGGGTGCGAAAGATGTCGTGGGTCGTCATCCAGATGGCCTTGCCCTCGGCCCGGAGCCCGTCCAGGAGGGCCAGGAAGTCCAGCCCCCCCTTCGGGTCCAGGCCGCTGGTGGGCTCGTCCAGGAGGATGGCCGGGGTGTCGCGGAGGATGGCGATGCCGATGCCCAGCCGCTGGCGCATCCCCTTGGAGTAGCCCCGGACCCGGCGCCGGAAGGCGTCCGCCGGGAGCCCCACCCGGCGGAGCACCGCCTCGCACTCCTCGCGGGTGGGCCGCCGCCGGCCCAGGCGCGCGAAGAACTCCAGGTTCTGCAGGGCCGTGAAGGAGCCATAGAGCTGGACGTTCTCCGAGACGTAGGCCACGTGGGCCTTGGCCTCCAGAGGCTGCCTCACCACGTCCACCCCGTGGATCCGGGCCGTCCCCGCGGTGGGCTCGACGAATCCCAGGAGCATCATCAAGGTGGTGGTCTTGCCCGCCCCATTGGCCCCCAGCATGGCAAATACCTCCCCCGGCTCCACCCGGAGCGAGAGACCGTCCACCGCGAGGACCTCGTTGTCGTACCGCTTGGTCAGCCCCTCGGTCTCGATCACGTGGCGTCCCTTCCGGGCCCCTAGTCGAACTTCCGCATGAGCCGGCGCAGCCGCTCCATGGTGCGGATGAGGTTGTCCTGCTGGCGGAACAGGGCGTCCTGCTCGATGAAGAGCCTCTGACGGAAGGTCTCCACCTCGTTGTCGCTGGCGCGGCCGTACTGCTTCAGCTCGAGGGTGATGGAGAGCCGCTCCCGGGCGATGTCGAGGGTCTTCATCTGGATGCGCAGCTCCTCCTGGGCCTCCAGGTAGTCCTGGTAGGCCTTGCGCATCCCCAGCTCCACGTCTGCCACCGCCTCCTGCAAGGCCACCTCGGCCTGTCGCAGCGCCGCACGCTCCCGGCGGCGCTCGTGGTCCCGCGAGAGGCCGTCGAAGAGGGGGAGCACCAGGTCCATCCCCACGAACCAGTTCACCTCGTCCTCCGCGTTACGGAAGGTCTGGAACCGGGCCTGGGGGCGCTCGAAGAAGTGCTCCGCCGTCAGGTCCAGCCCCCAGGTGCGCTGGGCGCCCAGGAGGTCGAGCCGGACGGCGTCCTCCCGCGAGTCCGCCCGGGCGTTGAAGCTCAGGTCGGGCCACCACCGGGTCCCCACCTCCCGGAGGACGCGACGGCGCTCGCGCACCGCCTCCTCCGCCAGGGCCACGCTGCCCGCGCGCTCCAGGGCCACGGCCACCGCCTCCCCCTGGCCGAAGGGGAACTCGGGCTCCAGGGACCCCACGAACTCGGCCGTGCGCCCCACCTCCAGGCCCAGGAGGTCCAGGAGGTCCATGCGCTGGCGGAAGTGGACCCGCTCGAGGCTGTTGATGCGCAGCTCCTCCTCCCGCACGGACAGCTCCGCGGTGAGGACGTCCGCCTTGATGACCAGTCCGCGCTCGAAACGCTCCCGCTGGCGCGTCAGGTTCTCCTCGAAGTTCCGGAGGTTGTCGCGCCGCTGGCGGATCTGCTCCTGGCGGTTGATGAGGAGGAAGAAGCCCTCCCGCACCCCCGAGAGGGCGTCCGCCACCCGGTCCTGGTAGTCGAAGAAGGCCTTGCGCCGCGCCGCGCGCAGGTTGACCGAGCTGGCGGCCTCGCGGCCCAGCTCCAGCAGGCGCTGGGTCCACCGGAGGGCCCCCTCCTTGTCCAGGGCCTGGGCCGAGGAGGAGCCGGTGAACGTGCGGTCCATGCCCCCCACCGCGTCCACGCGGGGGAGGAAGCGGGCCCGTTCGATGCCCGCGTCGGCGGCGATGCGTTCCATCTCCAGCCGCGCGGTGCGCACGTCCCGGTTCCGCTCCAGGGCGACCCCGGTGCAGTCCTCCAGGGTGAGGCGGTCATGGAGGGCGTCCGAACGCTCCGGGACGGCGGCGAGCTGGCCCAGGAGGGCCAGGGCGAGGAGGACCGGGTCGGCCGCCATCACCCGCTCATCGCCGGCTGAGGCGGACGCTCACCACCGAGACCACCACGACGAGCAGCACCAGGGCCCCGGCCACCAGGGCGCCGCCCATGAGGTCCGCCTCGGCCTCCACGTGCACGCGGAACGAGCGCTGGGGGGCCACCACCTCCACGCCCCCCTCCTCCGAGCGGGCCTCCACCTTCATCTCGAACTCGCCCACCCCCTCGGCCCCCGCGGGCTCGAAGGAGAGCTCCACCTCCACCTCGTCGCCCGGCTCCAGCCGGATGCCCTTCTCCGGCGAGGCGGAGGCCCGCCACCCGTAGGCCGGGTTGAGCACTACCCGCACGTCGTGGAGGGTGAGGGTCCCCGGGTTCTTCAGGGTCATGGGCATGGAGACGGGGCGGGCCCCGGCGATGCGCTCGTAGTAGTTCCGGGCGAGGATCTCCAGCTCGCCCACCCCCTTGGGGACCAGCTCCAGCTCCTCCGCCCCCAGGGGGTCCAGCCCCCCGGGGACGAGGCCCGCCTCGTAGGGCCCACTCCCCAGGGCCTCCACGGCCCGCTCCAGGGTCCCCGGGTCCCCCGCGAGGACGAGGAAGCGGATGGGGCGGTTCAGCTCCGAGGCGTCCAGCTCCCGGGGGACGCTCACCTGGAGCACCAGGTCGTCGGAGGTCTTGCCGGGGACGAACTTCACCCGTTGCACCGTCGCCTGGTTCGCCTTCGAGACGAACTTCCGCCGGAACTTCGGGGGGAGCCCCACGGCCTCCAGGGCGAAGGAGCGCTCGCTGTCCGCCAGCCTCTCCAGGTGGAGGTCGAAGGAGACCGCGTCCCCCAGGAGCCCCTCCTGGGAGAACTGGGAGGACTCCACCGTGAGGTCGTCCCGCTCCGCCTCCGTGTCCAGGAAGACGTTCCGGCTCTCGTTGCGCTCCAGGTAGGAGAGGGAGACCACCACGCTGGCGGTGTCCTGGAGCAGGACGAACTCCACCGTGGCCCTCTGCCGCCAGGCCAGGGCGTCCAGCTTCACCTCGTAGGGCTGGCCCACGTTCACCCCGCTGGCGAGCAGGCCCACGTAGACGTTCTCGATGCGCAGGAGGGCCGAGGTGGCCTCCTCGTCCACCGCCTCCCCCAGGATGCCCTGGGCGATGCGGACCAGCCCCGCGTCGCTCGTGTTCTCCAGGACGAGGGTGACCTTCTTGCGCGAGTCCGCCATCCGGCCCCGACGCGCGGAGACGATGGCGATGTGCGAGGCGTTCTGGAAGAACTCCAGCCGGGTCCGCTCCAGGTCGATGGCGGCCTGCTCGGCGGCGCGGTAGGCCTCGTTGTGGCGGCTCTCCGCGGAGGTCACCTCCTGGGAGGTGTAGATGCCCTTGGCCAGAAGCTCGCTGGCCTCGTCGTAGTCCCTGCGGGCCTTGGCGAGGGTGCGGCGGGCCAGGGAGAGCGTGAGCTGGGCCTCCTCCAGGCGGAGCTTCATCCGGAGGGCCTCCTTGGAGAGGCGGGGCGCCTCCCCCGCCGGCGGGGCGGGGCGTGCCCCCTGCTCCTCGGGGCCCTCCTCGCTCGCCGCCGGCACGGCGAAGGCGAAGGCGACGGCGACGGCGAAGGCGAGCGCCAGGGACCAGGCCATCGAGACCGGGGCTTTCATGGCGGGGCCCCATGATACGGGGCCGGTGGCGGGGGTGTTAGGAGTCGTAAGACAATCACTGCGTGAAACACCGAGGCCGAGCGAGGCG
>JACQVX010000242.1 GCA_016209495.1 Planctomycetota bacterium
CCCGGGGCGGCGGTGGCGCTCACGTTGACGCTGAACTGCAGGGTCCGGGTGGCGCCACCCGGCACCTGGCTGACCGTGTCCGTGCGGCTGGAGATGAAGTCCGCCGGGTTCGGCGTGAAGCCCAGGGCGGCCGCGGTGAGGTCGGCGGCAGCCTGGGCGGAATTCGTGGCCCGCACCTGGACCACGACGCCGGACTGGGCCTGGCTCACGGTGAGGGGCGCCGCCACGACCTCCAGGGCGAGGGCGGGCGCCGTCTGGACGGTCCAGTCGTCCGTGGTCTCGGCTCCAGGGTTGGAGACGTCCGCCCCGCTCACATCGTCGGTGGCCGTCACGGCGGCGTCGATCCCGTGCAGGCCCGTGGCGGCCAGCGCGGCCACGCTCACATCGAAGCTCAGGGTGCGGCTCGTGCCTCCAGGCACCTGGGTGACGCTGTCCGTGCGCAGGGCGGTGAAGTCCGTGGCGAAGGGGCTGAAGAGCAGCGCCGCGTCGGAGACGTTGGCGCCGGCGGCGATGGCCCCGTTGGTGGCCTCCACCTGGACGCCCACCCCCGTCTGGCCCCGGGTCACCAGGCCCTGGGAGGCCGTGACGCTGAGCACCAGGCTCGCCCCGTTGAGGACGACCCAGCTCGACGTCGTGTCCGCGAAGAGCCGGGAGTAGTCCGCGCCCCCGTTGGCGTCGTCCGCGGTGACGGAGGCGTCGATGGTGTTGGGGACCGTGGCCGCGCCCAGGTTCACGTTGACGCTGAAGCTGAGCGTGGCGTTCCCGAGGCCCGCCACCTGGGTCACCGTGTCCGTGCGGGTCGAGGTGAAGTCGGTGGAGTTGGGCGCGAAGGCCAGGGCCGCGGCGGTGATGTCGGCGGCGGCCGTCCCGGCATTGGCCACCGCCACCGTCACCACCGAGCCCGTCTGTCCGCGGGTGACGGAGGCCGGGGAGGAGACGGCCAGACTCAGGTCCGGGACGCTCTGGACGGTCCAGGTGTCCTTGGTGCTCGCCGTGAGGAGCGAGGCGTCCTCGTTGCTGTTGGCGTCGCTGGCGATCACGCTCCCGTCCAGGGTGACCACGGCGATGGTGGCGGAGAGGTTCACGTTCACGTTGAAGCTCAGGGTGACGCCCGCGCCGCCGCCCGTCACCTGGGTGAGGGTGTCCGTCCGCGTCGAGCTGAAGTCCCCGGGGACGGGGGTGAAGGCGAGGGCAGCCAGGGCAAGATTGGCGGCCGCCTGCCCGGCGTTGACCAGCCGGGCGCTCACCGCCACGCCGGTCTGACCCCTGGTCACGGTGGTGGTGGCGGCCAGGACCTCCAGGGTGAGGGCCGGCGGGCTCTGGACCAGGACCGTGTCCAGGTTGTCGGCGTTCGCCTTGGAGACGTCGGCCCCGCTGTTGGCGTCGTCCGCCGTCACCGCGGCGTCCACGGTGCTGGTGATCAGGGCCGCGGTGCCCGACACCAGCACGTTGAAGATCAGGTCCCTCGACCCGCCGCCGCCGGGCACCTGGGTCACCAGGTCGGTGCGGGTGGCCGTGAAGTCCGTCCCGGCGGGGCTGAACGAGATGGCCCCTCCGGTGATGTCCGCGGCGGCCCCGCCCAGGTTGTCCACCTTCACCTTGAAGAAGCCGTTGACCTGGCCCTGGGTGACCGTGGCCGGGGCGAGGACCGTCACCACCAGGACCGGCGCCGACTGGACGACCCAGGTGTCCTTGGTGTCGGCGTTCGCCCTGGAGACGTTGACCCCGCTCACGTCGTCCGTGGCCCCGCAGGAGGCGTCCACGGTCTGGGTCCCCAGGGCCGCCAGGGCGTTGACGTCCACCGTGAAGGCGAAGCTGTTGGTGGCCCCGCCCGCCACCTGGGTGACCGTGTCGGTGCGGGCCACGGTGAAGTCCGCGGGGCTCGTGATGGCCAGGTTCGCGGCGGAGATGTTCGCCGCGGCCTGGCCCACGTTCTGGACCCGCACCGTCACGCCTACCCCGGTCTGGCCGCGGGAGACGGTCCCCGTGCTCGCCACCACCTCCAGGGTGAGGGCCGCCTCCTGGAGGACGGTCCATACGTCCGTGGTGTCCGCGGCGGGACGCGAGGCGTCCATGCCGCCGTTGGCGTCGTCGGCGCTCACCGAGGCGTCGATGGTGCGCACCCCCAGGCTGGCCGACGTGGAGACGTTGACGCTGAAGTCCAGGGTGGCGCTCCCCAGGCCCGCAATCTGGGTTACGGTGTCGGTCCGGAGGGCCGTGAACTCGGTGGCCCCGGGACTGAAGGCCAGGGCGGCGCCGGTGAGGTCCGCCGCCGCCTGTCCGCCGTTGTACACCTGCAGGCTCACCGGGATCCCAGGCTGGCCGCGGGTGACGGTGGTGGGGGTCGCCAGGACGGTGAGCACCAGGGCCGGCGGGCTCTGGACGGTCCAGGCGTCCGTGGTGCCGGCGGTGGGCTGGGAGGCGTCCACCCCGGTGTTGAGGTCGCTGGCGGTGACGCTGGCGTCCACGGTGTTCAGGCCCAGGGTGGCGGTGGTGGAGACGTTGACGGTGAAGTTCAGGTTCGCGCTGGAGCCGCTCAGGACCTGGGAGATGGTGTCCGTGCGCAGGGCGAAGTAGTCCGGCGGATTGGGCAGGAGCACCAGCGCCGCCCCGGTGATCTCGGCCGTGGCCCCTCCCGTGTTGAACACGGTCACGGTCACCGGCGCCCCGGTCTGGCCCCGGGTCACCAGGGTGGGCCCGGCGAAGACCTGCATGCTCAGCGCGGGCGGGTCCTGGACCTCCCACGAGTCCGAGGTGTCCGCCGTGGGTCTGGAGACGTCGCCGCCGCTCACCACATCCGTGGCGGTGATGCCGGCGTCCACCGTGTGGAAGCCCAGCCCGGCCGCCCCGTTCACGTCCACGGAGAAGGTGAGGTTCCGGGTCCCCGCCGCCGGGACGTTGGTCACGCCGTCGGTCCGGGCGGAGGTGAAGTCCGCCGGGGTGGGAGTGAAGACCAGGACCGCATTGCCGATGTTCGCGTCCGAGTCGCCCACGTTGTCCACCTGCACCGTGACCGCGGCGGCGGACTGGCCGCGGGTGACCTTGGTCGGGGCGAAGACCGCCACCACCAGGGTGGCCCCGGCCTTGACCTGGAAGGTGTCCTGGGTGTCCGCCGTGAGGCGGGAGACGTCCAGGCCGCTGTTCGCGTCGTCCGCCGTCACCATCCCGTCCACCGTCTCGATGCCCAGGGTCGCCGTGGCCGACACGTTGACGCCGAAGCTGAGGGTCACGTTCCCGAGGCCCCCCACCTGGGTCAGGGTGTCGGTGCGGGAGGCCGTGAACTGGGTCGGGTTGGCCGTGAAGGCCAGCCCCGCGGAGGTGATGTCCGCCGCCGCCGTCCCCGAGTTCGACACGGTGATGAAGAGGGGCGTGTTGGTCTGGCCCTGGCCCACCGCCGACGGGGCCAGGACGGCGGTGGTGAGGGAGGGCGGGCTCTGGACCGCGACCGTGTCCAGCGTGTCGGCGTTCGGCCGGGAGACGTCCTGGCCGCTGTTCGGGTCCGCCGCGGTCACGGACGCGTCGATGGTGCTCACCGCCAGGGTCGCCGCGGCGTTGACGTTCATGCTGAAGCTCAGGGTGGCCGACGAGGCCCCGCCCACCTGGGTCACTGTATCGGTCCTGGTCAGGGTGAAGTCCGTGGCGTTGGGGGTGAACGCCAGGGCCGCGCCGGAGATGGTCGCCAGGGCGGTGCCGGCGTTCGTCACCTGCACCAGGACCGGGACGGCAATCTGGCCCTGGGTCACCGTGGCCTGGGCCAGCACGACCGCCACCGCGAGGGTAGGCAGGGACTGCACGGTCCAGGTGTCCTTCGTGGCGGCCGCCAGGGCGGAGACGTCCTGCCCGCTGTTCGTGTCCGTGGCGCTCACGGAGGCGTCCACCGTGTGGGCGCCCAGGTTCGCGGCGGCCCCCACGGTCACGGTGAAGGCCAGGTTCACCGTGCCGCCGCCCACCACCTGGGTGATGCTGTCGGTCCGGACGTCCAGGAAGTCCGCGGGGAAGGGCGCGAAGTAGAGGTCCGCCGCCCCGAGGATGGCCGTGGCCCCGCCGGCGTTGACCACCCGCAGGCCGACCCCCACCCCGGTCTGGCCCTGGGTCACGGCCACGGGCCCGGCCTGAACCTCGAGGGCGAGGCTGGGCAGGCTCTGCACCACCCAGACGTCGGTCGTGTCCGCGGCGGCCCTGGAGGCGTCGTAGCCCGAGTTGGCGTCGGTGGCCGTCACGGCGGCGTCCAGGGTGTGGAAGCCGGTCGTGGCCGCCAGGTCCACCGCCACCTGGAAGTTCAACGTCCGCGTGGCGCCGCCCGCCACCTGGGCCACCGTGTCGGTCCGGGTCGCGGTGAACTGGGTGGTCCCGGGGGTGAACAGCAGGGCAGCCGCCGCCAGGTTGGCCGCCGCGGTGCCGCCGTTGGCCACCCTCAGGTCCACCGGGAGCCCGGTCTGGCCCTGGGTCACCGTGCTCGCCGCCGCCAGGACCTCCAGGGTGAGGGCCGGCGGGCTCTGGACGGTCCAGACGTCCGTCGTCGCCGCAGAGGCCGCCGAGGCGTCGTAGCCCGAGTTGGCGTCGTCGGCCGTCACCGCCGCGTCCAGGGTCACCGGCCCCAGCGCGGCCGCGGCGCCCACGTCCACGCCGAAGCTCAGGGTCAGGGCCCCCAGGCCGGGGACCTGGCTCCCGGTGTCGGTGCGGGCCGCGGTGAAGTCCGTGGCGCCGGGCGCGAAGGCGAGGAGCGCGGCGGTGAGGTCCGCCGCCGCCTGGCCCGCGTTGGCGGCGCGCACGTCCACCGCCACGGACGACTGGCCGCGGGAGACCGTGAGGGCCGCCGACAGGACCTCCAGGGAGAGGGAGGGCGGGGTCTGGACGGTCCAGGCGTCGCGGGTGTCCGCGGTGGCCCTGGAGGCGTCGGCGCCGCTGTTGGCGTCGTCGGAGGTCACCGCCGCGTCGATGGTGTTCGAGGCCAGCACCGCAGTGGCCTTCACGTCCACCAGGAAGCTCAGGGTCGCCGACTCGCTCCCGGGGACCTGGACCAGGGTGTCCGTGCGGGTGGCCGTGAAGTCCCCGCCGTTCGTGAAGCTCAGGGCCGCCCCGGTGAGGTCCGCCGCCGCCGTCCCGGCGTTGGACAGGTTCACCGTCACGGGGATGGCCGATTGTCCGCGGGTCACCAGGGCCAGGGCCGCGACCACCTCCAGGGTGAGGCCGGGCGCCGACTGCACGGTCCAGGCGTCCTTCGTATTGGCCGTGGCGAGGGAGACGTCCGCCCCGGTGTTGGCGTCGCTGGCGGTCACGGCGGCGTCGATGGTGGTGGACACCAGGGCCGCGAGGGCGTTCACGTCCACCACGAAGGCCAGGTTCTGGGTCCCGCCGCCCGCCACCTGGCTCACCGTGTCGGAGCGCAGGGCGGTGAAAGCCGTCGCGTTCGGGGTGAAGGAGAGGGCCGCCGCCGCCAGGTTCGCCGCCGCGGTCCCGTTGTTCGTCACCTGCACCGTGACGGGGACGTTGAGCTGCCCCTGGCTCACGGTGCTCGCCGCCAGGACCGCCGCCTGGAGCGCGGCCGCGCTCTGGACCGTCCAGACGGCCTTCGTGTCCGCCGTGGCCCTGGAGACGTCGGCCCCGCTGTTGGCGTCGTCGGCCGTCACCGCGGCGTCCACCGTCACCGGCCCCAGGGCAGCGGCCGCGGACACGTCCACGGTGTAGACCAGGGTGGAGGTCCCCACGCCCGGGAGCTGGGTCAGGGTGTCCGTGCGGGTGGCGGTGAAGTCGCCCACCGCGGAGAAGGCCAGGGCGTCCCCCGTGAGGTCGGCGGCGGCGGTCCCCGCGTTGGACACCCGGACCGTCACGGGCACCGTCGTCTGGGCCTGGGTCACCGTGGCCGGGGCCACCACCTCCAGGGTCAGGGCCGGCGCGGACTGGACCGTCAGGGCGCCTGTGGTGTCGGCCGCGAGCCGCGAGGCGTCGTAGCCCGAGTTGGCGTCGTCCGCGGTCACCGCCGCGTCCACGGTCACGGTCCCCAGGGCCGCCAGGGCCGCGACGTCCACGCTGAATGCCAGGGTGGAGGTGGCGCCCCCCGGGACCTGAGTCAGGGTATCCGTGCGCGTCGCCGTGAAGTCGCCCGGGTTCGTGAAGGACAGTGCGGCCCCCGTGAGGTCGGCGGCCGCGGTTCCAGAGTTGGTGACTTCCACGCTCACCGGCACCCCAGCCTGGCCCCGGGTCACGGTGGGCTGGGAGGGGAGGACTCGAAGGGTCAAGGCGGGGGCCGTCTGGACCGTCCAGGCGTCCTTCGTGTCCGCGGTGGGCCGGGAGACGTCGTAGCCCGAGTTGGCGTCGTCGGCCGTCACGCCCGCGTCGATGGTGTGGCTCCCCAGGCCCGCGATGGCGGCCACCGTCACGTCGAAGCTCAGGTTCCGGGTGCCGCCGCCCGGGACCTGGTTGAAGGTGTCGGTCCGGGTGGAGATGAAGTCGGCGGGCGCCGGCGAGAAGGCCAGGGCGGCGCCGGTCAGGTCCGCGGCCGCCTGCCCCGCGTTGGAGACGCGCACCGTCACCGGGATGGCGCTCTGGCCCCGCGTCACGGAGGCCGGGCCCGCGAGGACCTCCGTGGTGAGCGCGGGGGCGGTCTGGACGATCCACGAATCGGTGGTGTCCGCGTTGGGCCGGGACACGTCCGCCCCGCTGTTGTCGTCCGTGGCGGTGAGGGCGGCGTCGATCACGTGGAAGCCGGGCGTCGCCGCGGCACCCACCTCCACGCTGAAGCTCAGGGTCCCGCTCGCGCCCCCGGCGATCTGCGTGATGGGGTCCAACCGCGTCGCGGTGAACTGGGTCGCGAAGGGGCTGAAGGCCAGCGCCGCACCCGTGATGTTGGCTGCCGCGGTCCCCAGGTTGTCCACGATCGCCGTCACGCTGACGGCGCTCTGGGCCTGGGTGACCAGGGTGGGTGTGGTCAACACTCGCACCTGGAGGCCCGGGGGGCTCTGGACGGACCAGGTGTCCACGGTGTCGGCGCTGGCCTTCGAAACGTCGTAGCCGCTGTTGGCGTCGTCGGCGCTCACCGCGCCGTCGACGGTGTGGGTGCCGAGGGTGGCGGCGGCGTCCGCCGCCACGGTGAAGCTCAGGGTGACGCTGGAAGCGCCCAGGACCTGGGTCTGGGTGTCGGTGCGCGTCGCGGTGAACTGGGCGGCCCCGGGGCTGAAGGCCAGGGCCGCGCCCGTCAGGTCCGCCGCCGCGGTCCCCGCGTTCGCCACCCGCAGCGTCACCGGGATGCCCGTCTGGCCCTGGGTCACGAGCCCCGCGGCCGCGTCCACCGCCAGGGTCAGGACCGGCGGGCTCTGCACGAGCCAGGTGTCCACGGTGTCGGCGTTCGCCCGGGAGGCGTCGGTCCCGCTGTTGGCGTCGTCCGCCGTCACGGCGGCGTCCAAGGTGTTCACCGCCAGGGCCGCCGTGGCGCTCACGGTCACGGTGAAGGCCAGGGTGTTCGAGCCCAGGCCGGCCACCTGGGTCTGGGTGTCCGTGCGGACGGCGGTGAAGTCCGGGGCGTTCGTGAAGGCCAGGGCGGCGCCGGTCAGGTCCGCGGCGGCCTGGCCGACGTTGGCCACCGTCACCGTCACCGGGATGGCCGACTGGCCCTGGGACACGGTGGCCGGGGCCGCCACCGCCAGGGTCAGGGAGGGCGCGGTCTGCACCGTCCAGGTGGCCTGGGTGGTGGCCGTGGCGAGGGAGACGTCGTAGCCCGTGTTGGAGTCGTCGGCCGTCACCGAGGCGTCCACCGTGTGGGTCGCCAGGGCCGCCCCGCCGGCCACGTCCACGGAGAAATTCAAGGTCCGGGTAGCGCCGCCCGCCACCTGCGTCTCCGTGTCGGTGCGCGTGGGGACGAAGTCGCCCGGGTTCGGGGCGAAGGCCAGGGCCGCCGCCGTGAGGTCCGCCGCCGCCTCGCCGCCGTTCGTCACCCGGAGGTAGACCGGCACGCCGGTCTGGGTTCGGGTCACCAGGGCCTGGGAGACGACCACCTGGGTCGTGAGGGCGGCCGGGGTCTGGACGGTCCAGGTGTCCGTGCTGTCCGCCGAGGCGCGGGAGGCGTCGTAGCCCGAGTTGGCGTCCGTGGCGGTCAGGGCCGCGTCCAGGGTGTGGAAGCCGGTGGTCGCGGCGGCGCCCACGTCCACGCTGAAGAGCAGGCTCACGGCCCCGCTGCCCGCGATGGAGGTGATGGCGTCGGTGCGGGTGGCGGTGAACTCGGTGGCCCCGGGCGCGAAGGAGAGGGCCGCCGTGCCGATGGTCGCCCCGGCGGTCCCGCCGTTGGCCACGGCCAGGGTCACGGCCACGGCCGACTGGCCGCGAGACACGAAGGTGGGCTGGGCCAGGACCTGGAGCACGAGGGTCGGAGGGCTCTGGACTGTCCAGGCGGCCATGGTGTCGGCCGTGGCGCGCGAGACGTCGTAGCCCGAGTTGGCGTCGTCGGCCGTCACCGCGGCGTCGATGGTCTGGACCCCCAGGGTCGCGGCGGCGGCGACGTTGACCGTGAAGCTCAGGGTCACCGTGGTGGTGCTACCCACCTGGGTCAGGGTGTCGGTGCGGGAGGCGGTGAACTCGCCCGCGCCAGGGCTGAAGGCCAGGGCCGCCCCCGTGAGGTCCGCGGCGGAGGTCCCGGCGTTGGCGAGGCGGACTGTCACGCCCACCGCCGACTGGCCGCGGGAGACGGTGGCCTGGGAGGCCACGACCTCCAGCGTCAGGGAGGGCGGGCTCTGGACCGTCCAGGAGTCGACGGTCGCCGCCGCCGCCACCGAGGCATCCGCCCCGCCGTTGGCGTCGTCCGCGGTGATGGCGCCGTCGATGGTGTGGACGCCCAGGGCCGCCGCGGAGGCCACGGCCACGGTGAAGTTCAGGGTCAGCGCGCCGCCCCCGGCGACGGTCGTAGCCGTGTCCGTCCGCGTCGCGGTGAACGCGGTCGCCCCGGGGCTGAAGGCCAGGGCCGCCGCCGTGAGGTCCGCCGCCGCCGTCCCGGCGTTCGTCACTCGGAGGTCCACCGGGATCCCGGTCTGCCCCTGGGTCACCAGGGCCAGGGCGGCGGAGACCTCCAGGCTGAGGGCGGGCGGGCTCTGGACGGTCCAGGTGTCGATGGTGCTGGCGCCGGGCAGCGAGACGCTCGTCCCGCTGTTCCCGTCGTCGGCGGTCACCGCGGCGTCGACGGTGGTGGGCCCCAGGCCCGCGGCCCCGGAGACGGTCACGGTGAAACTCAGACTCTGGGTCCCGCCGCCCGGCACCTGGGTGACGCTGTCGGTCCGGGAGAAGGTGTAGTCCGGCGGGACGAAGAAGAGGAGCGAGGCGGCCGTGAGGTCCGCCGCCGCCTGGCCGGCGTTGGCCACCCGCACCGTCACCGGGACGCCCGTCTGGCCCCGGGTGACCAGGGCGGGGGAGGCCACGACCTCGCTCGAGAGCGAGGCCGGGGTCTGGACGGTCCAGGCCCCGGTGGTATCGGCGTTCGCGCGGGAGGCGTCGGCGCCGCTGTTGGCGTCATCGGAGGTCACCGCGGCGTCGATGACCTGGAAGCCCAGGGTCGCGGCCGCGTTCACGTCGACGTCGAAGCGGACGGTGCGCGTGACGCCGCCCGCCACCTGGGTCTCCGTGTCCGTGCGGGTGGCGGTGTAGTCGGCGGGGACGGTGAAGGCCAGGGCCGCCCCGGTGAGGTCCGCCGCCGCGGTCCCACCGTTCGAGACCTCCAGGCGCACCAGGACAGCGGTCTGGCCCCTGGAGACCAGACCCTGGGAGGGCGCGACGCGCAGCGTGAGGCTGGGCGGGGTCTGGACGGTCCAGGTGGCCCTGGTGTCCGCCGTCGAGCGCGAGGCGTCGTAGCCCGTGTTGACGTCCGCGGCGCTCACCGAGGCGTCCAGGGTCTGGACCCCCAGGGTCGCGGCGGCGTCCACGTTCACGCTGAAGCTCAGGGTCGCGGTCCCGGGGCCGGCGATCTGGGTCACCGTGTCCGTGCGGGTCGCGGTGAACTCGGCGGCCCCGGGGCTGAAGGCCAGGGCCGCGCCGCCGAGGTTCGCGGCGGCCGACCCGACGTTGGTGAGCCGCACCGTCACCGGGACCGCGCCCTGGCCCCGGGTCACGGTGGGCTGGGAGGCCACCACCTCCAGCGCGAGGGAGGGCGGGGTCTGGACGGTCCAGGTGGCCTTGGTGTCCGCCGTGGGCCTGGAGGCGTCGGCCCCGGTGTTGGCGTCGTCGGCGGTCACCGCCGCGTCCAGGGTATGGGCCCCGGTGGCCGCCGCGACCGCCACGTCCACGGCGAAGACCAGGGTCGCGCTCCCCCCGCCGGCAACCTGGGTCACGGCGTCGGTGCGCGTCCCGGTGAAGGCCGTGGCCGCGGGGCTGAAGGCCAGGGCCGCGGCGGTGAGATCCGCCGCGGCGGCCCCGGCCGGGTTCAGAAGCTCGACGGTCACTGCCACGGCCGTCTGGCCCTGGCTCACCAGGGGCTGGGAGGCCACCACCCGAAGCGTGAGGGCCGGGGCGGTCTGCACCGTCCAGGCGTCCTTCGTGGCGGCCGCCGCGACCGAGGCGCCGGCGCCCGAGTTGGCGTCGGTGGCCGTGACGGCCGCGTCGAGGGTGTTCGCCACGGCCGCCGCGGCGACGTTCACGTTCACGAGGAAGCTCAGGGACCGGGTGGAAGAGCCGGGGACCTGGGTCTGGGTGTCCGTCCGGGCCACGGTGAAGTCCGTGGCGTTGGGGCTGAAGGCCAGGTCCGCCGCCGACACGGCCGCCGCCGCCTGGCCGGCGTTGGTGGCCTCCACGGTCACCGGCACCGAGAACTGGCCCTGGGTCACGGTGGCGGCGACGGCCACGACGCGCAGCGTCAGGGCCGGGGCCGTCTGGACGGTCCAGACCGCGCGCGTGTCGGCCGTGGGCCGGGAGGCGTCCGCGCCGCTGTTGGCGTCGTCGGCCGTCACCGAGGCGTCCACCGTGTGTGCCCCCAGGGTGGCGGCCGAGGCCACGTCCACCGTGAAGGCGAGCGTGGCCCCGCCGGCCCCCGGGACCTGGGTCAGGGTGTCGGTGCGGGTGGCGGTGAAGTCCCCGGCGAAGGGGCTGAAGGAGAGGGCCGCGCCGGTGAGGTCCGCGGCGGCGGTCCCCGCGTTCGTCACCTGGACCTGCACCGGGGTCCCGGTCTGCCCCTGGGTCACGGTGGCCTGGGCGAGGACGGCCACGGTAAGGACCGGCGGCGACTGCACGGTCCAGGCGTCCTTCGTGTCAGCGGTGAGCCTGGACGCGTCCAGGCCCGTGTTGGCGTCGTCCGCCGTCACCGAGGCGTCGAGGGTCGTGGCCCCCAGGGCGGCGCCGGCGGCCACGGAGACGGTGAAGTCCAGGTTGGCGCTCCCCCCGCCCGCCACCTGGGTCACGGTGTCGGTGCGACTGGCGGTGAAGTCCGTGACACCGGGGCTGAAGCCCAGGGTGGCCCCCGTGAGGTCCGCCGCCGCCCCGCCCGCGTTGTCCACCTGCACGGTGATCGCGAGCGCGCCCTGGCCCCGGCTCACGGTGGCGGGCGCCGCTATTACCGCCGTGGCGAGCGCCGGGGCCGTCTGCACGGTCCAGACGCCCTTCGTGCCCGCGGTGGCCTGGGAGACGTCGGCCCCGCTGTTGGCGTCGTCGGCGGTGACGCCGGCGTCGATGGTGGCCGCCCCCGGGGTCGCCGTGAGGGCCACGTCCACCGAGAACTGCAGGGTGACCGTGGCGCTCCCGGGGATCTGGCTCAGGGTGTCGGTGCGGGTGGCGCTGTAGTCGGCGGGGGTGGGGCTGAAGGCCAGGGCCACCCCCGTGAGGTCGGCCGCGGCGGTCCCGCCGTCGGTCACCCTCACGGCGACCCCGACCGCCGACTGGCCCCGGGTGACGCTGGCCTGGGAGGGCAGGACCTGGACCGTCAGGACCGCGGCGCTCTGGACCGTCCAGACCTCGGTGTCGGCGGCCGTGAGGGCGGCGCTGCTATTGGCATCGGCCGCGGTCACCCCGGCGTTCAGGGTGTGGAAGCCGAGGGAGGCGGCAGCCCCCACGGAGACATCGAAACTCAGGGTGAGCGTGGCGCCGCCCGCCGCCTGGGTCGCCGTGTCCGTGCGCGTCGCGGTGAAGTCGCCCGGGACCGGCGTGAACGAGAGGGTCACCGCCGCGAGGTCGGCCGCCGCCTGGCCCCCGTTCGCCAGGGTCACGAGGACGCCGATGCCCGTCTGGGCCCGACTCACGGTGGCGGGGGCGATGACCGTGGCGGCGAGCGACGGCGGGGTCTGCACCGTCCAGGCGTCCTTCGTCCCCGCCGTGGCGAGGGAGACGTCGTAGCCCGAGTTCGCGTCCGCGGCGCTCACGCTGGCGTCGATGGTGTTCGCCGCGGCGACGGCGGTAGTGGAGACGTTCACCTGGAAGCTCAGGGTCTGGGCGGCGCCGCCGGCGATCTGGGTCACCGTGTCGGTGCGGGTGACCGTGAAGTCGGCGGCGTTCGTGAAGGCGAGCGAGGCCCCGGTCAGGCCGGCCGCCGCCTGGCCGGCGTTCGTCAGGACGGCCGTCACCGGCACGGCGGTCTGGCCGCGCGAGACCAGCGTGGCCGCCGCCGAGACCGCGAGGCTCAGCGTCGCGGGGGTCTGGACCGTCCAGGCGTCCTGCGTGTCCGCGGTGAGCCGGGAGACGTCCAGACCGTTGTTGGCATCGTCGGCGGTCACCGTGGCGTCGATGGTGTTCGCCGCGGCGACGGCGACCCCGCTCACGTTGACGCTGAAGCTCAGGGTCCGGCTGGCCCCGCCGGGGACCTGGGTCACGGCGTCGGTGCGGGTCGCAAGGAAGTCGGGGCCGTTGGGGGTGAAGACCAGGGCGGCGGCCGTGAGGTCCGCGGCCGCGAGCCCGGAGTTGACCACCACGACCGAGACGGGGACCGCCGTCTGGCCCTGGCTCACCAGGTTGGCGAGGGCGGAGACCAGCGTGGTGAGGGCCGGCGCGGTCTGCACGGACCAGGAACCCGTGGTATCCGCGTTCGGCCGGGAGGCGTCGTAGCCGCTATTGGCGTCGTCCGCCGTCACCGCGGCGTTGATGGTGTGGAAGCCCAGGGTCGCCGCCGCCGCCACGTCCACGGTGAAGCCCAGGTTGGCGACCCCGCCGCCGCCCGCCACCCCCGTCAGGGTGTCGGTGCGCAGGGCGGTGAAGTCCGTGGCCACGGGCGTGAAGGCGAGGGCGGCCCCCGTGATGTCGCCGGCCGCCGCCCCGCCGTTCGTCACGCGCAGGGTCACCGCCACACCTGTCTGGCCCTGGGTCACCGAGGTCTGGGAGGGGAGGACCTGGAGCGTCAGGTCCGGCGGGTCCTGGACGGTCCAGGTCCCCTTGGTGTTCGCCGTCGAGCGCGAGACGTCCACCCCGCTGTTGGAGTCGTCGGCCGTCACCGCGGCGTCGATGGTGGAGAGCCCCAGGGGAGCGGAGACGGCCACGTCCACGTCGAAGGCGAGGGTGACGGCGCCGGCGCCGGGGACCAGGGTGAGGGTGTCGGTGCGGGTGGCGGTGTAGGCGGTGGCCGAGGGGCTGAAGGAGAGTGCGGCGCCCGAGAGGTCCGCCGCGGCCAGGCCCGCGTTCTGCACCTCCACCGAAACCGCCACCCCGGACTGGCCCTGGCTCACCAGGGAGCGGGAGGGGATCACGTTCAGCTCGAGGATGGCGGGGCTCACCACCGTCCAGGCGTCCTGGGTAGCGGCCGTGGCCACCGAGGCGTCCAGGCCGGAGTTGGCGTCCGTGGCGCCGGCGCCGGCGTCGATGGTGTGGGAGCCCAGGGTCGCGGCGGCGCCCACGGCCACCGTGAAGCTGAAGGTGACGCTGCCGCCGCCCGGCACCTGGGTGACGGTGTCCGTCCGCGTGGAAGTGAAGTCCAGCGCGCCCGGGGTGAAGTTCAGGCTGGACCCGGTGATGGTGGCGGTGGCGGTGCCGGCGTTGGTGGCCACCACGCTCACGGCCACGGCGCTCTGGCCCTGGGTCACGGTGGCGGCCGGGGCGGCCACCTGGAGGGCCAGGACCGGCGGGCTCTGGACGGTCCAGGAGTCCCTGGTGTTCGCGGTGGCCAGGGAGGCGTCGGTCCCGCTGTTGGCGTCGTCCGCCGTCACCGCCGCGTCCAGGGTGGTCCCCCCCAGGGCGGCGGCGAGGTTCACGTCCACGGCGAAGGCGAGGCTCCGGGTGGCCCCGCCGGCCACCTGGGTCACCGCGTCGGTGCGCGTGGCGGTGAAATCCGTGGCCACGGGGCTGAAGAGGAGCGCCGCGGCCGTCAGGTCCGCCGCCGCCTGGCCGCCGTTGGCGACCTCGACCGTGACGCTCACCAGGGTCTGGCCCCGGCTCACGGTGAGCGGGCTCGCCACGACGCGGGCCGTGAGCGAGGGGGCCGTCTGCACCGTCCAGACGTCCTTCGTCGCCGCGGCCGCCACCGAGGCGTCGGCGCCCGAGTTGGCGTCATCGGCGGTGACGGAGGCGTCCACCGTCTGGGACCCCAGGGTCGCGAAGGCCGCCACGTCCACGGTGAAGCTCAGGGTCCGGCTCCCCAGGCCGGCCACCTGGGTCTCCGTGTCCGTGCGGCTGGCGGTGAACTCGCCGGGATTCGTGAAGGACAGGGCCGCGCCGGTGAGGTCGCCCGCGGCCTGGCCCGCGTTCGCCACCTGGAGGGCCACCACCACCCCGGTCTGGCCGCGGGTCACGAGCGAGGGCGCCAGGACCGTCAGGTTCAGGGCGGGCGGGGTCTGGACGGTCCAGGTGTCCTTCGTGAGGGCCGTCCCCACGGAGGCGTCCACCCCGGTGTCGGCGTCGTCCGCCGTCACCGCGGCGTCGATGGTGGCCAGGCCCGCCGGGGCGGCGGCCGCCACGTCCACGCCGAAGGCCAGCGTGACGGTCCCGCCCCCCGTCACCTGGGTCACCGTATCCGTGCGCGTGGCGGTGAAGGCCGTGGCCGCGGGGCTGAAGGCCAGGGCGGCCCCGGTGATGTCGGCGGCCGCCAGGGCCGCGTTGGTCAACTCCACCGACACCGCCACCCCGGACTGGCCCCGGCTCACCAGGGTCGGGACGGCGACGACGTTGAGGCGGAGATCCGGCGGACTATTGACGTTCCAGACGTCCTTCGTGGTGGCCGTGAACTGGGACTCGTCCAGGCCGGTGTTGGCGTCGTCCGCGGTCACCGAGGCGTCCACCGTCGTGGACCCCAGGGCCGCGGCCGGGGCGACGTTCACGTTGAAGCTCAGCGTCGCGCTCCCGTTGGTCGCCACCTGGGTCACCGTGTCGGTGCGCGTCGTGGCGTAGTCCGCCGGGTTGGCGAAGACCAGGGCCGCCCCGGTGAGGTCCGCGGCGGCCGCGGAGACGCCCGGGTTGTCCACGCGCACGAGCACCAAGACCCCGGCCTGGCCCCGGGTGACGGTGGCGGGGGCCAGGACCTCGGTCACGAGGGCGGGCGGGTCCTGGACGAGCAAGAGGTCCGTGGTGTCCGCGCTCGCCCTGGAGGCGTCCGCGCCGGTGTTGGCGTCGTCGGCCGTCACCGCCGCGTCCGCCGTGTGGAAGCCCAGGGGGGCGAGGGCGTCCACGTCCACGAGGAAGGCGAGGGTGGCCCCGCCGCCCCCCGCGACCTGGGTGACCGCGTCGGTCCGGGTGGCGGTGAAGGCGGTGGCCGTGGGGCTGAAGGCCAGGGCCGCGGCCGTGAGGTCCGCCGCCGCCGTCCCGCCGTTGGCCACCGCCACCGTCAGGGCCACGGCCGATTGGCCGCGGGACACGGTGGCCGGTGCCGCCACCGCCAGGGTGAGGGCGGGGGCGCTCTGGACGGTGACCACGGCCCGCGTGTCGGCGGTGAGCCGGGAGGCGTCGTAGCCCGAGTTGGTGTCCGTGGCCGTGACCGAGGCGTCCACGGTGTTGGGACCCAGGGCCGCCGCCAAGGCCACGTCCACGCTGAAGCTGAGCGTGGCGCCGCCCAGGCCCGCCACCGCCGTCACCGTGTCCGTGCGGCTTGCCGTGAAGTCGCCCGGGTTGGTGAAGGCCAGGGCCGCCGCCGAGAGGCTCGCCGCCGCCGTCCCGGCGTTGGCCACCTCCACCGTCACACCCAGGGCCGTCTGGCCCTGCGTCACGGTGGGCTGGGCGGCGAGCACCCGGAGCGTGAGCGCCGGGGCGCTCTGGACCGTCCATGCGTCCTTCGTCCCCGCCGCCGCCAGGGAGGCGTCGTAGCCCGAGTTGGCGTCGTCCGCAGTCAGGCTGGCGTCCAGGGTCGCCGACCCCAGGGTGGCGGCGGGGGCCACGTCTACCGAGAAGCTCAGGGTCACGGTGGCGAGCCCGCCCACCTGGGTCACGGTGTCCGTGCGGGTGGAGGCGAAGTCGCCCGGGACGGGGCTCATGGCCAGCGCCGCGGCCGTGAGGTCGGCGGCGGCCGCGCCGGCGTTGGCGACCCGCAGGCTCACCGGCACGGCGCTCTGGCCCCGGCTCACCAGGGTGGCGGCGGCGAGCACCTCGGCCGAGAGGACCGGGGCGTCCTGCACGGTCCAGGCGTCCGTCGTGTCCGCCGCGAGCCGGGAGGCGTCGGCCCCGGTATTGACGTCCGAGGCCGTGACCGCGGCGTCCAGGGTGTGCGCCGCCAGGGCCGCGGCGGCGGAGACGTCCACGTTGAAGCTCAGGGTCGCCGTGGAGAGGCCCGCCACCTGCGTCACGGTGTCTCCGCGGGTCGCTGTGAACTCGGTCGCTCCGGGGCTGAACGAGAGGGCGGCGGCGGCCAGGCTGGCCGGGGAGGCGCCCAGGTTCTGCACCTCCACCGAGACGGGGATGGCGGACTGGGCCCGGGTCACGGTGGAGGCCGCCGCGGAGACGACGAGCCGCAGATCGGCGAAGGTCTGCACGGTCCAGGCGTCGGCGGTGGCGGCGGAGGCCACGGAGACGTCCGCCCCGTCGTTGAGATCCGTGGCGGTGGCCGCCGCGTCGATGGTGTGGGCCCCGGTGGCGGCGGCCAGGTCCACGGCCACCTGGAAGCTCAGGGTCGCCGACCCCAGACCGGCGAGCTGGGTCAGGGTGTCGGTGCGGGTCGCGGTGAACTGGGTCGCCCCGGGGCTGAAGGAGAGCCCGGCGGCGGCTAGGTTGGCCGTGGCCGTCCCGCCATTGGCCAGCCGCACGCCCACCGCGACCCCGGTCTGGCCCCGGGTGACCACGGTGGCGGCGGCCAGGACCTCCAGGCTCAGGGCGGGGCGGCTCTGCACCGTCCAGGCGTCCTTGGTCCCCGCGGATGCCAGGGAGACGTCGGCCCCGGTGTTGGCGTCGTCGGCGCTCACCGCCGCGTCGATGGTGCTCGCCCCCAGGGTCGCGGCGGCGCTCACGTCCACGAGGAAGTCCAGGCTTCCGCTCGCGCCGCCCAGGATCTGGGTCAGGGTGTCGGTCCGGGTGGAGGTGAAGTCCCCGCCCACGGTGAATCCCAGGGCCGCCCCGGTGAGGTCCGCCGCCGCCCCGCCCACGTTGTCCACCTGCACGGTCACCGGGATCCCGGTCTGGCCGCGGGACACGGTGAGCGCCGCGGCCAGGACCCGCGCCTGGATCTGGGCCGCGAGCTGGACGGTCCAGGTGTCCTTGGTGCTGGCGGTGGCGACCGAGATGTCGTAGCCCGAGTTGGAGTCGTCGGCCGTCACTGCGGCGTCCAGGGTGGCGGCGCCCGGGGCGGCCGTCGGGGCCACCGTCACGCTGAAGGTCAGGCTGGCGCTCGCGCCGCCGGTCACCTGGGTCACCGAGTCGGTGCGGGCCACCAGGTAATCCGCGGGGCTCGTGAGGGAGAGCAGGGCCCCGGTCAGACCGGCGGCGGCGGCGCCCGTGTTGACGACCCGCACCTGGACCGCGACCCCGGTCTGGGCCTGGGTCACGGTGGCGGGGGCCAGGACCTCCGTCGTGAGGGCCGCCGGGACCTGGACGGTCCAGAGATCCGCGGTGTCGGCGTTCGCGCGGGAGATGTCGGCCCCGCTGTTGGCGTCCGAGGCGGTGAGCGCGGCATCGACGGTATAGAAGCCCACCCCCGTGGCCGGGGCCAGGTCCACCAGGAAGCCCAGGTTCGCGCTCATCCCCCCGGCGAGCTGCGTCAGGGTGTCGGTGCGGGACGCGGTGAAGCTTGTGGCGCCGGGGGTGATGGCCAGCGCCGCCGCGGCGATGAGCGCCGGGGCCCCGCCGGTGTTGTCCACCTGCAAGGTGACGGCCACGGCGCTCTGGCCCTGGGAGACCGTGGCGGGCGCCAGGACGGCCAGGGTCAGGTTGGCGCCGGCCAGGACGGTCCAGGCGTCCGGGACGTCGGCGTTCGCCCGCGAGACGTCCGCGTTGCTGCTGGCGTCCACGGCGGTGACCGCCGCGTCCAGGGTGTTCGCCGCCAGGGCGGCCGTGGAGGAGACCGCCACGTCGAAGGCCAGGGTGGCGCTCGCCCCGCCGGCCACCTGGGTCGCCGTGTCGGTGCGGGTGGCGGTGAAGTCGCCGGCGCTGGTGAAGGCCAGGGCCACGCCGGCCAGGTTCGCGGCCGCGCCGCCCGTGTTGTCCACCCGCAGGCTGACCGGCACCGCGGGCTGGCCACGGGACACGGTGGGGGGGGCGAGGACCGTGAGGAACAGAGAGGCCCCGATCTGGACGACCCAGGTGTCCTTCGTCGCGGCCGAGGCCGCCGAGACGTCGGTGCCGCCGTTGGCGTCCTGGGCCGTGACGGCGGCGTCCACGGTGTGGGTCCCCAGGGTCGCGGCGGCGTCCACGTCCACGGTGTAGGTCAGGGTGGCGTTCGAGGCGCCCGCCACCTGGGTCAGGGTGTCGGTCCGGGTCGCGGTGTACTGGGTCGCGCCGGGGCTGAAGGAGAGCGCGGCGGCCGTGAGGTCCGCCGCCGCCTGTCCGCCGTTGGCCACCTGGACCGAGACGGCGACCGCCGTCTGGCCTCGGGTCACGAAGGTGGGCGCCGCCAGGACCGCGAGGGCCAGCGTCGGGGGGCTCTGCACGGTCCAGGCGTCGGTGGTGTCGGCATTGGGCCTGGAGACGTCCGCGCCGCCGTTGGCGTCGTCCGCCGTCACGGAGGCGTCGATGGTGTGCGAGCCCAGGGTTGCCGTGACCGCCACGTTGACGCTGAAGGCCAGGGTGACGGTGGCCCCGCCGCCCGCCACCTGGCTCAGGGTGTCCGTGCGGGTGGAGAGGAAGTCGGCGGGGGCCGGGGAGTAGACCAGGGCCGCCCCCGTGAGGTCCGCCGCCGCCCCGCCGGCGTTCGTCACCCGCAGGGAGACGGGGACGGCCGCCTGGCCGCGGGAGACGGTGAGGGGCCCCGCCAGCACCTCGGTGGTGAGGGAGGCGATGGACTGGACGGTCCAGGTGTCCACCGTGTCCGCCGAGGCGCGAGACTTGTCCACCCCGCTGTTGGAGTCAGAGGCCGTCACCGCCGCGTCCAGGGTGTGGAAGCCCAGGGTCGCCGCGGCGTCCACGTCCACGGTGAAGGCCAGGCTGCGGGCCGTCCCCCCGGGGACCTGGGTGAAGGCGTCCGTGCGGGCCGCGGTGAACTGGGTGGCCCCGGGGCTGAAGGAGAGCGCGGCGGCGGCGAGGTCCGCCGCGGCGGTGCCCGTGTTCGTGACACGCAGGGTCACCGGTACGCCGGCCTGTCCCTGGGTCACCAGGGTGCTCGCCGCCAGGACCTCCAGGGTGAGGGAGGCGCCGCTCTGCACCGCCCAGGCGTCGGTGGTGTCCGCGCTTGCCCTGGAGATGTCGTAGCCCGAGTTGGCGTCGTCCGCCGTCACCGCCGAGTCCAGGGTCACGGTCCCCAGGGTCGCGGTCGCGGCCACGGCGACGTTGAAGCTCAGCGTGGCGCTCGTCCCGCCCGCCACCTGGGTCACCGTGTCCGCGCGCGTCGCGGTGAAGTCGGCCGGGGTCGAGAGGACGAGGACCGCGGCCGCGAGGTCCGCCGCCGCCCCGACGTTGTTGGTCGCCACGACCTGGACCGGGATTGCGCCCTGGCCCTGGGTCACCGCGGCCGGGGCGCTCACGGCCAGGGTAAGGGCCGCCGGGGCCTGGACGGTCCAGGCGTCGGCCGTCGCCGCGGCGCCCACGGAGACGTCCTGGCCCGTGTTGGCGTCGTCGGCGGTGATGGCCGCGTCGATGGTGACAGGCCCCAGGGTGGCGGCGGCCCCCACGTCCACGCTGAAGCTGAGCGAGGCGCTCCCCCCGCCGCCCGCCACCTGGGTCACCGTGTCGGTGCGGGTGGAGGTGTAGCTCGCCGCCCCGACGCTGAAGGCCAGGGCCGCGGCGGTGAGGTCCGCCGCGGCGTCCCCGGCGTTCGTCACCTGCACCGTCACGCCCACGCCGGACTGCCCCCGGCTCACGGTGGCCGGCGCCGCCAGGACCGCCAGGGCCAGGACCGGGAGCTGCTGCACGGTCCAGGTCCCCGTGGTGTCGGCGGTGGGCCGGGAGGCGTCGGTCCCGCTGTTGGCGTCCTGGGCCGTGACGGCGGCGTCCAGGGTGTGGACCCCGGGGGTGGCCACGACGGATACATCCACCGAGAAGCTCAGGCTCCGCGCCCCCAGCCCCGGCACCTGGGTCTGGGTGTCGGTGCGGGTGGCCAGGAACTGGGCCGTCCCGGGGGAGAATGCGAGCCGGGCGTTGGAGAGCGTCGCGGCCGCCGTCCCCCCGTTCGTCGCCACCAGGGTGACCCCGACCGAGGTCTGTCCCTGGGTCACGCTCGACTGGGAGGGGACCACCCGCAGGGCCAGGTTCGGCGGGGTCTGGACCGTCCAGGTGAGGATCGTGTCGGCGGTGGTCCTGGAGACGTCGGCCCCCGTGTTGGCGTCGGTCGCGGCGAGGGCCGCGTCCACCGTGGTGAAGCCCGGGGAGGCGAGGCCGGCCACGCTCACCGAGAAGGCCAGGTCCTGGGTGGCCCCGCCGGCCACCTGGGCGATGCCGTCCGTGCGGGTGGCGGTGAAGTCCGTCGCCACCGGGCTGAAGCCGAGCGAGGCCACGCCCAGGGCCGCGAGGGCCTGGCCGGAGTTCACCACCCGCAGGCTCACCGAGGCCCCCACCTGGCCCTGGGTCACGGTGGCGGTGGGGGAGAGTACCTCGAGGGTGAGGGCGGGGGCCGTCTGGACGACCCAGGAGTCCTTGGTGCCCGCGGCGGTCTGGGACACGTCCTCGCCGGTGTTGGCGTCGTCGGCCGTCACGGCCGCGTCCAGGGTCACGGTCCCCAGGACGGCGGCGGCCGAGACGCTCACGCTGAAGCTGAGGCTCGCGGTGACCCCCCCCGCGATCTGGGTCACGGTGTCGGTACGGGTCGCCGTGAAGTCGCCGGGGGCCGAGATGAGGAGCGCCGCCCCGGTGACGTCGGCCGAGGCGGCGCCCGGGTTCTCGGTCTCCACGGTCACGGCGATGCCGGTCTGGCCCCGCGTGACCGTGAGGGGGAGCGCCACCACCGCGAGCCTCAGCAACGGCGGACCCTGGACCAGCCAGGAGTCCTTCGTGTCGGCGGCGAGGCGCGAGGCATCCGCCCCGGAGTTGGAGTCGTCGGCGTTCACGATCGCGTCGATGGTGTTGGCGATCTGGGCCGCCAGGGCGTTGACGTCCACGGTGAAGCTGAGGGTCCGCGCCCCGCCGCCCCCGGTGACCAGGGTGACGCTGTCCGTGCGCGTGGCGGTGAAGTCCGCCGGGTTGCTCAGGGCCAGGGAGGCCCCGGTCACGTCGGCGTTGGCCCCGCCGCCGTTGACCAGGCGCACGGTCACCGGGATGCCCGTCTGCCCCTGGGTCACGGTGGGCGCCGCCGCGATGACCTCCAGGCTCAGGCTCGGAGCGACCTGCACGGTCCAGATGTCGGTCAGGTCGGCGGTGGGCCTGGACTTGTTCGCCCCGCTGTTGACGTCGGAGGCCGCCACGTTGGCGTCGATGACGTTGACCACCGGACTGGCGGTCCCGGTGACCCCCACGCTGAAGAGCAGGCTCGCGCTGGTGCCGCCGGGGACCAGGGTGATGGAATCGGTGCGGGCCGCGGCGAAGTCCGTGGGGTTGGTGAACTGCAGCACCGCCGCGGTGAGGAGCGCCGACGCCCCGCCGCTGTTGGTCACGATGACCGTCACCGGGACCCCGGCCTGGGATTGGCTCACGGTCACCGGGTTGGCCGTCACCGTGGTGTTGAGGGCGGCCGGGGTCTGGACGGACCAGGCGTCGGTGGTGTCCGCGTTCGCGCGGCTGGTGTCGAAGCCGCTGTTGGCGTCCACGGCGCTCACGGCCGCGTCGATGACCTGCAGGCCCGTGGTCGCGGCCGCGTTCACGTTGACCACGAAGCTCAGGGTGAGGAAGTCCCCGCCGGCCAGGGTGGTCTGGGAGTCGGTGCGGTTGGCGGTGAAGTCGCCCGGGACCGGGCTGAAGCTCAGGGCCGCCCCGGAGATGGTGGCGGTGGCGGAGCCCACGTTCTCCGCCTGCACGTCCACCCCCACGCCGTTCTGCCCCTGGGAGACGGTGACGGGGGTCGCCAGGACCAGGAGCTTGAGCGAGGCGGAGGACTGCACCTCCCAGGTGTCCAGCGTCTGGGCGCCGAAGCGGGAGACGTCCACGCCGGTGAAGGTGTCCTGGGCGCTCACGTTGGCGTCCACCGTCTGGACGCCCAGGGTCGCGCCCCCGGAGACGTCCACCAGGAAGCTGAGGGATTTCGTGGCCCC
The DNA here is from genome assembly GCA_016209495.1 of Planctomycetota bacterium. Lineage (GTDB taxonomy): Bacteria > Planctomycetota > JACQVX01 > JACQVX01 > JACQVX01 > JACQVX01. The sequence goes on from JACQVX010000242.1 coordinate 22,632, forward strand.
GCCCAGGATCTGGGTCACCGTGTCCGTGCGGGTGGCGGTGAACTCGCCGTTCTGGGTGAAGCGCAGCTCGGCCGACAGGACGTCGATGGTCCCAATCCCCTCGTTGATCGTCTCCAGGCTGACCAGGACCCCGGTCTGGCCCCGGGTCACCGTGGTGGGCCCCGCCAGGACCCGGAGGCTGGGCTGGGTCGCGTTCAGCACCACCAGCGTGTCCTTGGTGTCGGCCGCGGACTTCACTACCGCGGCCCCGCTGTTGGCGTCGGCGCCCGTCACCCCCGCGTCGAAGGTGTGGGTCCCGATGGGGGCCCCGGGGGCCACGTCCACGTTGAAGCTCAAGGTCACGCTGGCCCCGGATCCCACCTGGGTCACCGTGTCGATGCGGACCGGGAGGAAGGCGCTGGCCAGGGGCGAGAAGGCGAGCCCGGCCCCGGTGAGGTTCGCCGGGGCCGCGCCGGCCTCGTTCGTGACCTTCACCGAGACCGGCACCCCCGATTGCCCCCGGAAGGCGGTGGGCGGGGCGTCCACGAGCAGGCTCAGGGCCGGCGGGGTCTGGAGCGTCCAGATGTCCGTGGTGTCGGCGCTGGCCCTGGACCGGTCGTAGCCGCTGTTGGCGTCGGTGGCCGTGACGGAGGCGTCGAGCGTGATGAAGCCCGCCCCCGCCGCGGCCGAGACGTCCACCAGGAAGCCGAGCGTGGCGCTCGCGCCGCCCGCCAGCTGGGTCATGGTATCGGTGCGCGCGACCAGGAAGTCGCTGGCGGTGGGGCTCAGGACGAGCCCCGCCGAGCCGATGTTCGCCGCCGCGGTCCCCCCGTTCGTGATAGCCACGGAGACCGCGACGTCGTTCTGCCCCTGGGAGACGGTGGCCGGGGCGCTCACCGAGAGGCTGAGTACCGGAGGGCTCTGGACGGTCCAGGTGTGGAGCGTCCCCGAGCCGTTGGAGGCGTTGGCGCCGCTGTTGGCGTCCACCGCCGTCACGACCGAGTTCAGGTTGCTGGGGGCCAGGGCCGCGCCCACCAGCACGTCCACCGAGTAGGTGAAGCTCACGCTGGCCCCCGAGGCGATCTGGGTGACGGTGTCGGTGCGGGTCAGGGCGAAGTCGCCCGGGGCGGAGATGTTCAGGGCCGCGCTGGACACGTTGGCGGCGGAGCCGCCGGTGTTGTCCACCCGGACCACCACCGGGATGGCGCTCTGGCCCCGGCTCACCAGGGCCGGCGCGGTGATGGAGACGATGGCCAGGAAGGGAGAGGCCTGGACGGTCCAGGTGTCCTTGGTGGAGGCGGTGACCACCGAGACGTCGAGGCCCGTGTTAGCGTCGTCCGCGGTCAGGGCCGCGTCCAGGACCTTGAGGCCCAGGACCGCGGCCGGGCCCACGTCCACCGCGAAACTCAGGGTCCGGGTCGCTCCCCCCGGCACCTGGGCCACCGTGTCGGTGCGGGTGCGGATGAAATCGGCCTGGTTGGGGCTGACGCTGAGAGAGGCGCCGGTGAGGTCCGCCGCCGCCGTCCCGCTGTTGGCCACGGTGACGGTGACCGAGACCCCGCTCTGGGCCTGGGAGACCAGCGGCGGGGCGAAGACGCCCAGGACCAGGGCGGGCGGGCTCTGGACCGTCCAGGTGGCGGTGACGTCCGCCGCGGCCCTGGAGACATCGGCCCCGGAATTGGCGTCCCAGGCCGTGACGGACGCGTCGATGGTGACGACGCCGAGGGGGGCCGTGGCCGAGGCGTCCACCAGGAAGTTCAGGTCCCCGCTGCCCCCGCCGGCCACCTGGGTCACGGGGTCGATCCGGGTGACGGTGTAGGTCCCCGCGGGTGCGCTGAAGGAGAGGGTCGCGCCGCCGATGGTGGCCGCCGCCTGGCCGACGTTGTCCACGGTGGCCGTCACGGGTCGGGCCGTCTGGCCCTGGGTGAGGGTCACCACGGTGGTCGTGACGGTCAAGGTGAGGAGCGGGGGCCCCTGGACGGTCCAGGTGTCGGTGGTGTCGGCGGCCGCCTTGTCGGCGCCGGCCCCGGTGTTGGCGTCCGTCGCCGAGAGGGACGCGTCCACGGTGGCCGTCCCGAAGGGGGCGCTGGCGGAGACCGCCACGTAGAAGCTCAGGGTGACGGTGGCGCCGATCGCCACCTGGGCCGCGGTGTCGGCACGGGTGGCGGTGTAGCTCGCCGCGCCGGGGCTGATGGCCAGGGCGGCCGCGGAGAGGTTCGCCGCGGCCGCCGTGGGGGCATTCTGCACCGTGACCGATACGGCGGTCGCCGTCTGGCCCCGGGTCACCGAGGGCGGCGCCAGGACGGCCACCGCCAGGGAGGGCGGGGTCTGGACCGTCCACGTGGCCTTGGTATCGGCGGTGGACCGGGAGGCGTCCGCGCCGCTGTTGGCGTCGCTGGCCGTCACGGCGGCGTCCACGGTGACGACCCCGGTGGCGGCACCGGTGCTCACCGCCACGGAGAAGGAGAGGACGGCCGTGGCCCCGCCAGTCACCTGGCCCACGGTGTCGGTGCGCGTGGCCGTGAAATCCGCGCTCGCCGTGAACGAGAGGGTGGCCGTGCCCACGTTCGCCGCCGCCTCGCCGGTGTTGGTCGCCTGCACCGTGACCGCCGCGGCGGACTGGCCCCGGCTGACGGTGGCCGGGCCCTGGACCGTGAGCTGGAGCCCCGCGGGGGCCTGGACCGTCCACGTGTCTGTCACGTCCGCCGTGTTCTCGGAGACGGCCGCGCCGCTGTTCGCGTCGGTGCCGGCCAGGCTGGCGTCGATGGTCCGCAGACCGCTCGGGGCGGCAGCCGAGACGTTCACCGAGTAGCTCAGGGTGACGGTGGCCCCGGAGACCACCTGGGTCGCGGCGTCCGTGCGGGTCGCCGTGAAGTCCGCCGCCGCGCCGCCGAAGCTCAGGGCCGCCGAGGCCAGGTTGAGGGGCGAGGCATCCGCCTCGTTCGACACCTCCACGGCCACGCCCACCAGGCTCTGTCCCCGGCTCACGAGGGTCGGGGTCGCTCGCACCACGACCGTGAGGGTCGGGGCCCTGAGCACGGTCCAGGCGTCGGTGGTCTGTGCGGAGGAGCGGGACGCGTCGGCCCCGCTGTTGACGTCGCGCGCGGTCACGGCGGCGTCCACCGTGTGGGTCCCCAGCGTGGCGTTCCCGTTGACGCCCACGCTGAAGACCAGCGTCACCGTGGCGCCCCCCGCCACCTGCGCGGTCGTGTCGGTCCGGGTCGCCGCGAAGTCCGCGGCGCCGGGGCTGAACTTCAGAGCGGCCGCGGTGAGGTCCGCCACGGCCTGGCCCGCGTTGGAGCACGCCACGCTCACGGAGACCCCGACCTGCCCCTGTGAGACGGTGTTGGTGGCCAGGACCACGCGCAGGGCCAAGGAGGGGACAGACTGCACGGTCCAGGTGTCCTTGACGCCGGCGGAGGCCAGGGAGGCATCGGCCCCGGTGTTGGCGTCGGTGGCGGACAGCGAGGCGTCGATGGTGGCGACCCCCAGGGCGGCGGCGGAGGCGACGGCCACGCTGAAGGAGAGGCTGGCGCTGGCCCCGCTCCCCACCTGCGCCACCGTATCGGTGCGCGTGGCGGTGTAGTCCGAGGCCACGGGGCTGAAGGCCAGGGTCGCGGCGTGCAGGTTCGCCGGGGCCCCTGTCGCCCCGTTCACCACCAGGACCGTCACCGGGACCAGGGTCTGGCCGCGGCTCACCAGGGTGGGGGCCGCGAGGACCGAGAGGCTCAGGACGGGGGGGGCGTTGACCGCCCAGGTGTCGCGGGTGTCGGCGCTGGACCGGGAGGCATCGGCCCCGGTGTTGGCATCGCTGGCGGTGACGGAGGCGTCCAGGGTATAGGTCCCGGTGGCCACGCCGAGCGCCACGTCCACCTGGAAGGCCAGCAGGGCCGTGGCCCCGCCGGCCACCTGGGCGATGGCGTCGGTCCGGGCCACGGTGTAGCTCGATGCGGAGGGGCTCAAGGAGAGGCCCGCCCCCGTCAGGGTGGCCGTGGCGGTCCCGGTGTTCTGGACCCGGAGCGCCACCGCCGCCCCGGTCTGGCCGCGGGTCACGGTGGCGGGCGCCTCGACGGTGAGCTGCAGGACCGGCGGGCTCTGGACCACCCAGGAGTCGTCCGCGTCCGCCGCGGCCCTGGAGACGTTGGCCCCGCTGATCACGTCCGAGGCCGTGACGGCGGCGTCGACCCTCTGCGTCCCGAGGGTGGCGGTCGACGCCACGCCCACGGTAAAGCTCAGGGCGCCCACCTGGCCTGCCTCCACCCGCGTGACCGTGTCGGTCCGCGTCACGGCGTAGTCGGCGGCCTGGGCGAAGACCAGGGCGGCCCCCGTGAGGTTCGCCCCCACGGTGCCCGTGTTCTGCACGAGCACGTTCACCGCGATGCCCGCCTGCCCCCGGGACACGGTGGCGGGGGCCGTGCTCACGGTGAGCGAGAGGACGGGCGCGGCCGAGACGACCCAGGAGGACGCGAAGTCCGCGCGGGCCTTCGAGGCGTCCGCCCCGGAGTTCTGGTCCTTGGCGGACACGGTCGCGTCCACGGCCACCGTCCCCAGGCCGGCGGTGGCGCCCACGGTGACGACGAAGCTCAGGTTCGCGCTCCCCCCGGCGGCAAGCTGCAGGATGCCGTCGGTCCTTGCCACCGTGTAGTCGGCGGGGACCGGGAATACCAGGGCGGCCGAGGAGAGGCTCGCGGTGGCGCCCCCGGTGTTGTCCACCTTGAGGGTCACGGACACGCCGGTCTGGCCGCGCATCACCTTGGAGGGGGAGATGACCGTGACCAGGAGCTGGGGGGCGGCCTGCACGGTCCAGGTGTCCGGCGTGTCCGCCTGGGACTTCGAGAAGTCGCCGCCGGTCCGGACGTCCCTCGCGGTGATGCGGGCGTGCAGGGTGGCGCTCCCGGGGGAGGCGAAGGACTTGACGTCCACGGTGAAGGCGAGCGTCACCGTGGCCGCCGCCTCGACCCGCGTCACCGTGTCCGTGCGGGTCACGACGTAGTCCCCGGTCCGGGCGAATACCAGCCCGGCGTCCTGGATCTCCGCCGCCTCGGTGCCGCTGTTGGCGACCGTGACGGTCACGGGGAGGCCCTTCTGGCCCTGGGTCACCTGGGTGGGGGGGGTGCTGACGGCGACCGCGAGGATGGGACCGCCCCGGATGTTCCAGGTGTCGGTCTGGCGGGCCTTGTCGAGGGTCAGGATCTCGCCCGAGCTGGTGTCCACGGCGCTCAGCCGGGCGTCCACCGTGTGGACCCCCACGGCGGCGTTCCTGGAGACAAGGACGGAGAAGCTGAGGGTGACCGACTGGGCGCGCTGGACCTGGGTCACCTGGTCCGTGCGCTCGACGGTGTAGTCGCCGGGGCGCTCGAAGACCAGGGAGGCGCTGGAGACGCTCGCGGCCGAGCCGCCGATGTTGACCAGGGTGACCCGGACCGTCACGTTGCCCTGGCCCTGGGCGACCTCGGTGGGCTCCGCGTCCACGCTCATCTCCAGCCGCGCCGGGCCGGAGATCAAGCCCTTGACGTCGAAGTTGCCACCCCCGCCACCCGCGTCGCAGCCTGCGATGGCCGCGGCGGTCATGGCGGAAACCGCGATGAGAAAACGGCGGGCGCCAGCCACTGGCGCTCCCGCCACGCGACCCCCCTGCACTCGAATCCCCCCCGTCCGGAGTGGGCTGGTCGCACCCCTCGACCTTGCCCTTTGGCGGGTCTCCAGACGATGACCCGTGGAAAACATACGATGGGACCGCTGGCCTGGCAAAGGGGCCCTTGACTCACAAACCACGCATGGCTAGTATGTTATGGCAAGCAAGCACAATTTTTTTATTTTTATTGAACCTTCAGCGGGCATTGAGCGTGGGGTCACGAGGGTGAAGAGCCGGCGGCACGGCCGGGCGATCTTGACTACCCCCCATCGGCCGCTAGGATGCGGCGCCGCTCCAGACCCTCGGCGAACGCACATCCTGCGAGGACCCACCAATGACTACCGGCACCGGCACCGCGACCCAGGCGAGGCTCTACATCGGTGGAGAGTGGCGAGAGGCCGCCGACGGCGGCACCTTCGAGACGTACAACCCCGCCACGGAAGAGCTCAACGCGCTGGTGTCCTCCGCCGGTGAGGCGGACGTGGACGCGGCGGTCGCCGAGGCCCGCAAGGCCTTCGAGGAAGGCCCGTGGGCCACCATGGACGCGGCGGGCCGCGCCCGGATCCTCTGGCGGATGGGTGACCTCCTGGAGGAGAGGGCCGACGACGTGGCCCGCGTGGAGACCGCCGACAACGGGAAGCCCATCTTCGAGTCCCGCTACATCGATGTCCCCTGCACGGCGGACTGCTTCCGCTACTATGCGGGTTGGGCCACGAAGCTCCACGGGCAGACGATCCCCGTGGCGGGCCCATACCTTAATTACACGCTGAGCGAGCCGGTGGGCGTCGTGGCGGCCATCGTGCCCTGGAACTTCCCACTGCTCCTGGCGGCGTGGAAGATCGCGCCGGCCCTGGCCACCGGGAACACCGCCATCGTCAAGCCCGCCACCCACACCCCCCTATCCATCCTGCGGCTCGCGGAGATCGGGGAGGCCGCGGGTCTCCCCCCCGGCGTCCTGAACGTCCTGCCCGGCCAGGGCTCGCGTATCGGCCCGAGGCTCCTCGAACACCCGGGGGTGGACAAGGTCTCCTTCACCGGCGAGACGGCCACCGGGCGCGAGGTCCTGCGCCGCTCGGCGGGGTCCATCAAGCGGGTGACGCTGGAGCTGGGGGGCAAGTCCCCCAACGTGGTCTTCGCCGACGCCGACCTGGACGCGGCGGTGAAGGGGGCCACCACCGGGATCTTCTACGGGAAGGGGGAGGTGTGCGCGGCCGGCTCCCGGCTCCTGGTGGAGAGGTCCATCCACGACGCATTCGTGGAGCGGCTCGTGGAGCGGGCGCGGCGCCTGGCGCCGGCGGACCCGATGCACCCCAAGACCCGCCTCGGGGCCCTGGTGAGCCGGGCCCAGCTCGAGAAGGTCCTCTCCTACGTCGAGACGGGCCGGCGCGAAGGCGCGAGGCTCGTGGCGGGGGGAGCCCGGGTGGACATCGGGACGGGCAAGGGCTACTTCATGGCCCCCACTATCTTCGACCGAGTCTCCAACGCGATGGCCATCGCCCGGGAGGAGATCTTCGGCCCCGTCCTGTGCGTCATCCCCTTCGAGACCGTGGACCAGGCCCTGACCATCGCCAACGACTCCCCCTACGGCCTGGCGGCGGCCGTCTGGACCCGGGACGTGGCCAGGGCCCACCGGGTCGCGCGGCGAATACGCGCCGGGACGGTCTGGATCAACACCTACAACAACTACGACTCGGCCTCGCCCTTCGGGGGCTACAAGCAGAGCGGCTTCGGCCGCGAGCTGGGGGAAGGCGCCCTGGCGAGCTACACCGAGGTCAAGAGCGTGTGGGTCAACCTGGGTCAGGAATCGTGAAGGAGCAACGGCTGCACTCGACCGGCTGGAAATCACCCCCCAGCTGGTGATCGCCGCCACCACCGGCCGCTGCGTGGATAGGGACCTGGGGGTGGCGCTGGCATGCGACCTGCGCCACCCGGAAGGGAGCCTGAGACCATGATGAAACCCGGACCGGACATCGGACGCCACCTCACCCGCGCCTGGGAGGTCTACAGCAAGGACTTCGGACCCTACGTCCTGGCCCAGCTGGTAATACCCCTCATCATCCTGGGCCTGATGGTCTTCACCCTGGGCATCGGCGCCCTCATCATGGGACCTGCCCTGGCCATCGCCCAGATCCTGATGTTCAACCGGGCCCTTCGCGGGGAGACGGTGCGGGTGGGGACCATCTTCGACGTGGCCCGGGGGCGTTACCTCCACGCCCTAGTGGGGGTGATCCTCCTCGGCCTCATGGCCTACGGGGTCCTCTTCATCGGCCTTGCCCCGGGCGGGGCCTTCTTCGGCCTCGCCGTGGCCATCGACGACCGCACCGCCTCGCCCATCCTCGCGGTGTTCGCCGTCCTCTTCATGGTCGCGGGCCTGTGCTGGGCCTACTGCCGGATCCTGCGCTGGATGTTCTGCCTGCCCATCATGGTGGACACGGGCCGTTCCTTCGGCGAAAGCCGGCACATGAGCATCCGGTGGGTCCGCGACCACGGCGGGGTCCTCTGGCACTTCCTCTTCTTCCTGGTGGCGCAGATCATCGGCAGCATCGGGAGCATGGCCTGCTACGTGGGCGCCCTCTTCACCCTGCCCATCCAGTCCGCCATGTTCGCCTCGCTCTATCAGGAATACCTGGACGCGGAGGCAGGGACCCTGCCCGCCACCGTGCCGGTCCCGGGCCCAGCCCCTGCCCAGGCCGCGGCCGCCCCCGCCGCCGTCCGGGTCCAGCCCGTGGCCCCGCCCCCCGCGCGAGCCACGTCCCCGGCCTCGGCCGCCGCGCAGGCCGTGCCCCAGACCCATGCCCCCTCGCCGTCCGGGCTCTCCCCCGCGGAGGTCCTGCGCCTCCTGGAGGAATACCCCCGCGGCTACGTCTGGCGTTACCCGGAGGCCGAACGGGCGGCCAGGATGTTCAACACGACGAGCACCTTCGCGCGGGAGTCCCTGAGCGAGGTCCTGGTGGTGGAGGCCGGCGGGGAGGCCTCGTCCATGGTGGCGGTCCTCCTCTCCGCCGAACCCAACCGCACGCGCCTCAACGGCCAGGCCATCGAGCGCGTCCTCGTGCCCAGGCTTCCCTTGACCCTCTCGGCCACGCCGGAGGAAGGCCTCGCCGCGGCGCGCGCCCTGGCCGATGCCCTCCGCTCCGGGACCCTGAGGGTCTCCCGTGCCGGCCGCATCCCGGTCCAGGACGAACGGCCCGCCGCGGCCCTGAGGGGTACTACTGCTTGAGGGCAGTCGTCGTCCGCGCGCACGGGGACGTGGATCGCCTCGTCTTCGAGGAACGGCCTGTACCCGAGCCCGGCCCCCACCAGGTCCTCGTCCGGGTCGCGGCCGCAGCCCTCAACCACCTGGATATCTGGGTGCGGCGCGGGATCCCGGGCCACCCCTTCCCCCTGCCCCTGGTGCCGGGTTCGGACTTCGCGGGGGTCGTGGAGCGGGTGGGCGACGGGGTGCAGGGCCTCCGGCCGGGGGACCGGGTAGCCGGCAACCCGGGCCACTCCTGCGGCGCGTGCGAGGCCTGCCTCTCCGGGCGGGACCCCTTCTGCCGGGACTACGGCATCCTGGGCGAGGACCGGGACGGGGCCTGCGCCGACTACGTGGCCGTGGGGGCAGCCAACCTCAACTCGGTCCCGCCCGGGATGTCGCTCACCGAGGCGGCCGCCGTCCCACTGGTCTTCCTCACGGCCTGGTCCATGGTGGTGCGCCGCGCCCGGGTGCGGCCGGGGGAGACCGTCCTGGTGCTGGCCGCGGGTAGCGGGGTGGGCCACGCGGCGGTGCAGATAGCAAGGCTCTGGGGCGCCCGGGTCCTCGCCACCGTCGGGGGCGCGGCCAAGGCGGAGCGTGCCCGGGCCCTGGGGGCCGACGAGGTCATCGACCACACCCGGGACGACGTCCTGGAACGGGTGAAGGGGCTGACGGGGCGCCGAGGGGTCGATGTGGTCGTGGAACACGTCGGGGCCGCCACCTGGGAGACGAGCCTGCGCTGCCTGGCCCGGGGCGGGAGGCTCGTGACCTGCGGGGCCACCAGCGGCTACGAGGCGTCGACCGACCTCCGGCTCGTGTTCTTCAAGGGTCTCTCCATCCTCGGCTCCACCATGGGAGCCAAGGGCGACCTCCACGAGATCTGGCGCCACGTGGCGGCCGGGAGGCTGAGGCCGGTGGTGGACCGGGTCTATCCCCTCGATGCCATCCGGGAGGCCCACCGGCACCTGGAGGCCCGCGAGCACTTCGGCAAGGTGGTCCTGGACATGGGGGGGCGCTCCTCGTGACCACGGTGCGCGTGGAGGTGGCGGAAGGCATCGCCCTGGTCACCCTCGACCGCCCGGAGGTCCGCAACGCCATCAGTGCCGAGGTGGTCTCCGAGCTGCACGCGGCCCTGGACGACCTGGGGTCGCGAGAGGACCTCCGGGCCGTCATCCTCACGGGCGCGGGGGGGAAGGCCTTCGCCGCCGGGGCGGACATCGCGGAGCTGGTCCTCCGGCGGCGCGACGACGCCTTCCGGGCCATCAACGCGGGGCTCTTCCGGAGGGTGGAGTCCTTCCCCCGGCCCACCATCGCCGCGGTGCGTGGCTGGGCCCTGGGGGCGGGCTGCGAGCTGGCCCTCGCCTGCGACCTCCGGGTCTGCGGGGAGTCGGCGCGCTTCGGGCAGCCCGAGGTGGGTCTGGGGATCATCCCCGGCGCCGGGGGCTGCTACCGGCTCCCGCGCCTGGTGGGCGTGGGCATCGCCAAGGAGCTGATCTATACCGGCCGCATCATCGATGCGGCGGAGGCCCTGCGCATCGGCCTGGTCAACCGGGTGGTGGCCGACGGGGAGCTGGAGGAGACGGCCCGGGCCCTGGCCGCCGAGATCGCCCGCAACGACCCCCTGGCGGTGCGCCTGGCCAAATCCGTGATGGACGCGGCCTTCACGGGCGCGGAGCCCTACGGCCTGGAGCTGGCTGCCCAGGCCTCCTGCTTCGAGTCGCCGGCCAAGGAGGAGCGGATGCGCTCCTTCCTGGCGCGACGCAAGAAGGATGACCGGTGAGCCCCTGGGCGCCGAGGCGCGTCGTCGTGGTGGGCGCCGGGACCATGGGCCACGGCATCGCCCAGGTGGCGGCCATGGCGGGCTGGGAGACGGCCCTCTACGACCTGACGCCGGACCTGGTGGATCGAGGCCTGGGCCGCATCCGGACGAACCTCCAGAGGGGGGTGGAGCGGGGCAAGGTGGGGGCGCCGGCGGCGGAGGCGGCCCTGGCGCGGCTCCGCGGTTCCACGGACCTGGAGGGCGCAGCGGCCGGCGCCGACCTGGCCGTGGAGGCGGTCCCGGAGGACCTGGAGCTGAAGCGGCGGGTCTTCGCGCGCCTGGGCGCCTCCTGCCCCGCCCACGCCCTGCTCGCCACCAACACCTCCTCCCTCCCCGTGGGGCGCATCGCCGAGGGCTGCCCCAGGCCCGAACGTGTCTGCGGCATGCACTTCTTCAACCCGGTCCACATCCTCCCCCTCTGCGAGGTGGTGCGGGCCTCCACCACTACCGACTCCACCGTGGAGCGGGCCGTGGCGGCCGCACGGGCCATGGGCAAGACGCCCATCGTGGTGCGGGACGCCCCGGGCTTCGCCTCCAGCCGCCTGGGGGTGGCGCTGGGCCTGGAGGCCATCCGCATGGTGGAGGAGGGCGTGGCCTCGAACGAGGACATCGACAGCGCCATGACCCTGGGCTACAACCACCCCATGGGTCCGCTGCGCCTCACCGACCTGGTGGGCCTGGACGTCCGGCTGGCCATCGCGGAGCACCTCGCCCGCGAGCTGGACCCGGTGCGCTTCCAGCCCCCTGCGCTCCTGCGGCGGATGGTAGAGGAGGGCCGGCTGGGGAAGAAGACCGGCCAGGGCTTCTACCGCTGGGAGGAGTGAGAGGGCGGGATGGGCCCCGTCGCCAACGCCCTGGTGACCGGGGGCGCACGCCGGGTCGGGGCGGCCATCGCCAGGGAGCTGGCGGCGCGAGGGGCCCGCCTGGCGATCCACTACCACCGGAGCGAGCCCGCGGCCCGCGCCCTGGCGGCGGAGCTGGGCGGCGTGGCGGTGTGCGCGGATCAGACCGATGCGGCCCAGGTGGAGCGGGCCCTGGGGGAGGCCTGGGACGCCCTGGGCAGCCTGGACCTGGTGGTGGCGAACGCCGCCACGTTCCGCCGCACGCCCCTCGATGGGCTGAGCGAGGCCGACTTCGACGAGCAGGTGGGGGTGAACCTCAAGGGACCCTTCCTCTGGTGCCTCGCCGCGGGCCGGCGCATGAAAGCCAGGGGGGCGGGCTGCCTGGTGAACGTGTCCTGCGCGAGCACCCGCCGCCCCTGGGCCGACCACGTCCCCTACGCCGCCGCCAAGGCGGGGGTGGAGGGCATGACCCTGGCATTGGCCCGGGCCCTGGCCCCCGCCGTCCGCGTGAACGCGGTGGCCCCGGGCCCCGTCCTCCTGCCCGAGGGCTCCGACGGGGCCCAGGCCGCCCGGGCGGCCGCCGCCACGCTCCTGGGGCGCGTGGGCCGCCCCGAGGACGTGGCCCGCGCCGTGGCCTTCCTGGCCGAGAGCCCCTACATCACGGGCCAGGTCCTGGCGGTGGACGGCGGGATGGGGATCCGCTAGGATCGCCGCCCATGCTGCACGCCCTGCTCCTGGCGGCCCTCACGCTCCAGAACGGCGCCCCCGTGAACCTCGCCGTCCGCTCGGACGCTTCGATACGGGTGATCTGGCTCAACTACGCTGGCGCAGGCGAGTCCCGACTGGCGGCCGGGGAGTCGGTGGAGGTCGCCGATGCCGCCGAGGGCTGGACCCTGCGCTGGGTGGGGGATGCCGAGGGGATGGCCCTCGACGGGGTCGAGGCGCTCGCCCTCGCCCTGGCCCGCACGGACGACGGCCGCGACGCCCTGGAAGCCACCATGCCCAGGGCCGGAGACACCACGGAGGACCCGCCCTCCACGCGTCTCCACGTCTTCCCCTATCGCTTCGTCCCGGCCGGCGGCGTCCCGGAAGGGCCGGA
>JACQVX010000243.1 GCA_016209495.1 Planctomycetota bacterium
GGGGGGGACGCCGCCGAGGCGGCCCGCCGAGCGATCGGAGGGGCGCATCCTGGTGGTGGACGACAGCGCCGAGATCCGGCAGGCGGTCCGGGTGGCGCTGCGAGACCGTTTCGAGGTGTCCGCCGCCGAGAACCTGGACCAGGGGCGCTCGCAGCTCGCGGCCGGTGCCTTCGACGTGGTCTTCCTGGACCTCATGCTCCCGGACGGGAACGGCCTGGATTTCGTGGCGGAGGTGCGCCGCTCCGACTCCGACACGGCGGTGGTGGTCATCACGGCCCACGGGACCCTGGACAACGCCATCCGCGCCCTGAACGAGGGGGCCTCCTTCTACCTCCAGAAGCCGTTCCGCCGCGAGAGCGTCCAGGCCTGCGCCGGCCAGATGGCCGAGCGGGTGCGCCTCCTCCGGGAGAACCGCAAGCTCCTCCGGGACCTGCGGGCCACCGTCGAGGACCTGCGCAGCTCCCAGGCCGAGGTGGTGAAGAACGAGAAGCTGGCGGCCGTGGGCCGGCTGGCGGCGGGGATGGCCCACGAGATCAACAATCCCCTGCAGGCGGTCCTGGGCTTCGCGGACCTCCTGACCAAGGGCACGCTAGAGGAGCGCGTCCGGCGGGACCTGCGCATGATCACGGCGAACGCGGAACGCATCCGGCGGATCGTGCGGGGGATGATGGCCTTCGGCCGGGCCGCCGGCGGGCCGTGGAAGCCCGTGGACCTGAACCCGGTGGTACGTCGGGCCGTGGAGGAGGCCCAGCGGGAGGGGGACGCCTCCCGGGTCGAGACCCTGGTGGACTGCGCCGCGGACCTCCCCCCGGTGCACGCCAACGACGCCTACCTGCAGCAGGTGGTGCAGAACGTCGTGGTGAACGCCCTGCAGGCCATGCCCGGCGGCGGCCGCCTGGAGGTCCGCACCCGCGCCCTCGAAGGCTGGGTGGAGGTGGAGGTCCGCGACACGGGCGTGGGCATCGCCCCGGAGCACCTGGACCGGGTCTACGACCCGTTCTTCACCACCCGTCCCACCGGCGAGGGGGCGGGGCTCGGCCTCTCCTTCGCCTACGGCGTGGTGAAGGACTACGGCGGGGAGATCCGGATCGAGAGCCAGCCCGGCCGGGGGACGACGGTCGTGGTGCGCCTCCCCTCCCGGCCGGTGGCGGTCGAGCGGGCCGAGGCCCCCCCGCCGAGGCTGCCGGAGGACGCCGTCCGCGTGCTGGTGGTGGACGACGACGAGGGGGCACGGGAGGTCCTGGCCCGGATCCTGGCCGCGAGCCCCACGGGCCCCTGCCTCGTGCGAACGGCGGCGAGCGGGGCCGAGGCCCTGGAGGCCCTGGACGGGGACGGCTCGGATGTGGTCTTCGCGGACATCCACATGCCCGGGATGGACGGCCTGGAGCTGCTCCGGCTGGGGAAGGAGCGCCACCCCCGCGTGCGCTTCGTGATGATGACCGGCTACACGGACCTCTACAGCGCGAAGGACGCCATGAGGCTGGGGGCCGACGAGTACATCACGAAGCCCCTCCATTTCAACGAGGTCCTCATGGTGGTGGACAAGGTCATGCTCCGGACGTTCGCCGGGGTCGGACCGCCGGCGGCCGCCGGATCATGAGCGGGGCGGAGGGCGAGGACGCATCCGGCCAATCCATGGAGCGGGAGGTGCGGGAGCTGCGGTTCCTCTCGCGCATCCAGGAGCGGCTCTTCGAGCCCTTCGACCTGGACGACCTGGTCCGCGAGATCATCGGGACCTGCCGCGCCCTGATGGAGGCGGACCACTGCCGCGTCCTCCTGGCGGGGCGGGAGACGGGCGCCCTCCACCTCTACTGGTGCGCCGGCGCGGGCCCGGGCGGGGCGCGGCTCCAGACCCGGCCCGTCGAGGAGGGGCAGGGGATCGCGGGATGGGTGGCGGCCCACGGCGAGACCGTGCGCCTGGCGGATGCCCGCTCCGATCCACGCGTGGTGGCGGACGTGGACGGCCTCGCCGCCGCGTCCTCCGGGGCCTTGCTCTGCGTCCCCATGACCCGCCGGGGGGAGGTCCTCGGGGTGCTCCAGGTCGTGGGCCGGTCCCGCGGCGGCTTCTCGACGCTCGACGGCGAGCTCCTGGGCCGCCTGGCCGCGCGCATCGCCGTGGCCCTGGACAACGCCTGGGAACACTCCCGCCGGCGGGAGGCGGACCGCATGGCCGCCCTGGGGCGGGCCGTCGCCCGGGTCCTCCACGACCTGAAGAACCCCATGCAGGTCCTCCACGGGTTCGTCCACCTACTGGAGGGACGCCCCGGCGTGGGGGCGGCCGACCTGGAGCCCCTGCGCGCGGAGCTGGAGCACATGCGCCGCCTGCTGCAGGAGCTGCTCTCGTATGCCCGCGGCGAGACGGCCTTCGCCCCGCGGCCCACGGAGGTCCGGCCGCTCCTGGACGAGGTGGCCCTTGCCGTGGGGCCGGAGGCCCGGCGGCGCGGGGTGGCGCTCGAGGTGGAGGGGGACTGCCGGGGCCCGGTGGCCCTGGACCGGGACCGCTTCCGGCGGGCCCTCCTCAACCTGGTCTTCAACGGTGTGGAGGCCATGCCCGACGGGGGGAGGCTCCGGCTCCGCCTCTCCGAGGACGGGGCCAGGGTGCGCCTCCAGGTGGAGGACGAGGGGGTGGGGATGCCGCCGGAGGTGCGCCGCGCCGCCTTCCGCCCCTTCTACAGCGCGGGCAAGGGGGGGACGGGTCTCGGGCTCACCATCGTCCGGGAGGTGGTGGGGATGCACGGCGGGTTGGTGCTCCTTGACAGCGAGGAGGGGCGAGGCACGATCGTCACCGTCCTGCTCCCGCGTCCGGCGGGGGGGGAGGCGAGAGGGGTAGTGGCAGAGTGCGGCTGATCATCCGGGAGAACGGGCAGGAGCGCGTCGTCGAGAGCGACAGCGAGGTCGTGAGCATCGGCCGCGAGACCGACAACACCATCGACATCGACAGCCCCACCTCGTCGCGCCACCACTGCGAGATCCGGAGGACCGGTACGGGCCACGAGGTGGTGGACCTGGAGTCCCGCAACGGGACGCTGGTCAACGGCGAGCGCTGCGGGAAGAAGCCCCTGAACCCCGGGGATCGCATCGAGATCGGGACCACCGTCTTCTACTTCGAGACGGCCCCCGATGAGGGGGCCCGGCCCACCGCCCCCCAGGGCGTGGCGCCGGCGCCCAGGCACCGGGCCCAGGCCAGCGGCTGGGAGCGGGAGCGGGAGAACCTCTACCGGGTCCTGGAGATCAACCAGTTCCTCCTCTCGGAGACGGACCTCAGGGCCCTGCTCTCGCGGATCCTGGACACGGTGGTGGACGTCACCGGGGCGGAGCGCGGATTCCTCATCCTGTGCGAGGGGGGGGACCTCAAGGTGAAGGCCTCCCGGAACATCGACGGGGAGGACGTGAAGAAGCCCGCGGAGAAGATCAGCCACTCCATCGCCTTGCGGGTGGCGGCCGACGGGGTCCCCGTCCTCTCGGAGGACGCCGAGGCGGACGATCGCTTCCGGGAGTTCGGGACGGTGCGGGACCTCAAGCTGCGCAGCGTGCTCTGCGTCCCCTTCCGGGTGGGCGAGCGGGTGACCGGGGTGGTCTACGTGGACAACCGCTTCGAACGGGGCGTCTTCACCCAGGACGACCTGCACTACGCCGAGCTGGTGGCGGACCAGGCGGCCCTGGCCATCGAGCGCGCCCGGCTGTCCGAGGACAAGGCGAGGACGGAGCGAGACCTGGTCCAGGAGCGCGAGCGGCGCGCGGAGCTGGAGGTGCAGGTGGACCCCCAGGCCCGCCACCGCGCCGCCCTGAGCGCGCTCGAGGCCCTGGAGTCGCAGGGGGAGAAGGACCGGCGCCGGGTGGAGGCCATCCGGGCCAGGCTCAAGCACGACTACTCGGAGATCGTGACCGCCAGCCCCAAGATGTTCGAGATCTTCACGGTCCTGGACAAGGTCATCGACAGCACCGTGCCGGTGCTCATCCAGGGGGAGAGCGGGACGGGCAAGGAGCTCATCGCCCGGGCCATACACTTCAACGGGCCCCGCGGCAAGAAGCCCTACGTGAGCGAGAACTGCGCCGCCATCCCCGCCACCCTGCTCGAGAGCGAGTTCTTCGGATACGTCCGCGGGGCCTTCACCGGGGCCCACAAGGACAAGAAGGGCCTCTTCGAGGTGGCCCACACGGGCACCCTCTTCCTGGACGAGATCGGAGACATGAACCCGGACC
>JACQVX010000245.1 GCA_016209495.1 Planctomycetota bacterium
CAGGAACTCCACGGTCCCGGCGTTGACGTAGCCCGCCGCGCGGGCCGCCGCCACGGCGGCCCGGTACAGGGCCTCGCGGGTAGCCGCGGAGATGGAAGGGCAGGGGGCCTCCTCGATGAGCTTCTGGTGGCGACGCTGCACGCTGCATTCGCGCTCATGGAGGTGGACCACGTGGCCCCGGGAGTCGGCCAGGACCTGGACCTCCACGTGGCGGGCCCCCTCGATGTAGCGTTCGAGATAGACCCTGGGGTCCCCGAAGGCGCGGGCGGCCTCGCTGGAGGCCCGCTCCAGGGCCGAGGGGAGCTCGGAGGCCTCGCGCACCAGGCGGATCCCCTTGCCGCCGCCTCCCCCCGCCGCCTTGACCATGAGGGGAAGCCCCACCGATTCCAGGGCCGAGCGCACCGCCCCGGAGTCCGAGGGGTCGAGCTCCGCGCCCGGCACCACCGGGACGCCGGCGGCGGCCATGAGGTGGCGGGCGCGCGGCTTGTCCCCCATGGCCGCGATGGCCTCCGGCGGAGGACCCACGAAGGAGAGGCCCGCGTCCCGGCAGGCCGCCGCGAAGCCGGCGTTCTCCGAGAGGAAACCGTAGCCCGGGTGGACGGCGTCGCAGCCGTGGCGCCGCGCGGCCTCCAGGAGGGCCGTGGACCGGAGGTAGGAGGCGGCGGCGGGGGCGGGCCCTATGGGCTCCGCCTCGTCGGCCAGCCGCACGTGGAGGGCGCCCCTGTCCGCCTCGGAATAGACGGCCACACTGCGGACCCCGGCATCCCGGCATGCCCGGGCGATACGGACCGCCACCTCGCCGCGGTTGGCGATGAGGAGCTTGCGGGGCAAGAGGCCGGCCCGGCCTCGCCTACCCCCGCAGGGAGTCCGTGTAGCGGAGGAAGCGCTCCTTCATGGTGGCGCCCCCGTCGCCGCCGGAGCGCCGGATCTCCTCCTCCACGGCGGCCACGCGGGAGGCCGGGCTCGGGTGGCTGCCCCAGGACTTCCCCAGGGTGCGAGCGCCGCCCAGACGGCCGAGGAACCGGGCCAGGCCCGAGGGGTCCCAGCCGGAGCGGACCAGGTAGCGGACGGCGAAGCGGTCCGCCTCCGCCTCCAGCTCCCGCTGCCGCTCGCCGGTGGCCATCTGGTAGTGGAGGTCCGCCACCTGGTCGAGCTGGGCCACCAGGGCGGCGGTCTCCGGGTCCATGGGGCCGTAATACTTCTCCAGGCTGCGGTCCATCTCGGCGGCGGCCCCGCGGGCGGCGATGCGGTGGCCCATGCGGTCCAGCTCCCGCACCCCGTGCTTCAGGGCCACGTGGGCGATCTCGTGGGCCAGGACCCCCGCCAGCTCCGACTCGGCCTCCATGGCCCGCAGGGCCCCGACGGTGACGAAGATGTAGCCCCCGGGGCAGGCCACGGCGTTCACCGCCGCCTCGTCCAGGACGTGGATGCGGTAGGGGATGAAGGGGCGGTCGGAGCACTCGGCCAGGTGGGCGCCCACCAGGTTCAGGTAGCGGAGGAGCGCCTCGTCGCCCACCAGGCCGTCGGAGGCGACGCGGGAGGCCACCCCCAGGCCCATGGCCTGCTCCTCGTCGTCGGAGAGGTTGTTGGAGAAGAACTCCTTGTCGCCGGCGGCGCGCACGCGGCCGCGCATCCGGTCCCGCGCGCCGGAGAGGTCGTCCACCAGGTCGCCGGTGTCACTCGGGTCACCGGGGTCGCCGCCCTCGGCCGGGTCGTCGCCCCCCATGGCCGGGTCGGCCGGGGCCCCCTCGCCCTCGGCGGCGTGGGTCTCGTCCCGGTAGGTCGCCACGTGACCCGCATCGGGGAACGAGGGCGGCGTGGCGGGACGCGCCGCGGGCCGGCGGGCCGGCTGGGGACGGGGGGCGGGCTCGGGACCGGCGCACCCGGCCAGGGCGAGGGCCATGGCGACCAGGACTGCCGGGGCAAGGCGGCTCATCACTCGCTGCGCAACCTCCGGTTGCTCGCTCATCACTCGCTGCGCAACCTCCGGTTGCTCGCTCATCACTCGCTGCGCAACCTCCGGTTGCTCGCTCATCGCGCACCCCCTGCCGGCCGCAGGCTGCCCTCGGAGAGGAACCCGTCCAGGGTGTCGGGGTCGAAGCGCACCCGGTCCAGGTCCTCGGCCATGTCCTCGAAGCGGGCCGGCTCTACCCCGTTCTTGGCCGCGTAGCCCTGGGCGAAGCCCTTGGTCACCAGTCCCGCGCCGATGGCCGCGGCCTGGGTGCTTCCCAGGTACTGGGCGTCCACCTCGCCGCTGGGGAGACGTACCTCCTCCGGCGGGAGGATCCAGCCGGTGGACCCGTCGGCGAGCCGAACATGGAGCCAGTGGCCCTTGTCCCCGATGGACTCCAGGCGCGCGCCCTTCTCCACCGAGCCCTGGACCCCGAAGTAGGCCATGGGGCCCTTGTAGACCTTGAGGGACTCTGCCTGGACCTCGTAGACCTTGGCCAGGGCCACGCCCCCCAACCCGATGCCCGCGAAAACCAGTGCCAGGGCGGCTCGGCGCCCCCCACGGTCCCGCCAGCGCGAACTCGACTTGCCCATGGCTTCCCTCCTCCCGCCGTTGCCCGCCATCACTTGGTGGTCATCTCGTAGACCCCGTCCCAGTCCGGCGCCGGCGGCCGACTCCTGTAGGACTCGCAGCGCTCCAGGTAGGTTGTCGACGGTCCGTCGGTCCGGTCCACCTCGAGGGCGCCGCGGAACGAGGCCGCAGCTCGGTCGAAGGCCCTACCCTTGTAATGCCCCATGCCCTCCAGGTAAAGGGCCACCATCTCCCGCCGCCGGAGGCCCAGGCCGCCTCGGGGGGCCAGGACCTCGTGGACCGCCACCGGCTGGTGCTTTCCCTTCACCCGGAGCAGGTCCAGGGGGCGCGTCTCGAACTCGCCCCCCGTCTTGGCGAAGGTGTTCTCGCCCATCATGATGGTGGTCCCGTAGTTCTTGTTGGCCCCCTCCAGGCGCGAGGCGAGGTTCACCGCGTCGCCCATGACCGTGTAGGAGAAGCGCTGCTGGGAGCCGAAGTTCCCCACGTGCACCCGCCCGGTGTTGATGCCCGCCCGCGCCTCCAAGGCCGGCAGGCCGCGCTCCCGGAAGGCCTCGCGCATCCGGGCCAGGGCGTCGCGGCACTCCAGGGCCGCCTCGATGGCCCGGCGGGCGTGATCCTCCTGGGGGACCGGGGCCCCCCAGAAGGCCATGACCGCGTCCCCGATGTACTTGTCCAGGGTCCCCCCGTGGCGAAGGATGATGTCGCTCATCTCCGTGAGGTACTCGTTCAGGACGCGGACCAGGACCTCCGGGTCCAGGGACTCGCTGATGGTGGTGAAGCCGGCGATGTCGCTGAAGTAGATGGTGATCTCCTGGGACGCCCCCCCCAGGCGCAGCTCTGAAGCGGAGAAGCGGGTCACCTGGTTCACCACCTCCGGCGAGAGGTAGCGGGAGAAGATCCCCTTGATCTCGCGCCGGCGCCGGCCCTCCATGACGTAGTTGGCGCTGGCGGTGGCGGCGTAGGTGACCATGAGGCCCACCTGGGGGATCACCGCGTCCAGCCAGACCCCGTGCCGGACCAGGGCGAGCTGGGCCAGGACCAGGTGGCCCGCCGTGGCCACGAGGAGGACGAGGAGGTTGACCCAGGCGCTCTCGGTGGTGATCCAGATCGCCCCGAGCAGGGTCAGGGCCAGGACCAGTCCGGCGCGGCGGTAGTCCAGGCCGGGGCGGCGCAGGCCCACCCCGTCCAGGAGGTCGTCCAGGACCGTGGCGTGGACCTCCACCCCGGGGTAGACGTCCGAGAAGGGGTTGGCCTGGAGGTCCATGAGCCCGGTGGCCGTGGAACCCACCAGGACGACCTTCCCCTCCACGAGCGAGGGGTCCAGGAGCTGGGTATCCCGCGAGCGGGCCTCGTCCAGGAAGCGCCGCGCCTCCGCGGCGCCCAGGTCCCAGGTCAGCTCGTGACCCGCCTCCTGGGCCCTCCCCAGGGCCGCGCGGGCGGCCTCCAGGGGCTCGCGGGCCGGGATGTAGCGGTAGCTCTGGGCCGGGCCCCGCCAGCGGATGAGGTAGCCGCCGTCGGGGGCGATGGGGACGCGGACCGGCCCGAGGGCGAGGTCGCCGGCGCCGTCCACCACGAGGCGCTCGGCGCCCAGCAGTTCCATGGCGACACGGAGCGGGGCGAAGGCGTACCAGCGCCCCCCCTGGCGGTGGAGGAGCTGGACGCGCCGGATGACCCCGTCCGAGTCCTTGATGGCATTGTAGGCCCCGAGGCCGCGGGCCGGCCCCAGGAAGGGGGCCGCGGGATAGACCACGAGCCCCGCGGCCCCGGGGTCGTCCACCCGCAGATAGCCCGTGGGGTCCTCCACCTCCACGGCGAATCGGTGCAGCGGCTCCAGGGGGTATCGCTCGCGCAGCCGCGCTACCACCTCGGCCTGCATGGGGTGGCTGGAGCCGCCCTCGAGTCGGAACTCCGCGCCCAGATAGGTGGAGCCCTGGGCCGCGAGGGCCGCGCCCAGCATCCCGTCGTAGGCCCGTCCCTCCTCGCCCGGGGCCGAGGCGGAGAAATCGAAGTCGAAGTAGACGGCCCGGGCGCCCGCCATGCGGCAGTATTCCGCGATGAATGCGTAGCAGAACCGGGACCAGGGCCAGGGCTGTTGAAGGTCGGAGAGGTACTCCAGGTAGCCCAGGTCCACCTGGTCGATGGCGATGATGACCAGCCTTTCCCTCCCCGGGGGCGGGGGGTCGATGCGCTGGCGCAGGTCCAGGGCATGGCGTTCCAGGGTCTCCAGGAACCGGGCCTCGCCCTGGGCCCCCTCCTCGGTGAGCCAGGAGAGGACCAGGCCCAGGACCAACCCCAGGGCGCAGCCTACCAGGGGCTTTCCGGCGCGACGGGCGAGGTCCAGGGGCATGGGCCGGGGAGTGTAGGGCGCGGCCCCGGGGGCGTCAACGCCGCGGACTTTCCCGCCGGATCGGGGTCCCGCACGCGCCGTGGTGGGAGCCCGAGCGAGGCGAGGGCTCGGACCCGTGCTGGATTGTCTGTCGGAACGGACCCTGCTACCCTATCGGGCCCCGGTCCTGGTGGCCGGAGGTCGTGGGGGGTCGTGGGGTGCGCATCGTGGTGCCTGGGTTGCTCATCCTGGCGGGGCTCGTGGGCCTCGTGACACTGGGGATCCTGGAGGGCGGGATCCCGGAGTTGCAGGTCCATGAGGCCCTGGAGGGGGTTCACCCCGGCCGGCCCGTGAAGGTCCACGGCCTCATCGGGGAGATCGCCTCCGACCGCCGGCCCTTGCGGTTCACCGTCCTGGACAAGAAGGATCCGGAGTCGCGGATGGACGTGGTCGCGGACCGCACGCGGCCCGACACCTTCCAGGAGACCTACGACGTGGCCGTCCTCGGGACCTGGGACCCCCAGGCGAGGGTCTTCCGGGCGGACCAGGTCTACACCAAGTGCCCCTCGAAGTACGAGGCCGAGGACAAGCGCCAGACCGGCGCCTCCGCGGGGGACCGGGGCAGCCCCTGAACTACCTGGACTTCGGCAGCGCACTCGTCCGCGTCTCCCTGGGGCTCGCGGGCTCCACGCTCGTCCTGGCGGCCCTGGGACTGGCCCGCCGGGACCGGCGCTTCGTCCTGGCTGCCAGGCGGTCCCAGGTGGCCGGGGCCTTCACCGGGGCGGGGGCCGCGGCCGCGCTGGTGGCGGCCTTCTTCCAGGGGGCATACCAGGTCCAGTACGTCTTCAGCTACTCCGAGAGGAAGCTGGCGGCCCCCTTCAAGCTGGCGGGGCTCTGGGCGGGGCTGGACGGGTCCATCCTGTTCTGGGCCGCCATCCTCGGCCTCCTGGCGGGGGGCGTGGCCTGGGGCTTCCGCCGGGACCCGGCAGTGGAGGCCCGCCGCCTGGAACCCTGGGTCCACCTGGTCTTCGCCGGGGTCCAGGCCTTCTTCCTCGCCGTGATCGTCCTGGTGGCGAACCCCTTCGATCCCCTGGAGCCAGGGCTCCGCCAGGACCTGGGGGCGGCGGGGCTCCTGTTGCGCGGCGCGCCGGCGGACGGCTCGGGCCTGAACCCGCTCCTCGAGAACTACTGGATGCTGATCCACCCGCCCAGCCTCTACCTGGGCTTCATCCTCTACACGGTGCCCTTCGCCTTCGGCCTGGCGGCCCTGGCCTCCGGCGACCTGGGCGGCTGGTGGATCCGGAAGACCCGGCGCTGGACCCTGGTGGCCTGGCTGCTCAACACCAACGGGGTCGTCCTGGGCGGGCTCTGGGCCTACGAGGTCCTGGGCTGGGGGGGATACTGGGCGTGGGACCCGGTGGAGAACTCCTCCCTCTTGCCCTGGCTCACCGGCACCGCCTTCCTCCACTCGGTGATGATCCAGGAACGGCGGGACATGCTGAAGGTCTGGAACGCGGCCCTGGTCTGCCTGACCTTCTTCCTCTCCCTCTTCGGGACCTACCTTACCCGCTCCGGTATCGTGTCCTCGGTGCACGCCTTCGCCTCCGGCCCCGTGGGGGACTGCTTCCTGGGCTTCCTCCTGCTGGTCCTGGGGGTCTCCCTCTTCCTGGTCTTCTACCGGCTGCCGCTCCTCGGTGCCGGGGACCGCATCGACTCGCTCCTCTCCCGCGAGGCCATCTTCCTCCTCAACAACCTGGTCCTCCTCGCCATCGCCGGGGCGGTGGTCGTCCTCACCCTGTGGCCCAAGATCTCCGCGGAGCTCCTGCGCCAGTCGGTCTCGGTGCAGGTTCCGGTCTACAACCTGGTCTGCACCCCGTTCTTCGTCCTGCTCCTGGCCCTCACGGCCCTGGGGCCCGGCATGGCGTGGATCCGCACCTCGCCCTCGCGCCTCCGGAAGAACCTCCTGGGCCCGGCGGCCGTCGCGCTGCCCCTGGCGGGGCTCACCCAGTGGGTGGCCTACGGGGCCATCCGCGGGGGAGACGGGGAAGACCCGGTGGGGTGGGCCCAGCACCTCTACCCGGGCCTGGCGGTGAACTTCCTGGGCTGGCTGATCATCGGCTCCCTTGCGTGGGAGGTGGCGCGGACCGCGGCGGCCCGCGGGGGCGGGCTGGACGGCCTCCTGCGGCTGGTGGTCCTGAACAGCCGGCGCTACGGCGGCTACGTCGTGCACGTGGGGCTCGCCCTCTTGGCCATCGGCGTGGTGAACTCCTCCCTCTACCGGGTGGTGGAGGAGGTCCGCGTGCGCGAGGCGGAGCCGGTGCGGGTCGGGCCCTACGACCTGGAGGTGAAGGGGTCCGAGGAGGGGCCGGTGAGCGCCTACCACTCCACCCGGGTGCGCGTGGAGCTCCGGCGGGCGGGCCAGCTCGTGGCCCTCCTCGAGCCGGAGAAGAGGCTCTACCCGCCGACGGGCTACCGTGTCCAGGAGCAGACCACGACCGAGGTCTCCATAGCCCGACGGGCCGGGGAGGACTTCTACGTCTACTTCGACCGCCCCGCCGAGGGCGGGGGCTTCATCTTCACCGTGTTCCGCAATCCGCTCATCAACCTCGTGTGGCTGGGGTGGCTGACGATGATCGCCGGGGGGATCTTCGCCGCGCTGCCCATGGGACGCTCCCGTGTGGGCCTGGCGGGCTAGGCCGCTCGCGGCCGCGCTGGTGGTGGCCGCCGTCCTCGGCGGCGTGGCGGCCAGCGCCCAGGAGGAGGCGGGGCCGCCGGAGGCGCCGCCGGACGAGGCCCACGCGGGCGGGGGCGAGGTGCGCCTCGGGGAGCTGCCGCCGGAGGCACGGCGCCGCGTCCGGGGCCTCTGGGCCCGACTCTGCTGCGCCTGTCCGAGCGAGAGCTGGTCGCGCACCCTGGCCAACTGCCCGGACGGCTGCGCCGACGCCCAGAAGGGCGAGGTGGTCCGGGCCGTCGCGCAAGGGGCCACGGATGGGCAGGTCCTGGAGGCGCAGCGCTCGCGCCACGGCCCGCAGGTCCTGGCCGCCCCGGAGGCCGAGGGCTCCGCGGCCTGGGTCTACTGGGCGCCCTTCCTCCTCCTCCTGGGGGGGGCGGGGCTGGTGGCGGGGGTGCTGGCGCGGTGGCGCCGGGGCGCCATGACCGGGGCCGCGGGGGCGGCGCTCGTCCAGGCGGAGGCCCCCCGGGGCGAGGAGCTGGACGCGGTGGAACGGGAGCTGGAGGGGATGGACTGATGCTGGACGCGTGGACGGTGGTCCTCGTGGCGCTCATCGTCCTCCTGGCGGCGGAGGTCCTCGCGCCGCTCCTCGGCCCGCGGCGCGCCTGGGAGGCCACCCACGTGACGGCCCTGGAGTCGCTCGTCGGGGAGAAGGCGCGCGTCCTCAGGGCCCTCAAGGACCTGGAGCACGAGCGCGCGAGCGGTCTCCTGGAGGAGGCGGACTACCAGGAGGCCCGGCGGGACTACCTGGGGCGCGCCGTGCGGCTGAACCGGGCCATCGCCGGACGGGGGGAGAGACTCCCGTGAGGTGGACCGCGTGGAGTCCTGGTCTGGCCCTGGTCCTCGCGGGGGTCGGGGCCGCGGGGGCCGAGGGGCTTACCCTGGAGGCCGTGGCGGTCGACTACTCCAGCGCCCTGGCGGCCCAGCACGGCGAGTCGGGCCACGAGCCCCCGCCCCTGGCGGGGGTGGAGGTCGGCCTGCGGGTGGAGTCGGCAGTGGGCCAGCCGCCCCGCTCCATCGCCGCGCGGACGGACGCCGGGGGACGGGTGCGTGTGGAGCTGGGCGAGGTCCCGCCGGGCACGCGTGTGCGCCTCGAGGTGCGCGCCG
>JACQVX010000248.1 GCA_016209495.1 Planctomycetota bacterium
GCCGGGCTCCCTGCCGGTGGTGAACGAGACCGCCCTGGACCTGGGCATAGCCGCCGCCCTGGCCCTGGGCTGCGAGCTGGCGACCTATACCAAGTTCGACCGGAAGAACTACTTCTACCCCGACCTGCCCAAGGGGTACCAGATCAGCCAGTTCGACCTCCCCTTCGCCCGGGCGGGCTCGGTGACGGTCCCGCTGGAGGACGGCCGCCGCAAGGACGTGCGGCTGGTGCGGGTCCACCTGGAGGAGGACGCGGGCAAGCTGGTCCACGACGCCTGCGAGGGGGCCTCCCTGGTGGACCTGAACCGGGCCGGGATCCCCCTCCTGGAGATCGTGAGCCAACCGGACATGGAGTCCGCGGAGGAGGCCTGGTGCTACCTGCGTGCCCTGGCGAGGCTCCTCAGGACGCTCGGGGTCTCGGACTGCAACATGGAGGAGGGGAGCCTGCGCTGCGACGCCAACGTCTCGGTGGCGCCGGAGGGGGCGCGGGTGCTGGGCGTGCGCACCGAGATCATGAACCTCAACTCCTTCAAGAACGTGAAGGACGCCATCTCGCACGAGGCGGCGCGCCACACCGCCGTCCTGGAGGCCGGCGGGAGGGTCGAGCAGGAGACCCGCCTCTGGGACCTCGCGGCCGGCGAGACGCGCCTCATGCGGGGCAAGGAGGAGGCCCACGACTACCGCTACTTTCCGGAGCCGGACCTGACCCCCATGCGCATCGGGGCGCAGCGGGTGGCCCGCGTCCGGGCCGAGCTGCCCGAGCTGCCCGAGGCGAGGCGCCGCCGCTTTGTCGAGCGCCACTGCCTCTCGGACTACGACGCGGGGGTGCTCACGGACGACCGGGAGGTGGCGGACTACTACGAGGCGGTGGTGGCCGCCGGGGCCCAGCCCAAGGAGGCGGCCAACCTGGTGACCAACCAGGTCCTGGCCCACCTCGGTGCCATGGGGGGCCGGGCCTCGCGCTTCCCGGTCCCGCCGGCCCAGGTGGCGGAGCTCATCGCCCTGGTCGCCGAGGGGACCATCAACAAGACCATCGCCCGGCTGGAGGTCTGGCCCGCCCTCCTGGAGGGCGCCGGCTCGCCCCGCTCCGTGGTGGAGGCCCGGGGCCTCGCGCAGACCCGGGACGAGGGACTGCTCCGGCGAGTCCTGGAGGAGGCCTTCGCCTCCAACCCCGCGGCGGTGGCGGACCTGGGCGGGGGCAAGGAGAAGGCCCGGGGCTGGTTCGTGGGCCAGGCCATGCGGGCGACCAAGGGCCGCGCAGACCCGGCGGCCCTGCACGCCATCATCGACGAGCTCCTGGAGCGGAGGCGGCGGGGGACGTAGGGCGGGGCTCGTGGACGCCCGCGCCCACGAGCGCGGCCACGTCCACGGCCTCTTCCACGCCGGCGACCGCGGCGCGAGGCGCGTCCCGGGGAACCTGACCCCGGCGCGGCGCCTTGGCGCCCTACCCGTCCAGCCCCCTCACCCGTAGCCCCTGGACCCCCGCGTAGCGCGCGGGACAACGGGTGAGGAGGTGGTCCACCCGGTCCGGTGCGTTCACGAGGGCATGGGCCAGTTCCAGGTCGTGGAGCCGTACCCCGCGCACCCCGTGGGTCGAGGCGTGATAGAGGGCCCGGTCCAGGTTCACCGCCCCGCCGCCGCCCTCGCCCAGGAGGTCCACCTCCGAGGAGGTGAGGTAGCGCCGGCAGAGGTGTCCCGCCCGGACCGGCGTCACGGGCCGCGCGGCGCGCCCCTCGTCGGTGATGACCGCGTAGAACTCCGCCAGGACGCGCGAGGCCAGGACGAGGCGTCCCCCCCGGGCCGCCAGCTCGCGCAGCCGCCCCTGGATCGCGGCGTGGTCCGGGTCGTCCCGGTCGTGGGCTGCCACCAGGAGGTCCGTGTCCACCGCGACGCGCACTAGCGCGACCCCAGGGCGAAGGTCGTGTCCAGGATCTCCGCCAGGCGCGGTCCGGCCCCCGGGCCGCCCACGGGACCTTCCGGCGGCGCCGGGGTCGGGGCCGGCGCGGTGGCGGGTGCGTCGTCCGGGAGCTCCATCTCCAGGGCCAGGACCCTGCGGAGGGCCTCCGGGAGCACGGCCCGGGCGTGATAGGCCGGGTGCTCCACCACCACCTCGACCTCCGTGGTGTCCTCGGAGAAGGCCTCGCGCTGGGTCTCGGTGAGGCGGAAGCCCAGGTACTGCACCGCGCTCACCTGGCCCTCCTCCGCCTGGCGAGGGTCGAAGGAGGCCTCCACGCGGTCGGGACCCACCCGGAGGTGCAGGACCCCGGGCGCCCCCAGCCCGGCCAGACGCCGCAGGGTGGGTCGGATGTCCCCTGGCTCGGTGATCTCGATGAAGAGGGTGGCCACGATCTGGCCGCGGGTGGGGACCAGCTCGCCGTAGACGTCCAGCTCGGCCTGCACCCCCCGGTCGTCCTCGATGCCCTCCACACGGCACATCTCCTCCACCTGGGCGATGACCGTCTCCCGGTTCTCGAAGAGGAGGGTCATGGACTCGCCCAGGGCCAGCCTCCGCCGGCGCTTCAGCTCGGCGGCGCGCCCCCGCGCCTCCTCCAGGACCGCCGCGTACTCGGCGGGCCTCCGCACCTCGTCCGGACGCACCCTACGCATCCCCGTAGGCCTCCCTCAGCACCTCCAGCGGGTGCTCCACGGCGCGGCCGCAGGCCTGCCGGACCTGGAGCGCCGCCAGGGGACAGTCCCCCACCAGGCGGTCCGGGCGGCCCGCGGTCAGCTCCTCCACCAGGGGCCGTGCCCTCTGGCAGGACTCCTCGAAGTGCTCCACCTTCATCCCCCAGGTCCCGTCCATCCCGCTGCACCGCTCCACCGACTCCACCGTGGTGCCCGGCACCGCCCGGAGGAGTGCAGCCGCGGGCTGTCCCGCGTTCTGGGCCCGAAGGTGGCAAGGGACGTGGTAGGCGATGCGCCCCAGGGGCCGGCGGAAGGCCGTGTCGAGCCCCCCGGAGCCCAGGAGCCGGGCGAGGACCTCGCTGCCGTCGGCCACCCGATCGCGGGGAGGGGCCCACTGCCCCTCGCCGGCCAGGCGTGGGTATTCCGTCTTCCACACCATGCCGCAGGTGGGGCCGAGGACGGCGATGTCGTAGCCCTTCTCCACCCAGGGCCGGAACGAGGCCAGGTTGAACAGGGCCCGCCCCCGCGCCCCCTCCACGTCGCCCCCGTCCATGGCGGGCATCCCGCAGCAGCGCTGGGGCGGGAGCGCCACCTCCAGGCGATTGCGCTCGAAGACCTCCACCGCCGCACGCCCGATGGACGGCCGGTTGTAGTTCACCGTGCACGTGGCGAAGAGGGCCACCCGGCCCTGCACGGGCCCCCGAGGCCTGGAGGGCCCCCGGCGGCGGAACCAGGCCTCGAAGGTCTCCGAGGCGAACTCGGGGAGCTGGCGGTCCCGGTGGACCCCCAGGAGCTTCTCCATGAGCCAGCGGTGGGGCCGGAGGCGGGCGACCCAGTTGGAGAGCGGGGCGGCGGCGCAGCCCAGTCGACCCACCCGGTCCGGGTCCCCCAGGAAGCGGTCCTGGAGGCTGACCCCCCGTTCGTGGGCGCGCACGGCCCGCGCGCGGAGCATGAGGCGGGGGAAGTCCACGGCCCAGGCGTGGGGCGGGGTGTAGGGACACTTCACGTGGCAGAGCTTGCACTGGAAGCACAGGTCCACGGAGCGGTCCACCTCGGCGGGGGTGAGCTTGCCCACGTCCGCCACGGCGTCCCCGTGGCGGTCCACGGCCTCGAAGATGGCGGGGAAGCTGCCGCAGTAGCCGACGCACATGCGGCAGGACTCGCAGATACCGAAGACGCGGCGGACCTCGCGCTGGAGGTCCGCCTCTTCCCAGCGGGACTGCGCGTCCCCCGAGAGGGGGAGGGGGGGCGCGGACGCCGCCTTTCCCTCGGGGGTCACGGGACGGGCCTTGGGACCTACAGCGCCGGGAGGGTCTCCAGCCCCCGGGTGAAGCGCCCGGCGTGGGACTTCTCGGCCTTGGCCAGGGTCTCGAACCACTCGGCCACGTCCTTGAAGCCCTCGTCTCGGGCCTTGCGGGCGAAGCCGGGGTACATCTCGGTGTACTCGTAGGTCTCGCCGGCCACCGCCGCCTGGAGGTTGAGCCGGGTGTTGCCGATGGGCTTGTCCTCCACGGCCGGGTCGCCCACGCGCCTCAGGAAGTCCAGGTGGCCGAAGGCGTGTCCCGTCTCCGCCTCGGACGTGTCGCGGAACAGGCCGCCCACGTCCGGGTATCCCTCGATGTCGGCCTGCCGCGCGAAATAGAGGTAGCGGCGGTTGGCCTGGGACTCGCCTGCGAACGCGGCCTTCAGGTTCTCGTGGGTCCTCGATCCCCTCAACTCGGGCATGGTCTGGCTCCTCCTTGAAACCCGCGGGCGGAACCTAGCACGACCGCCCTCCCCCATCAAGCCCTGCGCTGGAACCAGTTGGCCCCCCGCTCCGCCAGGAGCCGGCAGCGCCGCTCCAGGTCCGCCCTCCCCTCCGCGTCCAGGGCGTGGAAGTCGCGGACCACGGCGAGGCACTCCTCGAGCTCGTCGACGGAGTCGAAGCCCACCACCGCCGCGCTCACCCCGGGCAGGCTGAGGCTGTAGCGCAGGAGCTCCCCGACGTGGATCCCCTCCTTGAGCAGCTCGCCCCGGGCGAGGACCTTCATGGCCACCACCCCCGCACGGATGGCCACGGCGGCGGGGATGAGGCCGTCGGCGAAGGAGACGTGGTGCCGGTCGGCGGCATTGAGGGCGCAGCTCACCACGTCGAAGGGGAATCGTCCCAGCGCCTCGACCAGGGGGCCCGGGTCGTAGTGCGCGGTGATCCCGATGTGGCGCACCAGCCCTTCCTCGCGGGCCCGCGCCAGGGCCGCCACGGCCCCGTCCGGGGCGAAGAGACGGTCCAGCTCCGAGCGGAAGCGCAGGTTGTGGACCTGCACCAGGTCCAGCCGTTCCACGCGCAACCGTCCCAGGGAGGTCTCCAGGCTGCGCCGGACCTCGTCGGCGCCGCGGTGGTGCGTCTTGGTGGCCAGGTAGACCCGGTCCCGGATCCCCTCGAGGGCCAGCCCCAGGCTTTCCTCGGAGGGACCGTAGGAACGGGCGGTGTCGATGAGGTCCACCCCCAGATCCACGGCCCTTCGCACCAGGACCTCCGCCCGGGAGGTGTGCGCCGGGTCCTCCAGGAGGCCCTGGCCCCCCAGCCCCAGGACCCCTACCTTCGTGCCGTCCCGGGCCAGGGTACGACGGGGCATGGCCCCGGCCTGTCCGGAGGCCGCCCCCGTGGGTAGCACCCCCGCCCCGGCGACCGCGGCCGCCCCCGCGGCGGCGGCCCGGAGCAGCTCCCGCCTCGTCAGGCTCACTCGCAGGCCCCCACGGGGGCCTCCAGGACTGCGGGCGCGACGGGGGTGCCGTCGCTCCAGGTCCCGAGGCCCGGGAGCCCCGGGAGCGAGGCCAGGGGGAGGTCCGGGGCCAGGCCGCTGGCGGCGTGCTCCAGGAGCAGGTCCATGGGCTTCCAGAGCCCGAACCAGTCCAGGGCGTCGGTGCGCGGGCGCGCGTCCGAGCTGGCCATGGCCCGGATCCGCCTCCGGAGCCGCTCCGTGAGCGGAGCTTCAGGGAGGGCCCCGATGGAGAAGTCCGGGCACTCGGCCAGGAGGCGGTCGGCCTCGAGGGGCGGAGAGCCGCGCCGATCGCTCGGGAGCACGAGCAGCAGCCGCTGGGCCCCGGCCACCGCGGTCGCGGCCCTCAGGACCGCCACGGCGGCCTGCGGTCCGGCCCCGCCCTCCTCCTCGCCCACCACCGCCAGGACAGGGCAGTGGGCGGGGATGGCGCCCCAGTCCGCCTCCAGCCCCGACGCGGCCGCGTCGGCGGGTCCCGCCAGGAAGAGGGCCCTGGGGCGCGGCAGCCCCTCCAGGTCCGCGCTGGCCGCCAGGCGGGCCGCCATGGCCCCCCCCAGCGAATGGCCCGCCAGGACCACCCGGTCCAGGAGGGCCGCCGTGTGGCGCGTCCCGTCCAGCCGGGCCAGGGCGCGCCGCAGGGCCGACGCCGCCCCCTCGCACGCCGCCCGCGGCGAGGGCGGCGGGTCCCCGCGATAGAGGGGGAAGAGCACCACCCGCCCGCGCCGAACCAGGTGGCGGATCCATGCCCCGTAGCGCCCGGGGTCCGCCGCACCCGCGGCGTGCAGGAGGACCACCACCCCCGCGGAGGGCGTCCGGGGTCCATCGGGCTCGAAGACCCAGCAGGCCTCCTCCCCCGTCCCCAGGCGGGACTGGAGGACCTCGGCGTGGGGATACTCGGCCCCCCCCGGCCCGGATCCGGGCTGGCCGGGAGGCCGCGGGGGGCCAAGCCCGTCTCCCGCGGCCGAGGGGAGGGCCAGCAGGGCCAGCAGGGCCAGGTCCCGGACCAGCGGCATGCCGGCGGATTGAAGCACCGAGCGCGCGGCGGGTCAACCCGGGCCCTGGAGGGGCATGCGGGACGGGTGTGGGAGCGGCCGTCTCTCCTGTGTGCGTGGCCGTGGGCGCGGCCGTGGGCGTGGGCGCGGCCGTGGTGGTGCAGGCAGGCGCGGGCCCGGTCGTCTCCGTAGCCCTCGCTCGCGGGCCCCCGCCCGCGGAGACGCCTGGCGGGCCGGTTTTGACCTTTCACCCCCAGTTCGGCGGCGCTATGATCCCGGCCCATGGCGAGGGAGGAGCCCATCCTGCTGGACGCCCGGGTGAC
>JACQVX010000244.1 GCA_016209495.1 Planctomycetota bacterium
CGCGGGCGCGGGCGCGGCCGTGGGCGCGGGCGTGGGCGCGGGCGTGGGCGCGGGCGCGGGCGTGGGCGCCCTCGGGCGGCGAAACAGGTCCCATACGAGGATCAGCCCGAGAAGGGCCAGGACGACGACCTCGGCAGTGAGGAAGCTGTCCATTACTCGCGCGCAACCTCCGGTTGCTCTCTCATTTCTTGGAGAGGGGGTGGAGACAGGCGCCCCGCGCCCTACACGGGGCGGGTGGTGGCGAGAACCCGGTCCAGCACGCCGTTGACGAAGGCGCCGGAGCTCTCGGTGCTGAACTTCTTGGCCAGGTCTATGGCCTCGTTGATGGCCACCTTGGGAGGGACGTCCTGCAGGTGGACCATCTCGTAGATGGCCAGCCGGAGGATGTTCCGGTCGATGACCGCCATGCGCGGCAGGCTCCAGTTCTCGGCCAGCTCGGAGATCCGCCGGTCGATGGCCTCCCGGTTCTGGAGGGTCCCCATGGCGAGCCGGCAGGCGAAGTCGCCGACCCGCTCCTCCTCGCCCTGGTTCGCGTGGACGTAGCCCTCGACGAACTGGGCGTCCTCCCGCCGGAGGAGGTCCGTCTGGTAGAGGACCTGCAGGGCCAGCTCACGGGCGCGGGTGCGGCTCCTCACGGTCGGTCCTCGAAGATGCGCTGGAGGAGGCTGGCCATCTCGATGGCCGTCACCGCCGCGTCGGCGCCCTTGTGCCCCGATGGGCCGCCCGAGCGGTCCAGGGCCTGCTCCTCGGTCTCGGTGGTGAGCACCCCGAAGATGCAGGGGACGCCCGTCTCCCGGGCCGCGGCCCCTATGCCGCGCGCCGCCTCGGAGGCCACCATCTCGTAATGGCCGGTCTCTCCGCGGATGACCGCCCCCAGGCAGATGACCGCGCGGTACAGCCCCGTCGAGGCGAGACGCTTCGCCACGAGCGGCAGTTCGAAGGCGCCCGGGACCCACGCCACGCGCACGAGCGAGGCGTCCACCCCGTGCCGGCCCAAGGCGTCGAGGCAGCCTTCCAGCAGCCGCCCCGTGACCTCCTCGTGGAAGCGGCTCACCGCCACGGCGAACCGCCATCCCACCCCCGCCGTGACCCCGCCCTGGATGACCTCGGCCACTGTACGCCCTCGGCCCCAGGGGCAAGGGTTGCCCGTGGGGGCGTGGATTATAGGCGCGGGGGTGCCTCGTTCAAGCGCGCGGGCCCGCCCGGCGAGAGGGCGAAAAACATTCACGTTCGAGAACGTTCCGTTTGACACGGTCGGGGCGGGAGCTAGAATCAGGGCGCATTCAAGGCTCGACTGCGGAGGGGATGGACGATGAAGGCGTTGATCGAGGCGCTCAGCAACGAATCCGTACTGGATGGCCGCGCGGTACTGGGCCCTCGAGATCGGAACGAGCCCTGTCCGGGCCGCGACCTCGCCTCGACGCTCGCCGCCGGGGCCCAGGAAGGTCCCGCCCCCTCCGTGACGCTGCGATTCCCGTTCAAGCGCAGCTTCCCTCCCCTCAGCCTCCGCCACTTCAAGACCGGCGCCTCCTACCTGGAGTAGGGCGTCGGGCCCACCATCTTGGATCGGTCCCACGGCGCCGAGCGCGCCTCCGTGCTGGTCGGCTCGGGGGTCGTCGCCGTCTCGCTGGGCATCGCCTCGCTCTGCGTGGGGCCCCTGGGTCTGGTGGCCGTGATCGTCTCGGGCCTCTCGCTCCGGCGGGGAGGCCCCCTGTCCGCCGTGGGGCTGGCCCTGGGCCTGGTGGGTTTGCTCCTCGTCACCCCCGTCTCCGCTGGGCTGGGCTGGTGGTCCATGTCCAGCCGGTGGGAGGGAGCCGAGCGTGCTTCGCGCGTCGCGTGCCGCGTGCGGCTTGTGGCGCTCGGGGAGGCCCTGGCCCGCCGCACCCGGGAGCGCGGCGAGCTTCCCTGGTCGGCCCAGGGGTCGGCGGCCACCCTGCAGGCGCTCCTGGACGAGGGCTACCTGGATTCCGGCGAGGCCTTCGTGTGCCCCGCCGGCGGCCAGCGCCCCGCGAACGGGAAGGGGAGGGACGTGCGCCTGGACGAGGGGAGTTGCTCGTACCTGGGGCCGGACGCCCCCATGGCGGACGACACGCCTGGGACCACGCTCCTCCTCCGGGATCGGCCCGGGAATCACCCGGACGGCGGCCACGTCCTGCGCCTGGACGGCGAGGTCGTCTGGGAGGCGGCGCCACGCTAATGGCTCGGGGGGGCGGCCGGAAGGGCGGGAGGCCTCACTCCCAGTCTACCTGGCCGTGGGGGGTGAGGCGTGGCACGCGGCGGCCGGGGACGTGTTCGGGGGCCAGGGGGGCCAGGGGAACGGCCTCCGGCGGCGTCTCAGCCCCGTAGAGCACCACCACGCCGATGGCCTCGCGACCGGGACCGGGCGGCCGGCTCCGGCCAAAGGCTGGCTGGACGTCCACGCCGGCCCGTTCGAGCACGCCCTCGACACGCCTCGCCAGCCCTTCCAGTGCCCCGGATGGACAGCCCAGGGTCACACGGCCCATGGCGACCGCCGTCGCGGGCACCGGGCGCGGCGCGCGGTCGAGCCGCCATCCGGCGGCCTCGCGCCAGTGCCCCTCGAGACGTCCCAGGTCGCGCCCCAGCCGGTTGCGGGTCTCGGGGTCGGCGGCCCCCGCGTCCAGGGCCAGCCGCGGGCGTCCATCGGCCGGAGCGCCCCAGGGCGCCGAGGCGACCCAGGCAAAGTCCTCCGAGCGCCCGCGCGGACGCTCCGGGGGCGGGGCGGGCCGCAGGCGGATGGCCGCGGGTCCTCCGCGCAGGCCCTCCCGGCGGGCCAGCACCGCCTCGCCGGGGCCCAGGTGCGCGACGATGTAGGGACCGAGGGTGAGCGGGGTCCTCGCGACGGGGTCTCGCCTTCCCCGGGGGTCCCAGGGGACGCGAGGCAGCAAGGGCCAGGCACGCAGGGCGGCGTCCAGGGCGGCCTCCTCCAGGGGAGGGGCATCGCGGGGGACATCGTCACGCAGGCGCAGACGCAGGCGGTTGGGACCGTAGGCCTCGACCTCCAGGGTCTGCAGGATACGCCAGGGCCTCGGGTCGGTGAGGGCGTCGGCCAGCGGGTGTTCCAGCGGGTGGTAGTCGCGGCCCGTGCGGGTCTCATCCCAGGCGGCCAGGAAGTCGTGGCTCGTGACCAGCGTCCCATCGCTCCAGGTGGCATCCGCTCGCAGGTAGTAGTCCCAGACCCGCCCGGGCTCGACGGTGGTCCGGCTCGCCAGGTCCGGCAACCCGGCCCCCAGGGCCAGGGACAGGAGGCGATTCCAGGGTCCGGGGTCCACCACGGCTGAGGCCCACAGCGCGGCGGCATCCACGGGCCATGGGCCCAGGTCGGGGTCGATGGCCACCTCTAGGGCGCCTGCCGGGACGACGAAGGCCTCCGGGGGCCTGGGCTCGGGCGCGCCCGCGGGTGCGGGCGTCTCGGTGGCCGTGGTCGCGCCGGTCGCCGCGTCCGCCGCGCCCGGCCCTCCCGCGTCGGCGGGGCGGCTCGAAGGGCCAGACGGCGCCCCGTCGGTACCCGCCTCCACGGCCACGACGAAGGGCTCCTCCGCCTGGCGCAGGCCCTCCTCGGGGCGGTAGTAGGGCCAGGCGCGCAGGAGCGCCCCCGGGACCTCCCCCGGGCGCAGGGCCACGACCCGGAGGGCGATCCTCACCGTGTCGGGGCCCGGCCCCAGGTGGCGCAGGTAGAGCACCAGCCGCTCGCCCTGGCGCTCGTGGGCGTGGATGGCCCCCGCGGCGAGCGCGGCCTCCAGGCCGCCGTCCTCCACGAGCGAGACCCCCTCACCCAGGGCGAGCTCCACCATGGGGGCGAAGACGCCCTCGGGGGCCGTGCACCGCACCTCCAGGGTCCAGGTCTGCGGGACGCCCGGTGCCATGTGCCCCGGGCGTTGCCACGAGGCCGCCAGGGCCGGCGGGGCCAGCTCCAGGCCGCCGTCCTCCAGGGGCGATTCCCAGGCGACCGGGCCCTCGACCCTGACCTGCACCTGCACCTGGCCCTGGCCCTGCCAGTGGAGCTCCACGCCATGGCGTCGGGCCAGGGTCGAGAGGTCCTCCGTCCCGTAACCGGCCACGGCCAGGTCGGCCTCGATGGGGCCGGGCCCGGCCACACCGGGGGCGCCGCCGAGTGCCAGCGCGGCCACCTCGCGGCCCGCGATGGTGGCTCGCAGGAGGCCCCGGGGCGGGTCCTGGCGCAGGAGCCGGAAGGTCTCCAGGGCCTGCACCGTGGCCTGGGTCCCGCCGAACCCCCCGGGGCCGCGCCCGAGGGCGAGGCCCTGGGCGGCCCGCTCGGCCATCTCCCGCCACCCGGCCCGGGCCAGGGCCTGGGCCGCCAGGGCGCTCGCCTCGGCCTGGGCGGCCGGGCCGCCGGTCCCGGTCAGGGTACGGGCCGCGGGCCAGACGAGCGAGCCGTCCTCCCGGGAGACGGCGCTCGCGGCCAGGCGGTCCATGACCGCGGCCAGCTCCGGCGGCGGCTCGCTCAGGCGCTGGAAGGCCCGCGCCACCAGCGCCAGGCCGTAGGCGTCGGCGGTGGGATCGAGGGCCGCGGCGCGCAGCCATGCGACGCTCGATTCCAGGTCCTCCGGGGCGCGGTCGGCGGCCCCGAGGGCGGCCACGGCGTAGGCGGTCACCGCCAGGTCTCCCGCGCGCGGGCCGCGCCAGGCCGCGCGGCCGCCGGCGAAGCGGCCATCCTCGGCCCGGAAGGCGAGCAGGGCCGCCGCCGCCCGGCGTACGCGCTCGGGGTCCACGTCTCCCCAGGGGGCGAGCGCGGTGAGCAGTTCCAGGCCGTAGGCCGTCAGCCAGGGGTCCCCCGGCCCCTCCCCGTAGAGGGAGAAGGACCCATCGGGGAGCTGGAAGCGCGAGAGGCGCGCCGCTCCCGCCCGGACCGCCTCCCGGGCCGCGGCGTGGAGCCTGGTAGGGGTCGATGGGTCCGTCCCGGCCAGTTCCAGGGCCATCAGGCTGGGCCAGGTGGCGGCGCTGGTCTGCTCGAAGCAGCCGTGGGGCTCGCGCACCAGTCCGTCCAGGGCCAGGGCGATCTCCGCCGGCAGGTCCGGGATGGCTCGAAGGGCGATACGCTCCACCCGCAGGAGGTCCGCGGCCCGGGGGTGCAGGGCCAGGGCCAGGCGCGTCTCGGCCCCGCGCAGGAGGGCGTGGGTCGCCAGGCGCACCCTGCGTACGGGCGTCACGGGGGCCTGGTCCGGGGC
>JACQVX010000246.1 GCA_016209495.1 Planctomycetota bacterium
GCCAGGGGGCGCGGCCCTGGGCGTGGCCGTGGGCGTGGCCGTGGGCGTGGTCGTGGACGTGGGCGTGGGCGTGGGCGAGGGCGCGGGCGTGGGCGAGAGGCGTGCCCGTGCTCGTGCCCGCGTCCTACGTCCCCGGCGGCGCCTCCGGGTCGTGGGCTGCGGCGTGTGCGTCGAGGTGCGCCGGGAGCCGATCCCGCTCGGCCAGTCTGCGGGGGTCCTCCGCCTCGCGGATGACGTGGGCCCTTCCAGCGGGGTCCACCAGGACCACGGCGGGACGGCCACGGACGAGCTGCAGGGACTGGGAGATGTTGTAGGCCCCCGCGTCCAGGAAGGCCACCCGATCCCCGGGGACCATGGGGGGGAGCCGCACCCGATCCCGCAGGACGTCGGCGTCCAGGGGCAAGGGGCCGTGGACGGAATACTCCCTCGGCGGTCCCATGCGCTCGCGGACGCCGGCGGGGACGAGTTCCATGCGATACCAGGTCGTGGTCGGGAGGACGTGGACCCCGGCGTCCAGGACGAGGGCGCCACTCTCCGCAGGGGTGCCCTCCCGGACCGAGAGCACCGTGGCGAGCATCAGGGCGGCCTCGTCCACCAGGGCGCGGCCGGGCTCCAGGATGAGGCGCGGCCGGGCGCCGGTCTCCGGCAGGACCTCGTGGAGGGCGCCGGCGATGGCCTCGGCGTACTGACCTGGGGTCGGCGCCGTAGCCGCCCCGGAGAGGAGCTGGCCGTGGAGCGTGGACCGGGAGGCGTAGCCCCCGCCCAGGTCCAGGTATTCGATGGGCCGCTCGGCGCCGGCGCCCAGGTCCAGGGCCAGGCGCGCCAGCCGTTCGGCCGCGCGGCCGTAAGCCCCAGGGTCCGAGACGTAGGTCCCCAGGTGGCAGTGGAGCCCCGCCAGGCGGAGGCCTTCCGACGCGCCGATGCGCCGGGCCGTGTCCAGGGCCTGGCCGTTGTCCAGGTTCAGCCCGAACTTGTCCCAGGCCCCTTCCTCCTGGGCCATGTTGACCCGCATCCCCACCGGGACCCTGCGTCCCAGCCTCTGCGCGGCCGTCTCCGCCCGCAGGACCTCGGTCATGGAGTCCAGGTTCACCAGGGACCCCATGGCCAGGGCGCGCCCCAGGGAGGCCTCGTCCTTGTACGGCCCGTTGTAGACGATGCGGTCGCCCGGGCAGCCCAGGTCGAGGGCGATGTCGTACTCGAACCCACTCACCACCTCGGCCCACGCCCCCTCCTGGTGGAGCACGGCGCAGACGGCGGAGAGGTAGTTCGTCTTATAGGAGTAGGCCACGGTCACCGGGCGGTAGCGGGCCTCGAAGGCGGCGCGGAAGGCACGGACGCGGTCCCGGAGGACGCCCTCCCGGATGACGTAGAGGGGCGAGCCGAAACGGGAGAGGAGGTCCTCCACCGTGGCCCCGTCCACGTCCTGGACCACGGGGAAGGGCCTGTGGGC
Source organism: Planctomycetota bacterium (assembly GCA_016209495.1). Taxonomy (GTDB): domain Bacteria; phylum Planctomycetota; class JACQVX01; order JACQVX01; family JACQVX01; genus JACQVX01. Next base: position 1,451 of record JACQVX010000246.1, read on the forward strand.
CCACGCGCCGGTCCCCAGGTTCTCCAGGGGGTGCCGGGTCAGGGCGGGCCGCTCGTACGGTCGGCGACGGAACTCGCTGCTCACGATGCTCGCTCCCGCCTGGCGCGGTGTCCCGCGGTTCGCTGCGGCCACGGCGACCCGCCACCGGCGGGTCGCCTACTCTCTCGACGGCCGCCCCGCGGTCGCCTGCGCCCGCAGCCGCGAGGGCCGGCGCCCCGCACAACCCCCGGCGATCGGCTCCGGCACCCGGCCTACCCCTCTTCCAGTCCCTTCATCCCCTCCAGGGCGTGGGCATAGCCGGGGGCCAGCTCCAGGGCCCGCTGGAAGGCGGCGCGCGCCTCCTCCTTCCTGTCCAGGCCCAGGAGGCACCAACCCAACCCGTCGTGGGGGTCCGCGTAGACGTCGTTGCCCTTGTGCCGGTCCAGGAGCTCCCGGAACCTCTGGCGGGCTCGCTCCAGGTCCCCCAGGCGGAGGGAGGCCCAGCCCACGGTGGAGAGTGCGGTGGAAACCTCGTCCCAGGCCACGGCCTCTCCCTCGGTCGGCTGCGCCACCTTGCGCAGGGCCAGGTATTTCTCCATGGCGGAGGCCGAGGCGGAGTAGTCCTTGGCGGCGAAGGCCGCGAGCCCGAGGCCCAGGTAGGCCTGGTGGTCCCGCGTGGGTCTCTCGGCTGCCTTGCGGAAGACCTCCATGGCCTCGCGCGAACGCCCCGCGTGGTGGTGGCCCCAGCCCGCCGCGACGTAGAGGTCCCACCAGCCCTCGCGCTCCGCGATGGCCCGCTCCAGGCGCGAGTCCAGGGTCGCCCTGGCGTCCAGGCCCAGGGCGGCCTCCAGGGCCGCGCGGGCCTGTTCGTATTCGCCGCGGGCGTGGCGGGCCCAGCCCATGCCCTGAAGGGCGGAGGCGCCATGGGGCTGGATGGCCAGCGAGCGGTCGAAGGCCTCCACGGCCCCCGCGTGGTCCCCGTCCCTCTGCCGGCACCAACCCAGGACCGCCCACGCCTCCGCGTCGAGCGGGGTCGCGGTGAGGAGCTCGCTCAGCCTCCTGGCCGCCTCGGTGTTCAGGCCCTTGCGGTAGGAGACGAAGCCCAGTCCCCGACGGCCGTCGTCCCGGGCGGGCCCCTCGCGATCCAGCAGCTCCTTGAAGGCCTGCTCGGCGCCGTCCAGGTCGCCCGCGTCCAGCCGGCTCCAGCCCAGGCCGCTCACCAGCCGCCAGCGTTCCCCCTCGGGCAAGGGACCGGCGGCGGACTCGTCGATCTGCTCCTCGAAGGCCCGGGCGGCCTCCTCGTGATGTCCCTCCCGGTGCAGGGCCCACGCGGCCTCCAGGTCGCGGAAGCGCGCGGTGCCGACCGCGGCGAGGCCGCTGGCGGCGTCCGGGTAACCATAGGGTGGGGGGGCGAGGCGCCCGGCCTCACGGAAGTCCTCCTCCGCGGCGTCTAGCTCCTCCCGGGCCAATCGGCACCAGCCGCGACCGCAGCGCGCGTCCACCCAGTCGGCGTGCTCCTCGATGACCTGGGTGAAGAGCCGCTCCGCATCCTCCTCGCGCCCCTGCCGGAGGCGGCACCAGGCCAGGGTGGAACGGGCGTCGCCCCAGATGGCGAAGCGGCCCCAGGCCCCGGGGACGACGACCCACTCCTGCACGGGCTTCGAGGCCGCCGGGTCGGCCATGGCGGCCTCCAGGTGTCGTGCCGCCTCCTCCCACTCCCCGAGCCCGTAGAGGGCATATCCGAGGCCGGTGCGAGGCCGGACGTCGGCCGCCCCGAGGACGTCCTGGGCCCGCTGGAAGGCGTCCCGTGCCGCGGCGTGATCCATGCGGTGGTACCAGGCCCAGCCCGCGTCCAGGTGCAGGTCCCGCAGGAGGGGCTGCTCCTTGAGGGCCCGCGCCACCTCCGCGTCGTCCACGCTCAGGGTGGGGGCGATGGCCAGGGCCGTCGCCAGCTCGGCCCGGGCCTCCTCGTAAGCGGCCCCGTCGCAGTGGACCATGGCCGCACCCAGGTAGGGCTCGGGGCGAGCCGGGGCGAGGGCGGCGGCTCGCCGGAAGGCCGCCAGGGCCTCGTCGGCGTGTCCCGAGCGCCGGTGCACACGGCCCAGGTCCAGCCACCCCTCCACGAGCTCGGGGTAGCGCTCCAGGGCGAACTTCAAGGTCTCGAGGGCCGCCGCGTCGTCTCCCCGTTCCGCCTGGGAGCGCGCCACCCCCAGGAGGGCGTCCGCGCGGATCCAGCCCAGGCCCACCGCCGGCTCGCGCTCCGGCGGGTAGCCGTCCAGGATCATCGTGAATGCGGCCTCCGCCTCGTCCTGGCGGCCGAGCCGGAGCAGACTCCAGGCCATGTAGCGCTGGGCGTTCCAGCGGGCCACCCAGCCCAGGCGCCGCACGGTGTCGTCGATGGCGCGGCGGAATCCCTCTACCGCCTCCTCGTGGCGGCCCGCCTCCCAGTGGGCGTAGGCGGCGTTGAAATGGACGTACTTCCAGGTGTCCAGCCGTCCGCGGGCCTGCACGACCGAGGGGTCCAGCGGGGCGATGGCCTCGGCCCTTTGCAGCTCCTGCTCCGCCTCGTCGTAGCGCTCCTGGCGCAGGAGGCACCAGCAGAGGCCGCACAGGGTGGGGAGGTCGCCGCCGAAGTCGCGGCGGACGAGGGCGAAGGCCTCCTGGGCCGCCGCGAAGTCGTCGGCGTAGTACCGCTCCCAGGCCGCGGCGAGCCGGGTGTCCCGCAGCCGGGCCAGTTCCGCCAGGCCGGCCAGGGCGTCGGGCTGGCCGTAGGCCGCCGCCAGGGCCTTTTCGAAGCGCCCCCGGGCGTGGTAGTGCTGGCCCTTCCGGAGCAGGCACCAGCCCAGCCCCGAGAGGGCCCAGGCCCGGGTGGGGGCCAGGGAGGTGGCCTGACGGAAGTGGCCCAGGGCCGCGTCCACGTCCCCGTCCCAGTAGCAGAGCCAGCCCACCAGCTCGTGGACCCCGTCCTGGGCGGGGCTCGTGGCCAGGGATCGCTCCAGGCATTCCCGGGCCTCGCGGGCGCGCCCCTGCCGGTGGCGGATGAGTCCCAGACCCTGGTTGGCCACGGCGTGGCCCGGGTCGTCGCGGACGACGGCCTGGAACTCGGCCTCCGCCGCGGCGAAATCGCCGACGGGGGCCCCCTTGTAGAAGTGGCACCAGGCGAGCTGGCACCGGGCGAAGGGGGCGTAGTCGATGCGCTGCTCGTAGCGCAGCGCCTCGTGGAGGTGGCGGATGGCCTCGTCGTACTGACCGAGGGCCAACCGGGAGAAGCCGAGGCCGCAACGGCTGTCCACGTTGTCGGTGTCGTCCGAGAGCACTGCCTCGAAGGCCTCCGCCGCCGTCTGGGGATTCCCCAGGTTGTAGTGGCACCAGCCCAGGCCGCTGCGCGGGTCGCCTCGGTCGCGCTCGAAGGCCAGGCCCTTGAGCGAGTCGAGGACCGCCGCCACCATCCCGCCCCCGGCGGGCTGCTCGCGGAGCTGGACCAGGCGCTCGAAGGGGACGATGGCCTCTCGGGGACGCCCCGCCTTGAAGAGGGACCAGCCCAGGAGCGTGAGGACGTCCGGGTCGTCCGGGCGCGCCGCCAGGGCGCCCTGGAGGCTACGGGCGGCCCGGTCGTTTTCCTTCCTCTCGAATTGGTCCTTTCCCTCCGCCACGAGCTGGTCCGCCCGCACGCGGTCCCCGATACCCGGCTCGTCGCCGGTCCCTCCTCCGCCGCGGCAGGAGGCGAGGGCCGCCGTGAGGGTCAAGGCGAGGGCGAGGCGAAACGTGGGGCGGCGCGTCGTCATGGCGGCCTCCGTGGGTCCTAGAAGTTCAGATTGAGCGCCCCCTCGAACTGCCAGGCGGGGTCCGGATCGCCCCCGGAGACCACGTTCGGGCTGGCGAGGAGGAAGTCGTCGGCCAGGATCCCCGCGAAGGGGCCCGCGGTGTTGGCCGTCCGCCGACCTTGATAATAGGCCCCGGGCAGGAACCAGGCCGCGATGACCTGCAAGGAGAGGTGATCACTGAGCAGCCAGGTCCCGATGGCGTCCACCTCATGGCCCAGCTCCGGGTCCAGCGGACGGGTGACACCGCCCTCGCGGCGAAAACCGGGGTGCTGGGCCCTCAGGTACCACCAGTCCACCGTGGCGAAGACGGGCAGGCTGTGGTGCCGCAGGTGGAAGCCCAGGGAGGCGGCCTGCAGGTTCTCGGCCAGGTGCGGGTCGCTGAAGGTGTGGGGGCGCGGCATGCCGTAGTTGATGGTATAGCCGCGGGCCATGGTCAGGACGGGGCCCGGCGAGGCGGGGAAGACCGTGTCGAAGAGTCCGGTGTTCAGCGGGGAGAAGACCGAAAAGGCGCGGTTGCCCCCGCGGGTCCTGTAGACCCCGCCGGCTGCCGCGTCGTAGTCCTGCTGCGTGTCCTTGTTCCCCGAGGCCTGCAGGGCACGGGCCGTGGGGGTGATGAACACCGGCCAGGTCATGGCCTTGTCCCAGCGCGCGTCGCCGTAGAGGAGGTAGCCGCCGTGGCGGACGTCGCGGGTTCCCGAGAGGCCGTTGGCCTTCCCGAAGTTCTTCGCCCCCTCCAGGCCCAGGGCGAATCGATCGAGATCCAGGTCCAGGTCCGCCCCGGCGGTCCCCAGGGTGTCCTCGTGGATCCGGCGGAGGTTCGGGGAGGGCTGGTAGCGGAAGGCCACGTCCCTCTGGTTCTGCCCCGTCCGGTCGTGGAGGACCCCGGCGTAGGCCTCGAGCTGGTGCTTGCCCGCCGGGAGCCGCCCCTGGAGGGCGTAGAGGTTGGCCTGGGTGTTCTCCGAACGCGCCACCTGGTTCTTGTCCTGGTCCTTGGAGGTCCCCAGGAACCACTCGTTGTTCTGGTCCGGGCGCGACCAGTGGACTCGCCAGGGGAGGGGGGCCCGCTCGTCGTAGACGTTGACCCCGTAGTTGGCGAACTTCCCCCCGATGGCGAATCCGTTCCCTACCTTGAAGGGGACCAGCCCGGCCTGGGCCCTGGCGCTGCCGGCCAGGGGGACGTCGCCGTAGACGATGTCCAGGGCGGGATAGTTCTGGCGGCCGCGCCATTCGTCCTGGGTGCCGAAGAGGGTCTCCAGGTCCCCATCGATGATGATGGGGGCGTTGAACCCCGCCGGCCCGGCCTCCTTCAGGCGGCCGTAGGCGAAGGGGCCGTCGTCGTGGACCATCCACAGCTCTGCCGTGTAGGTCGCCCCCAGGTACTGGCTCGAGTCCCCATCCCGGTCGTCCGAGAGGTCCACGACGTTGTCCATGGAGTTGAGGGAGAGCCGGCCGGCCAGGGCGTAATGCAGCGAGAGGTGCCGGCGGTCCAGGGCCCGGTCCACCCCCATGGCGCGTAGCTTCCGCCCCGGGGGCGGTGCGAAGGGCTCGGTCCCCGGGAGGGCGGCCGGGGCGGCCAGGAGTGATAGGAGGGCGGCGGCGACGGCATGCGTCCGGCGGACACGGGTCATGATGTTCCCCCGCTCGAGATTGGAGGGCACGGAACATAGCAGGGGGCACCGGGGGTGTCAACGCGAGGCCCCCGGCATCATGCCGGTCCAGCGCCGCTCGAGGAGTCGCCGCGTCGCCTCCCTCAGGGCCGACTCCTCCAGGGCGTCCGGCGCGCGGCGGGCCGCCCGCGCCAGGACCGGCGCGGCCCGCCGGTCACCCAGATCCACGAGGGCGCGGGCGGCCCGCAGGCGTACCTGGGCCTGCGGGCTCTCCAGGAGCTGGGTCAGGCGTCGCAACGAGTCGGTCGCCTTCCCGTCCAGGGTCGTCGAGAGCTCCTGGGCGGACCGCTCCGGCGGCTGCGGGACGGGTTGCGGGCGTCGCTGCACCCTGGACCACCAGCCCACGCCGGCCACGGCAAGGCCGCCCAGGAGGAACAGCGTCCCGCAGCCTCGCGGCAGGGCCTTCTTCGGCGGTAGGGGTCGGGCGGCGGGCCTCGACCGGGCCGGTCGCGGGGCCGGCTTCTGGATCGTGGGCGTGGATGCGGGCGGCCTCGTGGGCGTGGATGCGGGCGGCCTCGTGGGCGTGGATGCGGGCGGCCTCGTGGGCGTGGCCGTGGCCATGGGAGCCGCCGGCAGGCCCATGTTCGTGGCCGTGGCCGTGGGCGTGGGCGCGACGGGCCGCTGCGCCTCGAGGGCCCGCTCGGCCGCCTTCGACACGAAGAAGGCCTGGTCGTGGGCAAGGGTGCAGAGGACCTCGCGGGCCCACGGGGCGGGGCTGCCCGCGAGGGCCCTCGCCAGGGTCTCGCGCACACGGCCGTCCGGGTCCGCCGCCAGCACGCCCGCCGCGGCGGCCGCGCCGGGCAGGCCGCCCAGGAGGCCCAGCACGCGGGCCGTCTCGCGCCGCACCTCCGCGGCGGGGTCGTGGGCGGAACCCAGGATGGCCTGCAGGGCCGCGGGGTCCGGGAGACGCGCCAGGCGCTTGATCGCCTCCGCGCGCCGGAAGGAGAGGCCCCGGGTGTCCGCCAGCGTGGCCAGGAGGGCGTCCAGCTCCTCGGGCATGGGGACATGCTAGCCCGGGACGGCGAGGCGATCCACCCGGCGGGGGCTACCGCCCGACCGCGAGGGCGCGCAGGTCCGTCCCGGCGCTGCCCCGGCCGGCGCCCAGGAGCGTGGCGGCGTCGATGGCCTCCAGGGCGCTTCCCCCCGCGGTGATGACCCTCGCCCCCCAGGAGGCGATCACCAGGGCCGCGGCCCGGGGCGAGCCGCCCACGTCGATGGGGGAGCCGCGCACGGTCTCGGAGCGCAGGTCCACGGCGTGGACCTGGCCCGCCCCGGGGGAGGTGACGAACAGGGTGATCCCGTTGTAGGCGGTGCGGGTGAGACCCCAGGTGGGAGCGCCCACCGGGATGCTCCCGGCCAGCGCGTGGGTGCTGGCGTCCACCACGGCCAGGTGCGTCCCGGTCTCGTCCGTGACGTAGGCCCTGCGGCCACGCATCCCGTCCACCACCGCCACGCCGCGGGGGCGCCCCCCCACCGGGACGGTGGCGACGACCCGGCGCGCCGCCAGGTCCACCGCGCTCAGGGTCCCGTCGCCGGCATTGGCCACGTAGGCCATGGGGGCGGTCGGGCCGCCGAAGGGGGCCACCGCCACGGGTTCGCGCCCCACCGGGATCCGCGCGGCGACAAGGACCCCCGCCAGGTCCACGAGCAGCAGCTCCGCGGACCCGGGCAGGGTCACCAGGGCCAGATCGCCTGCCGGGGCCAGGGCCACGCCCTCCGGCGCCCCGCCCAGGTCCACGGCCGCCTTCACGCCCCCACCCGCGGGGTCGAGGACGTAGAGGCGCAGGTCGCCGGCGCTGGTCGCCAGGGCCACGAGGCCCCCGACGCTCGTCCCGACGGCCACGTCGCGCAGGGAGCCCCCGAGGCTCGCCAGCGGCGGGCCGGGCCGCAGGTTCGAGGCGTCCACGGTGAGGAGGGAGCCCCCGCCGTCCGCCAGGAGGAGCGAGGGCCCCGTGGCGCTCGCCGGGGGGGCGCCCGACGGGGCGCCAGGGGAGGGGAGGGGGGCCCCGGCGGGCGGGAAGCCGAAGGGGCTGGATGGGGTGCTCGCCGCCGTGCCGGGGGCGGCGGGCGAAGCGGTCTCCACCCGGAACGGCCCAGAGACCCCGTCCTTGGCGCCCACGTCCGATGGGGCCACCGGGTGCACGCGGACGCGGACCGTGGCCGAGGCGGTGGGGCCCAGGTCCTTGCGGGCGTCCCAGACGAAGCGATGGCGCCGCCCTTGGACGGAGGACTTGAGGTCTGTCAGGGGGCTCGCCGCTGGCGTCGGGGAGGCCGGCCGGTAGCTGGCCCCGCCGTCGCTGGACCAGGCCACCTCCGCGTCCAGGTAGTCCCGGTCGCGGTGCTTCAGGATGAAGTCCACCGGGACCTCGCCGCCCTGGGTGCCGGAGGGGGTGAGGACGATGGCCCGGGGCTCGTACTCCCGCTGGCAGCCCACCAGGAGGATCAGGGCGAGGAGTCTACGCACGGCCGGGGGGGAGCAACGTCCATTCCCTGTCCCCGGCGCCAGGGTGGGCCTGCTTGGGCACCCCGGGCCCCGACCACGCCCTCTCCCGGGTGCGGGCTCGGCTCCGCACGAAGTGATGAGGCCGGGTTGACTCACCGGGCCGCATGGCTAGAATGCGCCCGCGTCCACCCCCCCAGCGCGATGGAACCGCAACCCCAGACCGCGACCGACTACGAGCTCCTGGCCCGGCTGGTGGGCGCGCTGATCCACGAGATCAAGAACCCCCTGAGCGCCCTCACCATCAACCTCCAGCTCCTCCGGGAGGACTGGGAACACGCGGAGCTCCCCAAGGAGCAGCGCAGCCTGCGGAAGATCGACGTCCTGCTCGCGGAGACCCGGCGCCTGGAGGAGATCCTCAACGACTTCCTGCGGTACGTCACCAGCCACCGGATCGAGCCCGTGGACTGCAACGCCAACCGGGTAGCGGAGGAGGTCCTCCGCTTCGTGGCGGGCGATTGCGAGCAGAGGGGCATCCGGGTGCGGACGGACCTGGACGGCACGCTCCCGACCATCCAGGCCGACGCGCGCCTCCTGAAGCAGGCCCTCCTCAACCTGGTCATCAACGCCCAGCAGGCCATGCCACGGGGTGGCGAGCTGATCGTCCGGTCCTGGGCCCAGGGCCCCGAGGTCCTCCTGGAGGTGACGGACACCGGCGTCGGGATGCCTCCCTCGCGGCTGGAACGGATCTTCGACGTCTTCTACTCCACGAAGCCGGGCGGGAGCGGTCTGGGCCTCCCCACGACGCGCAGCATCGTCGAGCGTCACGGGGGACGCCTGGAGGTGCGGAGCGAGGAGGGCAAGGGGACGCGTTTCACCATCCGCATTCCCGCGTTCGCCGCGAAGGAGATCCGCCCGTGACGGAACCCCGCGGGCGTGTACTGGTGGTGGACGACCAGCGGCCCCACGCGGAGGCGAGCGCCGAGGGGCTGGAGCGGGCAGGATTCGAGTGCCGCGTGGCGGAGAGTGGGGAGGAGGGGCTGGAGCTCCTCTCCACGGAAGAGGCGGACGTGGTGGTCACGGACCTGGTGATGAAAGGCCTGGGGGGGATCGACCTCCTCCGGGTCGTGAAGGAGCGGTACCCGGAGACCCAGGTCATCGTCATCTCGGGGCAGGGGGGCGTGCAGGAGGCGGTCCGCGCGATGAAGGAGGGGGCCCACTTCTTCCTGGAGAAGCCCCTGCAGCTCGAGCAGCTCCGCGAGATGGTGCGCAACGCCATCCAGACCCGGGACCTGCGCCGGGACATCCTGGCCCTGCGGCGGCAGATCGCCAGCCGCTACGGCTTCGAGGCCATCGTGGGGAACAGCCCCCCCATGCGCGCCGTGGTGGAGACCCTGGCCCAGATCGCCGATACCACCGCCACGGTCCTCATCACGGGGGAGAGCGGGACGGGGAAGGAGCTGGTGGCGAAGACCATCCACCACAACTCGTCCCGCAGGGATCGGGCCTTCGTGGGCCTCAACTGCGCGGCCCTCTCGGAGACGATCCTGGAGAGCGAGCTCTTCGGCCACGAGAAGGGGGCCTTCACCGGCGCCGTCAACCAGCGCAAGGGCCGTTTCGAGTACGCCGACGGCGGGACGCTGTTCCTGGACGAGGTGGGGGACATGCCCCTCACCACGCAGATCAAGCTCTTGCGCGTCCTGGAGGAGCGGGAGATCGTCCGGGTGGGGTCCAACGAGTCCATCCGGGTGGACGTGCGCCTCATCGCCGCCACCAACGCGAACCTGGAGCGCGCGGTCGAGGAACGGGGCTTCCGCAAGGACCTCTACTACCGGCTCAAGGTGGTCTCCGTCGACCTGCCGCCCCTCCGGGCGCGGTCGGGGGACCTGCCCTTGCTCATCGATACCTTCCTCCGGGAGTTCTCCCGGCGCCACGGCAAGCAGGTCACGGGGATGAGCGCCGCGGCCCGGAAGGCCATGGCCCGCCACGGGTGGCCGGGGAACGTGAGGGAGCTGCGCAACTGCATCGAGAACATGGTCGTGACGGCCAAGGGCGAGACCCTGGAGGCGGAGGACATCCCGCCCGACGTGGCCGAGTCGCGGGATCGCCCCGCGGGGCTGGCGGCCCTGGCCGGGATGACCATGGCCGACGTGGAGCGGGAGCTGATCCACGCGACCCTGGCCATGGTGGGTGGCAACCGCGAGGAGGCCGCGCGGATCCTGGGCATCGGGGAACGCACGCTCTACCGCCGGATCAAGGAATACTCTCTGCGTTGAGCCCCGACCCTGTCTGTCAGGGTGGCAGCGCCGGCCGGGTGGAGGTCCAGCCTGGCAGAGCGCCAGCGGCGCGGGACGCAACCGGGGCCGCGCCCTGCGGGACGGCACGGACTTTGGCATGCCCCGGTCGGCGTACCATCGCAAGGGAGGCAGCGCCATGGGCAAGATCATCGGCATCGACCTGGGCACGACCAACTCCGTCGTCGCGGTCATGGAGGGGGACGAGCCCACGGTGATCACCAACAAGGAGGGTTCCCGCCTCACCCCCTCGGTGGTGGCCTTCACCGAGGGGGGCGACCGCCACGTGGGCATCGTGGCGCGGCGCCAGGCGGTGACGAACCCCCGGAACACCATCTTCTCCATCAAGCGGTTCATGGGGCGGCGCCACAGCGAGGTGAAGAGGGAGGAGAAGATGGTCCCCTACGAGGTCGTGGGCGGGACCGAGGAGCTGGTCCGGGTGCGGGTCCGGGGGAAGGAGCACACGCCGCCGGAGATCTCGGCCATGATCCTCCAGAGCCTCAAGGAGACCGCGGAGAACTACCTGGGCGAGCCGGTGACCGAGGCGGTCATCACGGTCCCGGCCTACTTCAACGACGGCCAGCGCCAGGCCACGAAGGACGCCGGGCGCGTCGCGGGCCTCGAGGTGAAGCGGATCATCAACGAGCCCACCGCGGCGGCCCTGGCCTACGGCCTGGACAAGAAGAAGGACGAGAAGATCGCCGTCTTCGACCTGGGGGGCGGTACCTTCGACATCTCCGTCCTGGAGGTGGGGGACAACGTGGTGGAGGTGAAGGCCACCAACGGGGACACCCACCTGGGGGGCGACGACTTCGACGACGTCCTCATCAACACGGTGGCGGACGAGTTCCGGAAGGAGACCGGCGTAGTCCTGCGCAAGGACCAGATGGCCCTGCAGCGCCTCAAGGAGGCCTGCGAGAAGGCCAAGTGCGAGCTGTCGTCCTCCTCCCAGACCGACATCAACCTCCCCTTCATCACCGCCCTCCCGGATCGGGGCCCGCTGCACATGAACAAGACCCTCACCCGGGCCCGGTTCGATCAGCTCACGGAGCACCTGGTGGAGCGCTGCCGCGGCCCGGTGGTGCAGTGCCTCAAGGACGCGGGGCTCAAGCCCTCGGAGATCGACGAGGTGGTCCTGGTGGGTGGCTCCACGCGCACCCCGGCGGTGCAGGCCTTCGTGAAGGCCCTCTTCGGGGGCAAGGAGCCCAACCGCAGCGTCAACCCGGACGAGGTGGTGGCCGTGGGGGCCGCCATCCAGGGCGGCGTCCTCTCCGGGGACGTCCACGACGTCCTCCTCCTGGACGTGACGCCCCTGTCCCTGGGGATCGAGACCCTGGGCGGCGTCATGACGAAGCTCATCGAGCGCAACACCACCATCCCCACCTCCCGCAAGGAGGTCTTCAGCACCGCCGCCGACAGCCAGCCGGCAGTGACCATCAAGGTCTACCAGGGCGAGCGGGAGATGGCGGCGCACAACCGCCTCCTGGGCCAGTTCGACCTGACCGGGATCCCGCC
>JACQVX010000247.1 GCA_016209495.1 Planctomycetota bacterium
CCTCCCGGGAGACCCCCGGGAGGTGGCCCACGCGCTCGCCCAGCCCCGCGAAGCTCGCCGCGTCGTGGAGCCGCTCCAGGCGCCGCCAGGCGGTGCCGGCCCGCGCGGGCTCCTGGTGGATGGCCGCCCAGAGGACAAAGGCCTCCAGGGCCTCCCGGTCCGCCGGGTCCGCGGCCAGGGCCTCTTCGAGGGCCGCTCGCGTCTCCAGGGGCCGCCCCAAGGCCTCCCGGGCAAGGGCCGTCCGGGCGGCGCCCCCCCGCCCGGCCGGGGCACCGGCGACCTCGGGGGCGCCCGGGGACCCTCGCCAGGCGCCCACGCCGGCCGCGGCGCCGAAGGCCGCCACGGAGGCCAGGGCCGCCGCGAGGCGTCTCCACCGCGGCCAGGCCGCCGCGCGGAGCGGTCGCTCGCGCGGTTGCGTGGCCAGCCACGCCTCGAGGTCCTCGGCCAGCGCCAGGGCCGTGGGGTAGCGCGCCTCCGGCTGGAAGGCGGTGGCGCGCCGGACCACGGCCTCCAGCCCCGCTCCCGGTGGCTCGCCGGCGCACTCGCGGAGGACGAGCCCCAGGGCGTAGACGTCCGTCGTGGGGCCCACCCTCCGCCGGTCGCCCAGGCGCTGCTCCGGGGCCATGTAGGCCGGGGTCCCCAGGGAGATCCCCTCTTCCGTGGGCTCCCGGGGCACCGCCCCGGCCAGGGGCCCCTCCACCCGCGCCACGCCGAAGTCCGTCACGCGGAGACGGCCGTCCCCGCCCAGGAGGAGGTTGGCCGGCTTCAGGTCCCGGTGGACCACTCCTCGCCGGTGGGCGTGGTCCACCGCCCTCGCCGCCTCCGCGACCCACCGTGCGGCCTGCAGCGGCCCCGGCGGGCCGCCCTCTTCCAGGAGACGTGCCAGGCTGGGTCCCTCCACCAGTTCCATGACGAACCAGGGGAGCCCGGCGTGCTCGCCGAAGGCATGGACCCGTACGATGCCGGGGTGGTCCAGGTTGGCGGCGGCCACCGCCTCCAGGTGGAAGCGCTCCCGCGCCTCCAGCGAGTCCAGGCGGTGGCCGGAGAGGACCTTCAGGGCGACCTCCCGCCCCAGGCCCAGCTGCCGGGCCCGCCACACGGTGCCCATGCCGCCGGCGCCCAGCCGTCCCAGCACGACGAGACGCTCCAGCGCCGGGGCAGGCCCCGCCGGGCCGCCCCCCGCGGCGCCCGCGGCCGGGAGCAGGTCCAGGGTGGTGCCCTCGCCCACCGCCGGCAGCTCCGTCAACCGCGGCCCTCCCGCTCCTGCCGTTTGACCTCGGCCCAGAGCCCCTCCAGGGCGTCCAGGTCCACGCCCCCCGGCCCTGGCCCCCCCAGGCCCCGCTCCTGGCGCAGGACCTGGAGACGCTCGAAACGCCGCTGGAACTTGTCCGTGGCCGCCTCCAGGGCCGCCTCGGGCCCCACGCCCAGCTTGCGCGCGAGGTTCGCCGCCGCGAAGAGGAGGTCGCCCAGCTCCTCCTCGACCGCCGCCGCATCGTCGGCGGCCAGGGCCCGCCCTAGCTCCCCCGCCTCCTCCTCCAGCTTGCGCAGGACCTCCGTGGGGCCCGGCCAGTCGAAGCCCGTCCGGGCCGCCCGGGCGGAGGCCTCCACGGCCCGCCCCAGGGCGGTCGCAGGCTCGCGCGGGCCGGGCATCTCAAGGCAGGGGGATGTGCAGGACCCACAGGAGCGACAGCGTGCGCTCGTCCCCATCCCGGTCGTAGCCCACGAGCGAGGCCAGGGCACGGAGCCGGGTCGCGTCGGCGTTGCGGTTCCGCTTGTAGTCGAAGACCGTTCCCCACCCGATGGAGGCGTAGGAGAGGTCCCGGTTCCGCTCCAGGGACCAGCCCAGGCCCGCCAGGGTCGAATCCCGGTAGCCGTGGCGGTGGGCCAGGTGGCTCCAGCCCAGCCCCAGGAGGAGGGAGGTCCGGCTCCCGGTGGCGAGTCGCGCGTGATCCACGGCCCAGGCCAGCGCGGCGGGGAGGCGCCGGGAGACCGGCACCTCCTCCCGGGTCCAGGCCCCCGCCGCCAGGGCCGCCTGGATGCGACCCAGATCCACCTCCCCCAGGGGCGGGCCCTCCACCACCGTCACCCGGTTGCCCTCGCGGAGGAGCCGTCCCCGGCGGGCCTCCGACTCCCAGGCCGCCCCCGCGATCGTCCGGGTCACCGAGGAGCCGGTCCAGCGCGCGGCGGCGAGCCGGACGTAGGCCGAGACGAACTCCCGTGCGTCGCGCCCCGTGTCCCAGCGAGTGGCCCAGGCCAGGACCGTGGGCCCCCCTTCCCCCAGCTCCCAGACCGAGTAGCGATCGCCGCCCCAGCCCCTGGAGGCCCTGAGCCCGCTCCCCTCCCCGGTGTGCTCGTCGAAGACGAGCCGGGTGTTCAGCTCCCCCAGGGTGTCCTGGCCTACCTCTCGCGCCCCCTCCGGGAGCATCGGCCCCAGGTCCGGCATGGCGAAGCGCCAGGGGGTGTCGCGCTGGTCCAGGTACTTCACCGGGTGCAGGACCTGCTCCGTCGAGCGCGGGGGGTCGGCGTAGGCCTCGTCCACCCCGCGCCAGCCCAGGCGGTCACGCACCGCCAGGGCGAAAGAGGCCCCCTCGGTGTACTGGAACAGGAGGTTCTCCCGGAGGTAGCGCGGGGCGCGGGCCAGCTCCTCGTATCCCTCCTGGTTCATCATGGCCGCGGAGGCCTTCCGGGTGAACCAGAGGGAGAGCCGCGTGATCGTCCGGGCATCGAAGACGGCGGGGAAGAGGACCTCGTCCAGGGCCAGGACCATGGCCTCGCCCTCCACCAGGGACTTGCGGGCGACGGCCTCGTCCTCGTTGGACTCCACCTCGAGGAATCCCTCCAGGTCGAAGTGCTGGTCCTGGAGGGCGTGGGTCAGCTCGTGGGAGAGGACGAAGCGCTGCTCCACCCGCCTGGACGGGGCCACGCCCGCGCCGCCCCCCTTCTCGACGATCTGGAACCGCTCGGTGCGCGGGTCGTAGTAGCCCGCAACCTGCTCCACCAGCAGGTCCAGGAGCCCCTCGTCCATCTCGTAGCCCGGGGGCAACAGCCCCACCGCGGCCAGGGCCACGGACGCGTCGCGGCGCTCCTCCGGGGGCAGCTCCCGGGCGAACTCCTCCTCCAGGAAGCCCCGGAGGGCCTTCTCGTCCTGGGTCCCCTTTTCCACGGGCTTCCGGAAGGGCAGGCCTCTCAGGCGCGAGAGGCGCCGTTCCACCTCGCCCGCGGACTCCAGGACCGGGCGGCTCGTGTCCAGGTCGTGGAAGGCCGTGCCGCCAGCGCAGCCGGCGAGCGAGGCCATGGCGAGTCCGGTGGCGGCGGCGAGGATGGGGTGGGGGCGCATGGGGCACAGCATACATGGCGGAAGGCGTGGCGCTATACTCTCCCTCCCATGACTCGCCACCCTGCACGGGCGCTCGCGGTCGGGCTGGCCCTGGTGGGCGCGGCCCTGGCGCCCCTGGGCGGCCAGGACGCCCCGCCGTCGCCGGGGCTCCACCCCTTCGTGAGGGCGGGGGAGCGTCTGGTCTACCGCGTCCGGGTCTGGAAGGGGATGCGCTTCATCGGGGCCGACGTGGGCCAGGCCTCCTTCGACACCCGCGTGGAGCCCGGCGAGGGGGCCTCCGGAGAGACGCCGGGCGCGGTGGTCTTCGAGGCCCGCGCGCGGGGCGGTTACCTGGGCTTCGGGGTGGACGCCACGATGCGCAGCTCCTGCCTCCCGGAGGACCTCCGGCCCTCGAGCTACCGGTTCTCCCAGCGGGGGTCCGAGCTGGTGGAGACCCGCATCGACTTCGAGGGGGGCGAGGCGGTGCACCGGAGGCTGGTCCACTGCGGCGGCAAGGGCTGCGCCCTGGCGGCGCACCAGGTGGAACGGGAATACCGGCGCTTCTGGGTGGGGCCCCGCTACAAGGTGCGCGAGCACTGCGACGGCGTCGCCTGCGCCGCCGAGCCCCATGGCCAGTGGGTCGAGCTGGCGCGCCACCCGCTCGCGGGGCCCGCCTTCGACGTCCTCACGGCCATGTACGCGGCGCGGTCCTTCGACCCCACGGTGGGGGCCCCTCGCCGCGACCTGCACGTCATCACCGGGACCGCATCCTGGATGTACCACATCGGGGTGGATGAGGAGGCGGATCTGACCGTGGGGGCCGGGACCTTCGACGCCGTCCGCCTGGACATGCCCCATGAGCTGGTGAGCGGCACGGGGGCCTTCATGGGTCCCTTCGGCCTCAACAAGCTCCTGGCCCTCTGGGTGGACCGTCGCACGCGGGTCCCGATCCGCATCGCCGGGGTCCTGGACATGGGCGTGGACGTGAACGTGGAGATCACCCTGGACGCGCTGGAGTAGAGGCTTGGTCCGCGTCCGCGTGGACGGGGTGTCCAAGTCCTTCCACGGCGTGGAGGCGGTGCGGGACGTCGCCTTCGAGCTGGTCCCGGGCGAGGTCTTCGCCCTCCTGGGCCCCAACGGGGCCGGCAAGACCAGCCTCATCCGCATGCTCCTGGACATCATCCGGCCCGACCGCGGGGAGGTGCGCTTCGACGGCCGGCCCCTGGATCGTCCGGGCCGCGACCGCATCGGCTACCTCCCGGAGGAGCGCGGGCTCTACCGCCGCGCCCGGGTCCTGGAGGTGCTGGAGTACCTCGGGCGTCTCAAAGGCATGGGCGAGCGCGAGGCCCACGAGGGCGCCGCGGGCCTCCTGGAGCGCTTCGGCCTCGCGGCCCAGGCCGCCCAGAGGGTCGAGACCCTCTCCAAGGGGATGCAGCAGAAGGTGCAGCTCCTGTCGGCCCTGGTGCACCGCCCGCAGGTCCTGATCCTGGACGAGCCCTTCAGCGGCCTTGACCCGGTGAACGTCCGCCAGGTGTCGGAGCTGGTGCGGGAGCGCGCCGGGGCAGGGTGCACGGTCCTGCTCTCCACCCACCGGATGGAGCAGGTGGAGGCCCTCTGCGACCGGCTCCTCATGATCCACCGCGGGCGCGTGGTCCTGGAGGGCCCTCTGGCGGAGGTACGCTCGCGCCACAGCGAGAACGCGGTCTGGGTGCGGGGCGCGCACCCCGGCGTGGCGGGCCTGGAGGTGGTCGAGCGGGCCCGGGTGCGGGACGCGCGGATGCACCTCACCCTGCGGGAGGGGGTCCGGCCCGCGGACTTCCTCCGGGCGGCGGTGGCCGCGGGGCTGGAGCTGGAGTCCCTCGAGCCCGCCGTGACGCCCCTGGAGGACATCTTCGTCCGCCTCGCGGGGGAGGGCTAGGCCCGTGGGCGGCCCCTTCCTCTGGGGGCGCGCGGGGACCGTGGCCCGCCGCGAGTTCCTGGCCGCCGTGCGGCGTCCCGCCTACCTGGTGATGACCCTGGGGATGCCCTTCTTCTTCGCCGGACTGGCGCTCCTGACCACGGTGCCCGGCTACCTCGCCATGGACCGCATGGGGAGGGCAGTGGCCATCGGGGTGGTGGACCGCTCCGGGTTCTTCGACGCGGAATGGGCCCGCTCCCACATCCCGCGCGAGACGGAGCGCGTGCGGCGCTGGTGGGACGCCCAGGGCCTGGAGGCCCTGCCGGGGCAGCGGTGGGAAGAGGCGTCGGGGTCCCTCCCCTCGGAGGTCCTGGAGTTCCCCGACGAGGCCGCGGCCCGGGCGGCCACGAGCGACGGGCGCGTCACCGGCTACTTCGTGGTGCCGGAAGACTACCTGGAGAGCGGCGTGGTGAGCTGGTATGCCCCCGAGCGGGGACTCCTGGGAGGCCGGACCCCCGGTGGGGGGCGGCTGGTCAAGCGGGCCATGGGGGCGGGCCTCCTGGGGGGGGCGGTCCCGGCGGCGGCCCGGGACCGGGTCCTGGAGAGCCAGTTCACCCGGAACTACACCCTCGCGGAGGGTGAGCCCCTGGAGGGGGACGAGTGGGCGCGCCTGGGCTCCGTCGGCGTCCCCTACGCCTTCGCGGTGCTCCTGGTCGTATCCTTGATGATGAGCAGCACCTACCTGGTCTCCGGCGTGGTGGAGGAGAAGGAGACCCGCGTGATCGAGGTCCTCCTGGCCTCGGTGAGCCCCGAGGAGCTCCTGGCCGGGAAGCTGGTGGGGCTGGGCGGGGCCGGGCTCCTCCAGCTCGCCGTATGGGTGGGCATCGGTGTCGCGCCGGCGGCGGCCCTCCTCTCCTTCGTGGAGGTGGGGCCCCTGACGATGGTGGCCTCCTTCGTCTACTTCCTGCTGGGCTTCCTCCTCTGCGGTTCCCTGACCGTGGGCTTCGGGGCGCTGGGGGGGAGCCTCCGGGAGGCGCAGCAGGTCGGGAACATCTGGGGCCTGGCCTGCGCCCTGCCCTTCGTCTTCCTGCTCTCCATAGCCGACGAGCCGAACGGGGCCATGGCCCGCGTCCTATCCTACTTCCCCCTGACCGCCCCGGTGACCCTGCTCATGCGCCTGGCCACGGGACAGCTCCCGTGGTGGGAACTCCCGCTCTCCGCCCTGGTCCTCCTGGTGACCATCGTGCTCGCCCTGCGGGTCTCGGCGAGGCTCTTCCGCATCGGGCTCCTCCTCTACGGAAAGCGGCCCGGGCTCCGGGAGGTGTGGCGCTGGGTCCGGGCCTCCCCTGGATGGTAGGGAGTCGTGAAAGAATGACTGCGTGAAACACCGAGGCCGAGCGAGAAGTTCACTGGCGAGGAGCCGCGACGACGCGTATCAATGGAGAGATACGCGGAGGAGCGGCGACAAAGCCAGCGACCTTCGCAGCCGGCCGAATGTAGCAGTGATTCTTTCACGGCGACCAAGGTGACGAGA